>NZ_JBFACN010000026.1:0-117707 GCF_040640875.1 Streptomyces sp. NPDC021562
ATCCACGTACTGGACGTACTTGGGTCAGGGCCCGGTGCGGCGAGAGTGCGTGCATGGCGTCGCGCGGCAGGCGGGACTTTCGCAACACGCCCTAGTACGGCCAGATCGGCGGGTCGTTCACGAAGCGGCCGCCCAGGTGGGTGTGGGCCGGGTTCCGCGGGTCGAGTTCGCCGAGTTCGGCGATCAGTTTCCCGGCGAACCGCTCCGAGTCGTCCTGCGGTTCGTAGCCGAGCGCCCGTGCGCTGCTCAGGTCCCACCACAGCCGGGTGTTGGCGGAGGAGCCGTAGACGACGGTGTGGCCGACCTTGTCGGCGGTCAGCGCCGCGTGGAAGAGGCGGGCGCCGTCGGCCGGGCTCATCCACACCGAGAGCATGCGCACGTCGGCCGGCTCCGGGAAGCAGGAGCCGATCCGGACGGAGACGGTCTCCAGGCCGTGCCGGTCCCAGTACAGCTGGGCGAGGTCCTCGCCGAACGACTTGGACAGGCCGTAGAAGGTGTCGGGGCGGCGCGGGGTGTCGACCGGGATCAGTGGCTCGCCCGCGCGCGGGGCCCGGGTGTAGCCGACGGCGTGGTTGGAGGAGGCGAAGACGATCCGCGGTACGCCGGCCTCGCGGGCGGCCTCGTAGAGGTTGTACGTGCCCTCGATGTTCGACCGCAGGATCTTCTCGAAGGGCGCCTCCAGGGAGATCCCGGCGAGGTGCAGGACCGCGTCCACGCCCCGTACCGCCTCGCGCAGCGCGTCCTGGTCGGCGAGGTCGGCGGTGATCGCGTCCGGTTCGCCCTCGACGGGCCGCACGTCCAGCAGGCGCAGGGCGTAGCCGTACTCCGGGAGCAGGGAGCGCATCAGGGTGCCGAGCCCGCCTGCGGCGCCGGTGAGCAGTAGCGTGCGGGGAGTGGGCATCCACGGTCTCCTTGACTCGACTTGACTCGACGCCGGTCGCGTACGTGCATCATATTCACATTCATGGACACGCTAGGGAGCCGGGGCGCGCCCCGTCAAGTCTGCCGTGGCGTGCGGAAATCCGCTCGCGTGTTGGTCGATCGTCTCCTTGACCGGCCCTGAGGGGGACTCGTAACGTGGTCGCATTCATGAATATGGACGTCGATCAGAAACATGCATCGACACCATGCATCGACAGGGAGCGCCCGTGACGCCAGCCCCGCTCGCCGCCCGGCTCCGTGACCCGCGCGGGCCCCTCTTCTTCCCCGTCACGGCCTACGGCCCCGACGGCTCTCTCGCCCTCGACGTCTACCGTGAGCACGTCCGGCAGGGCGTCGAGGCAGGGGCCGCCGCCGTGTTCGCCTGCTGCGGCACCGGGGAGTTCCACGCGCTGCTGCCGGAGGAGTTCGAGGCCTGTGTCGCCGCGGCGGTGACGGCGGCCGACGGGCGGGTGCCGGTGGTCGCGGGCGCCGGCTACGGCACCGCGCTCGCCGTCCGCTACGCCCGGCTCGCCGAGGCCGCGGGCGCGGACGGCCTGCTCGCCATGCCGCCCTACCTGGTGGCCGCCGGCCAGGAGGGCCTGCTGCGGCACTACCGGGAGGTGGCCGCGGCGACCGCCCTCCCCGTGATCGTCTACCAGCGCGACAACGCGGTGTTCACCCCGGCCACGGCCGTCGAACTCGCCCGCACCGCGGGCGTCATCGGCTTCAAGGACGGCCTCGGCGACCTGGATCTGATGCAGCGCGTCGTCAGCGCCGTCCGCACCGAGGTCCCCGGCGACTTCCTCTACTTCAACGGCCTGCCCACCGCCGAGCAGACCCAGCTCGCCTACCGGGCCATCGGCATCGAGCTCTACTCCTCGGCCGTCTTCTGCTTCGTCCCCGAGATCGCCCTCGCCTTCCACGCCGCCCTGCGCGAAGAGGACCGGACGACGGTGGCCCGTCTGCTCGACGGCTTCTACCGCCCGTTCGTCGAACTCCGCGCCCAGGGCCGGGGATACGCCGTCTCCCTCGTCAAGGCCGGGGTACGGCTGCGCGGTCTGGACGTCGGCGAGGTCCGGCCACCACTGCACGAACCGCACGAGGATCATGTGAAGCAGCTCGTCCGGCTGGTCGAGCGCGGCCACGCACTGCTGGAGGGGAACGCGTGACGGTGTCCGAAGCAGGACGGGAGAAGTCGCCGGACGGCGCGGCGCGGCTGCGGACGTCGACGTTCGTCTACCCCTGGGACGTCAACGGCGACCCCGGTGCCCCGCACCGCTTCGCCGCACTCGGCGTGGACCAGGTGACCCTCGCCTCCGCCTACCACTCCACCCGCGCGCTGACCCCGCGCCACCCGCGCCGCCGTATCGTCACCGCCGAGCACGCGGCCGTCTACTACCCGACGGACGACCGCTGGGCGGGCCGCCGGCTCCGCCCGTACCCGGCCGGTGACTGGGCCCCCGGCGACGCCTTCGGGGAGGCGGCCGAGGCCCTGCGCGACGCCGGACTCGACGTCCACACCTGGGTGGTCCTCGCCCACAACTCCCGCCTGGGCGCCGAGCATCCGGACACCTCGGTGGTCAACGCCTACGGCGACCGCTACCCCTGGGCCCCCTGCATCGCCCAGCCCGCCACCCGTGAGTACCTCACCGACCTCGCCGCCGAGGCCGCGGTCCGGCCCGGCGCGGCAGGCACCGAACTGGAGTCCCTCGGCTGGTACGGCCTGCAGCACCTGCACGCCCACGACAAGACCGCCGGGGTCGGCCTCGGGGACGCCGGGCAGTACCTGATGGCGCTGTGCTTCTGCCCGGCGTGCCGGGCCGGGTACGGCGAACAGGGCCTGGAAGCCGACGAGTTGGCCGCAGCCGTCCGGGACGCGCTGGAGCCGCTGTGGCGGGGCGCGGCGGACGACGCCGGCTGGCCGACGGTCGAGAAGCTGCTCGGCGAGCCGGTGGCGGCGGCCACCCGTGCCTGGCGGGACGACAGGGCCCGCACCCTCCAGGAGGCGGCCGTCGCCGCGGTCCGCGCGGCCGCCCCCGAGGGCTTCCAGGTGCTGCTGCACGCCGACCCGGTGACCTACCACTGCGGAGCCAACGCGGGCGTGGACCCCGCGCACGTGCTGTCGGTCGCCGACGGTGTCGTGGTCCCCTGCACGGGCGGTACGGCCCTGCTGGCGCCCTTCGCCGAGCACGCCCGGCCGGGCACGGTCCTCGCCGCCAACTTCACCGTGGTCGCCGGAATGGGCGGCGGCCCCGGCACCCTGGCCGCCGACGCGGCCCGGGCCCGCGACCAGGGCGCGACCGAACTGCGGCTCTATCACGCGGGGTTGGCATCGGACGGCGACCTGGCGGCGGTACGGGAGGCGCTGCGCTGAGCCGGCAGGCAGGCGGTGCCGAGCAGCGCGCCGCCGAGGACCACCAGCAGCGGCCGGTGGTCGACGAGTTCGACGAGGGCGGACCCGGCCGCGAGCCCGAGCACGTTCGGTGTGAACATCACCGTGTCGGCGGTCGCGGTCGCCCGCCCCAGCGCGGCGGCCGGGATCTCGCGCTGTACGGCGGTGTGGGCGGCGATCAGCACACAGGGCAGGCCCAGTCCGCCCGCGAGGCCGCACACCAGCAGCACCGGGTCGTACGGCACCGCCCGCCCGGCCGTCGCCAGCCCGGTCAGCGCGATCCCGGCCGCCGCGAACCACCGCTCGCCGAGCCGTCGTAGCGCGGGCCCGGAGACCAGCCCGACCGCGACCGAGCCCACCCCCTGGGCGGCGTACAGCACCCCGACGTAGGCGGGGGAGTGGCCGAGGGCGTCCACCACCGCGTAGTTCAGGCTGCTGCCGAGCGAGACCAGGCCCATCGTGACCGCGCCCGCGCACACCAGCGGCCGCAGCACCGGGTGTGCCCACAGCGACCGGATCCCCTCGGCGGTCCGTCGGCGCCGGCTCCCGGCGGGGCGCTCGGGACGTTGCTCCCGGACCCGCAACAGGGCGTACAGCCCCGCCGCCAGCACGAAGGTCAGGGCGTCCAGCAGGACGACGCCCGGCCCGCCGTACGCCGTGTACAGGGCGGCGCCGGTCAGCGGGGCGACCAGCTTCATGCCCTCGCGGGCGGTCGTCCGCAGCCCGTTGAAGTCGCCGAGCAGGGCGGGGTCGACGGCGGAGACGACCAGGGCGGAGCCGGCCGCGTCCTCGACGACGCCCGCCGCTCCGTAGAGGAGGAGGACGGCGAACAGCAACGGGACGGAGCCGGGGGAGCGGACCGTGCAGAGGGCCGGCAGGAGGGCGGCGAGCGCGAGGTTCGTGCCGATCACCAGGGGTTTGCGGCGGACGCGGTCGGCGAGGGCGCCGAGGACGGGGCCGAGGAGGGTGGGGGCCCACAGGGCGGCGGTGCACAGGGCGGCGAGGCCGTCGGAGCCGGTGAGGTCCTTGACCCAGACACCGGCCACCAGCCAGAGCGCGGAGGTGCCGAAGCCGGACACCACGACGCCGGTGAGGAAGAGGGCCGCGTCGCGGTCCCGGAGCAGCCGTGACACGGCCCATGAGCTGGGGGTCGTCATGCCTGCTCATCGTGCGTCTAAGGCGCGGCCGCAGGGATCGGGAAGATGCCCTAGGTCGTGGCCCGCGGGCTTCACCCGCACGATCTTTGACAGAAGCATTGACGAAGCAGGGGTGCCCTCCCTACCTTCGTCCGCATCGTACTTCGTACGTCATATATGAGACGCGATACGCGAGATCAGATACGTCAGACCGGGCCGTGACGGCTCGGTACGTGACCCCGAGAGGCGCGCATGACCTCTGTGCCCATGCCGATCCCGTCCCGCACGCAGTACGTGCTGGACGCGATCAAACACCGCATCCTCACCGGGCAGCTGACGCCCGGCCAGGCCCTGGTGGAGACCGAGCTCGCCGCGCAGTTCGGGGTGTCCAAGACGCCGGTGCGGGAGGCGCTCAAGACCCTCGCGGGGACCGGTCTTGTCGTGATGAGCCAGTACAAGGGCGTCACGGTGCGCATGGTGGACGCGGACATGGCGCGCGAGGTCTACGACGTACGGCTGCTCCTCGAACCGGAGGCACTGAGGCGCGCCGTCCGCCGGGGCGCCTCCCTGGACGCCGCCCGCGACGCCCTCAGCCGCGCCGCCGACGCCACCGACACCGCCGAACGCTCCCTCGCCAACCGTGACTTCCACCGCGCCCTCTACCTTCCGTGCGGCAACCCGCTGCTCGGCCGGATGCTGGACGAGGTCCGCGACCAGGCCGCCCTCGTCTCCGCGGTCGCCTGGGCGGCCTCCCCCTCCTGGGAGCAGGAGGCCGGTGAGCACCACGAGATCCTCCGGCTGGCGCTGGCGGGCGACGCCGACGGCGCCGCCCGAGCCCTGCACTCCCACATCGCGTCCTTCGTCGACCGGGCGTTCCCCCGGGCGGCCGACCAGGAAGGCCGGCAATGAGCAGCGTGGCGTTCGAGACCCAACGGGCGGCCCTGGCCGACGTCGTGGCCATCCCGGTGACCCCCTTCGCCGAGGACGGCGGCATCGACCAGGACGCCCACCGGGCCCTGCTGCGCCGGCTCCTCGACGGCGGGATCCGCACCCTCACCCCGAACGGCAACACCGGCGAGTTCTACGCCCTGGCCCCCGAAGAGCGGCGGCTCGTCACCGAGTTGACGCTCGACGAGGCCGGGGACCGGGCCGTGGTCCTGGCCGGTGTCGGCCACGACGTCCCCACCGCCGTCGCCTCCGCCCGGCACGCCCGGGAGCACGGCGCGCAGATGGTGATGGTCCACCAGCCCGTCCACCCCTACGTCTCGCAGGCCGGCTGGGTCGACTACCACCGCGAGATCGCGCGGTCCGTGCCCGGGCTCGGCGTCGTACCGTACGTCCGCAACGCCCAGCTGACCGGCGCCCGGCTCGCCGAACTCGCCGACGCCTGCCCGAACGTGATCGGCGTCAAGTACGCCGTCCCGGACGCCGCGAAGTTCGCCGCCTTCGCCAGGGACGCCGGCCTCGACCGGTTCGTGTGGGTGGCGGGGCTCGCGGAGCCGTACGCCCCCTCCTACTTCTCGGCCGGTGCCACCGGGTTCACCTCCGGTCTCGTGAACGTCGCCCCGGCCGTCTCGCTGAACATGATCGAAGCGCTTCGATCCGGCGACTACCCGGCCGCCATGAAGGTCTGGGAGCAGATCCGCCGCTTCGAGGAACTCCGTGCCGCGGGCGGCTCCGCCAACAACGTCACCGTCGTCAAGGAGGCGCTCGCCTCCCTCGGCCTGTGCCGCCGCGACGTCCGCCCGCCCAGCAGGCACCTGCCCGAGGAAGAACGCGCCGAGGTCGCCGCGATCGCCGCCGGATGGTCCGCATGAAGAAGCCCGAGGAACTCAGAAGCCACCAGTGGTACGGCACCGAAGGCCTCCGCTCCTTCAGCCACCGTGCCCGCACCCGCCAGCTCGGCTACCTCCCCGAGGAGCACCTCGGCAAGCCGGTCATCGCGATCCTCAACACCTGGTCGGACATCAATCCCTGTCATGTGCACCTCCGTGACCGGGCGGGGGCCGTCAAGCGGGGCGTGTGGCAGGCCGGCGGCTTCCCGCTGGAGTTCCCGGTCGCCACCCTCTCCGAGACCTTCCAGAAGCCCACCCCGATGCTCTACCGCAACCTCCTGGCCATGGAGACCGAGGAGCTGCTGCGGTCGTACCCGGTGGACGGCGCCGTCCTCATGGGCGGCTGCGACAAGTCCACCCCGGCCCTCCTCATGGGCGCCGCCTCCGTCGACCTGCCCACCGTCTTCGTGCCCGCCGGGCCCATGCTCCCCGGCCACTGGCGCGGCGAGGTCCTCGGCTCCGGCACCGACATGTGGAAGTACTGGGACGACAAGCGCGCCGGCCTGATCGGCGACTGCGAGATGGCCGAGCTGGAGAGCGGACTGGCCCGTTCCCCCGGTCACTGCATGACGATGGGCACGGCCTCCACGCTCACCGCGGCCGCCGAGGCGCTCGGGGTGACCGTGCCGGGGGCGTCCAGCATCCCGGCCGTCGACTCCGGGCACGACCGGATGGCCGCCCGTGCGGGGATGCGGATCGTCGGACTCGTCCACGAGGACCGCAGGCTCTCCCGGCTCCTGACTCCGGAGGCCTTCGAGGACGCCGTCACCACCGTGCTCGGCCTCGGCGGCTCCACCAACGCCGTCATCCACCTCATCGCCATGGCCGGCCGGGCCGGGGTCCGGCTCACCCTCGACGACTTCGACCGCATCGCCCGTACGGTGCCCGTCCTCGCCAACGTACGGCCCGGCGGACGGACGTACCTGATGGAGGACTTCCACTTCGCGGGCGGCCTGCCCGGCTTCCTGTCCCGCATCCCCGACCTGCTCCACCTCGACCGGCCGACGGTGTCGTACGACACCTACCGCGAGCAGCTCGCCGGCGCCCGGGTGCACGACGACGACGTCATCCGGCCCCGGGACAACCCGGTGGCCACCGAGGGCGGGGTCGCGGTGCTGCGCGGCAACCTCTGCCCGGACGGCGCGGTCATCAAGCACATCGCCGCCGAACCGCACCTGCTCAAGCACACCGGGCCGGCCGTGGTCTTCGACGACTACCGGACCATGCAGCGCACCATCAACGACCCGCAGCTCGGCATCACCGCCGACAGCGTGCTCGTCCTGCGCAACGCGGGGCCCAGGGGCGGTCCCGGCATGCCCGAGTACGGCATGCTGCCCATCCCCGACCACCTCCTCAGGCAGGGCGTGCGGGACATGGTCCGGATCTCCGACGCCCGGATGAGCGGCACCAGTTACGGCGCCTGCGTGCTGCACGTCGCGCCCGAGTCGTACGTCGGCGGCCCCCTCGCGCTCGTACGCAGCGGGGACTCCATCACCCTCGACGTCGAGGCGCGCACCCTGCACCTCCACGTGGACGACGCGGAGCTGGCCGGGCGCCGGGCCGCGTGGACGCCGCCGCCGGTGCGCTACGGGCGCGGTTACGGGGCGCTCTACGACCAGCAGATCACCCAGGCCGACACCGGCTGCGACTTCGAGTTCCTGGCCCGGCCGGGAGAAGTCCCGGACCCGTACGCGGGCTAGCCGCCCCTCACGCCGACGACCGCCGAAGCACCGTCGAAGCGCTTCACGCAGCGCCGTCCAGCAAGCGCTTCCTGCACCCGCTGTCACCCATGCGAACGGAGAACAGTCGTGGCCCAAGCCGCAGCCGTGGCGAACCCGCCCGCGCCACCCCGGCGGCGCCGTGCCTCCGCGACGCCGCGCAGGCTCCCGTACCTGCTGATCGCCCCGGCGGCCCTGCTGATGCTGGGCTTCATCGCCTACCCGGTGCTCAGCGTCTTCTACTACAGCCTCCAGAACTACAACCCGACCAAGCCCTGGCGGAACGGCTTCGCGGGCTTCGGCAACTTCGCGCAGGCCTTCGCCCACGACCCGCAGTTCTGGGACACGCTGACCTTCAGCGCCCAGTGGGTCGTGGTGGAGGTCGGGCTGCAACTGCTGTTCGGACTGGCGCTGGCACTGATCGTCAACCAGACCTTCGTGGGCCGGGCGCTGGGCCGGGCACTGGTCTTCTCGCCGTGGGCCGTCTCCGGCGTCCTGACCTCCGCCATCTGGGTGCTGCTCTACAACTCCCAGACCGGCATCACGCGTTACCTCGCCGACGCGGGCATCGGGTCGTACGGCACCAGCTGGCTCTCGGACACCTCGACCGTCTTCCCGGCGGCCGTGGTCGCCGACCTCTGGCGCGGCGTCCCCTTCTTCGCGATCCTCATCCTCGCCGACCTCCAGTCCGTGTCGAAGGACCTGTACGAGGCCGCCGAGGTCGACGGGGCGAGCCGGCTCAAGCAGTTCCGGCACATCACGCTGCCGCACCTCAAGGACGCCATCGTCCTGTCCACGCTGCTGCGCGCGGTGTGGGAGTTCAACAACGTCGACCTGCTCTACACCCTGACGGGCGGCGGCCCGGCGGGCGAGACGACGACCCTTCCGCTGTACATCGCCAACACCAGCGTCGACGCCCACAACTTCGGCTACGCCTCGGCGCTGACCACGGTGGCGTTCGTGATCCTGCTCTTCTGCTCGGTCGTCTACCTGCGGCTCAGCAAGTTCGGAGGCGAGACGAAGTGATCACCGAGATCGCACCGGCCGCACAGCCCGTGGCGACCGAACCCGCCCGCCCCGGGAAGCGGCGCCGCGCCTGGGACGAGGTCCCGCGCTGGCAGATCTACCTCCCCCTCGGGATCTACCTCCTGTTCACCCTGGTCCCGTTCTACTGGATCCTGCTCTTCGCCGTCCGCCCCGCCGGATCCACCTCACTGGTCCCCTGGCCGGTCACCTTCGACCACTTCCAGAAGGTGTGGACCGAGCGCAGCTTCGGCACGTACTTCACCAACAGCGTCTACGTCGGCGTCGCGACCCTGGTGCTGACCACGGTCGTGGCGCTGGCCGGCGGCTACGCGCTGGCCCGCTTCGACTTCCGGCTCAAGCGCGGCTTCATGCTCGCCCTGCTCTGTTCCCAGTTCGTGCCCGGCGCGCTGCTCCTGGTGCCGCTCTTCCAGATCTTCGCCAACCTGCGGATGATCAACTCGCTCGGCAGTGTCGTCATCGCGGAGACCGTCTTCCAGCTGCCGCTGTCGATGATCCTGATCAGCGGCTTCATCAGGAACGTGCCGTCCTCCCTGGAGGAGGCCGCCTGGGTCGACGGCTGCAACCGGCTCACCGCCTTCCGCATCGTCGTCCTGCCGCTGCTGCGGCCGGGGCTGGTCGCGGTCGGCTCGTTCGCCTTCGTGCACGCCTGGAACCACTTCCTGTTCGCCCTGATGTTCCTCTCGGACCAGAGCAAGCAGACCATCCCGGTCGGCCTGAACACCCTGATGAGCGCGGACAGCGTGGACCTGGGGGCGCTGGCGGCGGGCGGGATCATCGCGGCCGTACCGGTCGTGATCGTGTTCGCCTTCATCCAGAAGTGGCTGATCACCGGCTTCAGCGCCGGGGCGGTGAAGGGATGAGACGCCTTTCGGACCGCTCGGGACAAACGCTTACCCTGCTCGCAAAGATCGACAACGCAGGGAGGACCCCATGACCGTCGACATCGTCCTGGCGGGCGCGCGCGGCCACGGCCGCTGGCACCTGGAGAACATCCGCCGGCTCCAGGAGAAGGGGGTCGTCCGGCTCGTGGGCATCTGCGAGCTGACCCCGCTGGGCGCCGACGAGCTGCCGGAGGGACTCGGGCAGCCGGTGCAGTCCGGTGACTTCGGCGCGCTGCTGGACGAGACCGGCGCCCGCGTCGCCGTGCTCTGCACCCCCATCCCCACCCACACCGACCTGGCCCTGACCGCGGCCGAGCGGGGCGTGCACGTGCTCCTGGAGAAGCCGCCGGCACCGTCGTACGCCGAGTTCCGGCGGATGGCCGACGGCGTCGCCAAGGCGGGCGTGGCCTGCCAGATCGGCTTCCAGTCGCTGGGCTCGGGCGCCGTGCCCGCGATCCGCCGGCTGATCGAGGAAGGTGCGATCGGCACGGTGACGGGGGTGGGCGGGGCGGGTGCCTGGGCCCGCGCCGAGTCCTACTACCGGCGCGCGGCCTGGTCCGGCAAGCGGCGGCTGAACGGCGTGGACGTGGTCGACGGGGTCCTCACCAACCCCCTCGCGCACGCCGTCGCCACCGGACTCGCGCTGCTCGGCACCACCCGCGCCGAGGACGTCACCGGCATCGAGACCGAACTGCTGCGCGCCAACGACATCGAGTCCGACGACACCTCGTGCGTGCGGATCTCCACCCCGCGCGGCCCGGTCACCGTCGCCGCCACGCTCTGCGCCGAGGAACCCGGGGACCCGTACGTCCTGGTGCACGGCGACCGCGGCCGGATCACCTTCTGGTACAAGCTGGACCGGGTGCTCGTCCAGCGGGCCGGCCACGGTCCGGAGGAGATCGAGTACGGCACCACGGACCTGCTGGAGAACCTCGTCGACCACCTCACCACGGGCGCCGATCTGCTGGTGGAGCCGGACGCGACGGGCGCCTTCATGAAGGTCGTGGAGGCGATCCGGCTGGCCGACGACCCGGCCGCGCTGCCCGCCGGCGCCTGGCGCCGTCTCCCCGACGAGGACCGCCGGGTGGTGACCGGCATCGACCGGCTGGTCGCGGCCAGCGCCGAGACCCTCGCCCTCTACTCCGAGCTGAGCGCCCCCTGGGCCCCGCCGAAAGAGGTGAGCACATGACGGACGCCGCCCTGCTGCTGAAGGCCGCCGGCCGCCGGGCCGGCCAATACGTCAGCCACCCCGGGCTCCCGGCCCCGCTCTCCCCGCGCCAGGCGGTGACCCGGTGACGACGACCCACCGCCCCCCGGTCCTCGGCGCCGCCGGCTTCGGCCGCGCCCCCGGACTCCCGCTGCTGCACTCCCGCGACCTGGTCGGCTCGACCCTGGTCGGCCGCGCCCTCGAACGCCTGGAACCCGCCGCGCGGTTCACCTCCCCACGTCGTGGCGCGGACGGCGTGCTGCGGCTGGTGCACCGGTTCGCCGACGCCGTCGCCGAGCGGAACGCCGGGGCGGGCTTCGTGCCCTCGGGGCCCGTGTTCGCGGCCACCCCGTGGCGCTGGGCCGGCACCCTGCTCGGACTCTTCGCCGCCGCCCCCGAAGGCCCGGGCCACGCGGGGGCGGCCACCTTCTCGCAGTTCCGGATCAGCGCCCAGTAACCGTCGTCCTTG
Source organism: Streptomyces sp. NPDC021562 (assembly GCF_040640875.1). Classification (NCBI taxonomy): domain Bacteria; kingdom Bacillati; phylum Actinomycetota; class Actinomycetes; order Kitasatosporales; family Streptomycetaceae; genus Streptomyces; species Streptomyces sp. NPDC021562. The sequence goes on from NZ_JBFACN010000026.1 coordinate 11,607, forward strand.
GTGGGAGCCGCAATGACGCATCTCCTTAGCAAGCGCTTGCCGAACCGGGGCACCGCCCCCACCGGCGTGTATCTCCACTGGATCCCGAAGAAGAGACCCGAGGAAGAGAGCCGACCGATGAACAGCAGCATCCGCAGAAGCAGGCGTGCCGCCGTGGCCGTCGCCCTGGGCTCCGTGCTCGCGCTGACCGCCACCGCCTGCGGCGACGACGGCAGCGGCAGCGCGGGGGACAAGGGCGACGAGGGCTCCGGCAAGGGCACGATCACGTTCTGGGACAACAACGGCGGGGTCCGCACCGACGTCTGGAAGCAGATCATCGCCGACTTCGAGAAGCAGAACCCCGGCATCAAGGTCACGTACGTCGGCATTCCCGCCGCGAGCGCCCAGTCCAAGTACGACACCGCCATCCAGGGCGGCGGCCTGCCCGACGTCGGCGGGGTCGGCACCGCGATGCTCGCCGAGGTCGCGGTGCAGGGCGCGCTGGAGCCGCTGGACAGCCGGTTGGCGAAGAGCTCGCTCAACGGCATGCTGAATCAGAAGCTGCTGGACAACAGCCGGGCCGCGGGCGGCGGCGACCGGCTGTACCAGATCCCGACCTCGTCCAACAACGGTGTGCTGTGGTACCGGACCGACCTGTTCCAGAAGGCGGGCCTGGACGCCCCGACGACGTGGACGAAGTTCTACCAGGCCGCCGACAAGCTCACCGACAAGGCCAAGAACGCGTTCGGGTTCACGATCCGGGGCGGTGAGGGGTCGATCGCGCCGGCGCTCGACGCCGCGTACGGCCAGAGCGGGATCACCTCGTTCTGGAACGGCGACAGGACCACGGTCAACGACCCGAAGAACGTGGCAGCGCTGGAGAAGTACGTCGCGCTGTACAAGAAGGACACGCCGTCCGCCGACGTCAACAACGACTTCACCAAGATGGTCGCGCAGTGGGACAGCGGCACGATCGGGATGCTGAGCCACAACCTCGGGTCGTACCAGGATCATCTGAAGGCACTGGGCGCGGACAGGTTCCGGGGGCTGCCGAACCCGACCCGGGACGACGGTACGCGGGTGCAGATCTCCAACCCGGTCGACGGGCTGAGTGTCTTCAAGTCCAGCAAGAACAAGGCGGCCGCCTGGAAGTTCGTCGAGTTCGCCCTGTCGCACGAGGAGAACTCGAAGTTCAACGAGTCGGCGGGGCAGATCCCGGCCAACACGCAGGCGGCGTCCGACGCGTGGGTCCAGAAGGCCGAGCCCACCAAGCTGGCGGCCGAGGCGCTCAACGGCGCCCGCACGAAGATCGTGCAGCTGCCTTACTACCTGCCGGACTGGAACACCATCTCCAAGGCCGACAACGAGCCGAACTTCCAGAAGGTGCTGCTCGGGAAGATGACGGCGAAGGAGTTCCTGGACACGCTGGCCGATCAGCTGAACAAGGCCCAGGCGGACTGGAAGGCCCATCACTGAGAGCGGTTGCGGGGAGCTGCGGGTCCGCTGTGGCCGGTCGCGCAGTTCCCCGCGCCCCTGAGGTCAGAAAGGTGCACGGTCTTGTCACTCACCCGTAGACAGGTCACCTCGGCCGCGCTTGCCGCAGTCCCCCTCGTGGGTCGTACCTCCCAGAGGGTTCGAACCCTCTATGTCGCCGGTGATTCCACCGCCGCCCGGAAGCAGGCCGATGAGGCTCCCGAGACCGGCTGGGGGACGGCGCTCCCCTTCTTCCTCCGGAACGACGTCACCGTCTCCAACCAGGCTGTGAACGGGCGGAGTTCGAAGAGCTTCGTCGACGAGGGGCGGCTCGACGCCATCCTCGCCACGCTCCGGCCGCACGATCTGCTGCTCGTCCAGTTCGCGCACAACGACGAGAAGAGCGCCGATCCCACCCGGTACACCGAGCCGTGGACGACGTACCAGGAGTACCTGCTGACGTACGTCGCGGGAGCACGGGCGCGCGGCGCCCGGCCGGTGCTCGCCACCCCGGTCGAGCGCAGGAGGTTCGACGCCGACGGCAACGCCGTACCGACCCACGGCGACTATCCGGCGGCGATGCGTGCGCTGGCCGCGCGGGAGCACGTGGCGCTGCTCGACATCGAGGCGCTGTCGCTGGCCCTGTGGCAGTCGCTGGGCGTCGAGGCGACCAAGACGTACTTCAACTGGACCGGCACCGAGCAGGACAACACGCACTTCAACCCGCCGGGGGCCATCGCGGTGGCCCGGCTCGTGGCGCGGGAACTGCTGCGCACCCGGGTGCTCGCCCGGCACGACGTCGTCCGGCTGCACGAGGACATCCCGACTTCCTGGATCACCTGGCCACCCGCATAGCCGAGGAGAACCGCACAGTGCGTACACATATATGTCATGGACGCGTCATAGGTATGCTGGCCGGCTGCACGGCTCTCGTGCTGGCCGCGACCGGGACCGCCCAGGCCGCCGCCCCGCACCGGACCGCGCTCGACCGGCAGGTGCTGGCCGCGCACGACGGCTGGGGCTCGACCACGACCGGAACCACCGGCGGATCCGCCGCCGACGCCGCGCACGTCTACACCGTCACCACCTGGGACCAGTTCAAGGCCGCCCTCGCCGACGGCGGCAGCGCACCGAAGATCGTCAGAGTGGTGGGCACGATCGACGCCGACGGGCCGAGCTGCGACTCGTTCGCCGTGCCCGGCTACGACTTCGGCGCCTACCTGGCGAAGTACTCACCCGAGGCGTGGGGCCGCTCCACCAACCTGGACAACGAGCCCGACGACAGCCCCGAGGGGCTGCGGCGCGCCTCGCAGGCCCGGCAGGACGCCTACGTCAAGGCCTACGTCCCGGCCAACACCACCATCGTCGGCGTCGGCAAGGACGCCGGCTTCAAGGGCGCCAGCCTGCAGATCAAGGCCGTCGACAACGTGATCGTCCGCAACCTGGGCTTCGAGAGCCCCCTCGACTGCTTCCCGCAGTGGGACCCGACCGACACCGCCGACGGCAACTGGAACTCCGAGTACGACAGCGCGGTGATCTACGGGTCGACCCATGTCTGGATGGACCACGACACCTTCACCGACGGCGACCACCCGGACAGCACCCTGCCTTCCTATTTCGGGCGGATCTACGAACAGCACGACGGCGAGCTGGACATCGTCAAGGGCGCCGACTACGTCACCGCCTCCTGGAACGTCTTCGAGGACCACGACAAGACGATCCTGATCGGCAACAGCGACAGCGCCGCCACCGCCGCCGTGGACCGGGGCCACCTCAGGGCCACCTTCCACCACAACCTGTTCTCCAACCTGGTGGAGCGGGCCCCCCGGGTGCGGTTCGGGCAGGTCGACTCCTACGACAACCACTTCGTCGCGAAGGACGGCTACGGCTACAGCTACGGCATCGGCATGGAGTCCCAGCTCGTCGCCGAGCACAACGCGTTCACCCTGCCGGACGGCGTCGGCGCCGGCACGATCCTGAAGAAGTGGAAGGAGGCACCGCTCACCGCCGACGACAACTACGTCAACGGCGAGCTGACGGACCTCATCGCCGTCCACAACGCCCAGGTCCCCGGCGAGATCCTGCAGTCCGGGGCCGGCTGGACCCCCACCCTGCGCACGGGGATCGACCCCGCGTGGGCCGTGCCGCGCCTCGTCGACTGCGGCGCGGGCGCCGGCCGGCTGCGCTGACCCGGCCGCCAGGGGGCCGGGGCACCAGCGCCCCGGCCCCCTCCGGCCCCTCCCTCCGCGAAGGACGTACCGCCACCCCCCAAGTCCCTCTCCGTCCGCAAGGAGCACCCGCATGTCCTCGCCCCTCCTCCCCCTGTCCAGACGGGGTTTCCTGCTCGCGAGCGCCGGGGCGGGCTCCGCGCTCGGCCTGGCCGCCCTGCCCGCGCACGCCGCCGGCCGCCCCTTCGGGCGGTACGGGTCGCCCGAGCGCCGCCGCACCCCGGGGACCCTGTACGTCGACCCGCACGGGCGCGGCGACTTCACCACCGTCCAGGCCGCCGTGACCGCCGCCACCGGCAGCGGCCGGACGCTGGTCGTCGCCCCCGGCGTCTACCGGGAGACGGTGATCCTCGACACCGCCCGCACCGAGGCCACCTGGATCGGTGCCGCCGAGGACCCCCGTGCCGTGGTGATCGTCTTCGACCGCGCCAACGGCACCCCCAAGCCCGGCGGCGGCACCTACGGCACGTCCGGTTCCGCCACCACGACCGTGCAGGCCGACGGGTTCACCGCCCGCTGGATCACCTTCGCCAACGACTGGCTGCGCGCCGACCACCCGGACATCACCGGCACCCAGGCGGTCGCCCTCAAGGTGCAGGGCGACCGGAGCGCGTTCACCGACTGCCGGTTCCTCGGCCACCAGGACACCCTGTACGCCGACTCGACGGCGCTCGGCACCTTCGCCCGCCAGTACTTCGCGCGCTGCTACGTCGAGGGCGACGTCGACTTCGTCTTCGGGCGGGCGACCGCGGTGTACGAGCAGTGCCACTTCCGCACCCTGGACCGCACCGACCTGGCCGCCCCGCCGTACGGCTTCGTCTTCGCGCCCTCCACGGCGGTCGCCAACCCGCGCGGCTACCTGGTGACCAGGAGCCGGGTGAGCAGTGCGGCGCCGGACGCCTGCTACAAGCTGGCCCGCCCGTGGGTGCCGGGTTCCGACACCACCGCCCGTCCGATGCTCACCGTCCGCGAGACCTGGCTCGGCCCCGGCATCGACGCGGCGGCTCCCTACACCGACATGTCGGACACCCATCCATGGCAGAACCAGCGGTTCGCCGAGTACCGCAACACCGGGCCGGGCTCCGTGATCTCCGTCCCCGGGAACCGGCCCCAGCTCACCGCCGCCGAAGCCGGGGCGGCGACGCGCGAGACGTACCTCGGTGACTGGGAGCCCTGGAAGGAGGACTGCTGACATGCGCCGGCGCACCCTCCTTGCGGGCGCCACCGGCGCCCTGCTCACCGCCGCCCGACCCGCGTCCGCGTCCGGCCGCCGGGTGCTGCACGTCCGTCCCGGGGAGTCGGTCCAGGCGGCCGTCGACAGGGTGGACGGCCCCGGACGGACGATCGTCATACACCCGGGGACGTACCGCGAGGTCGTCAGCGTGCCGCCGGAGGCCGCGGAGTTGACCATCCGCGGGGCCCTGCGCGATCCGTGCGCCGCCGTCATCGTCTTCGACCACGCCAACGGGACGAAGAAGCCGGACGGGACCACCTACGGCACCGCGGGCTCGGCCACCTTCACCTCGGCCGCGTCCGGGCTCACCGTCCGGGACCTGACCCTGGCCAACGACTGGCTGCGCGCCGACCACCCCGAGATCACCGGCACCCAGGCGGTGGCCGCGTACACCTACGGCGACCGTACCCTCTTCGAGAACGTCCGGCTGCTGGCCCACCAGGACACCCTGTTCGTCGACACGACCACGCTGGACGCCTTCGACCGGCAGTGCTTCCGGCGCTGCTACGTCGAGGGCGACGTCGACTTCGTCTTCGGACGGGCGACCGCGGTGTTCGACCGCTGTCACTTCCACACCCTGCCACGGGACGTCGGCTTCACCCCCGAGGGGATGGTCTTCGCCCCCTCCACCGCCCGTGCCAACCCGCACGGCATCCTCGCCGTGCGCTCCCGGTTCACCTCCGGCGCGGAGGACGGCGCGTACAAGCTGGCGCGGCCGTGGGTGCCGTCGTACGAGACCACCGCCTGGCCCTCGCTGGTCGTGCGGGACAGTCTCGTCGGCCCCGGCATCGACCCCGTCGCGCCCTACACGAACATGCGGGACGCCCATCCCTGGCAGTCCATGCGGTTCGCGGAGTACCGCAACTCCGGGCCCGGCGCGGTGATCACCGTCCCCGGGAACCGGCCCCAGCTCACCGCCGCCGAGGCCGCGTCGCACACCCCCGCGAGGTATCTCGGCGACTGGACGCCCCGACACACCCCCGCCACCTGATCGACGAAAGGACCCGCACGTCATGCGTCGACTCAGCACCCTCACCGCACTCGCCGCGACCACGGCGGCGCTCGGACTCGCCGTGATCGCCACCCCGGCGCACGCGGCGACCGTCGTGGTCGGCACCTCCGCCGACCTGTCCAACGCCATCAAGAACGCCACCGCCGGCACGGTCATCCAGGTGCGCGGCGGCACCTACTACCCGACGGCCACCCTCCAGTCCACGGTCGACGGCACGTCGTCGGCACCCGTCACGCTCACCGCGTACGGTTCGGAGACGGTGAAGATCGACGGCTCGTCGCTGCCCTCGGGCTCATGGATCTTCAAACTGACCGCGGACTACTGGAACGTCTCCGACATCACCTTCCAGAACTCCCCGGACAGCGCGGTCGTCTGCCAGTCCTGCACCGGCACCAACTGGTCGAACATCAAGACCATCAACGGCGGCGACTCCGGCTTCACGCTCACCGGCGACGGAACCGTGAACAACACCGTCAAGAACCTGGACAGCTACGGCAACTACGACGCCGCCGAGCACGGCCAGAACGCCGACGGCGTCGCCGTCAAGTTCGGCTCGGGCACCGGCAACCTCGTCACGGGCGCCCGGCTGTACAACAACTCGGACGACGGGATCGACCTCTGGTCCTTCTCCTCGCCGGTCACCATCGAACACACCTGGTCCTTCGGCAACGGCGTCAACCGCTGGGGCGACTCCGCCTTCGAGGGCAACGGCAACGGTTTCAAGCTGGGCGGCAACGGCGTCACCGTCGCGCACGTCGTCAACAACTCGGCCGCCTGGGGCAACGCGGGCAACGGGTTCACCGAGAACTCCAACACCGGTGCGATCGCCGTCAACCGCACCACCGCCTACGCCAACTCCAAGTGGGGCTATTACTTCGCCACCGGCGCGGCCCGCCTCGGCAAGAACCTCGCGGTGAGCAACGGCAGCGGCTCCGCCACCAAGGGCTCCGCCGTGGTCTCCGCGGGCAACAACTGGGACAGCGGCGTCAGCACCCCCGCCTTCAGGTCGACGGACGCCTCGACGGCGTACAACGCCCGCAAGCCCGACGGCTCGCTGCCCACGACGACCTTCCTGACCACCGGCAGCACGACCATCGGCGCGACGATGAACTGAGCCGCCCAGGGCGCTTGACCCGGTTTTTGCCCGCCGATGAGGTATCGATCGGGCAACGGGTCTCGCGCCCGCCCGGGTGACGCGCGTAGAACTCCTGTCATGAATAAGTCACTTCGGATCGCGGCGGTCGTCGCCTCCTGTGCCGTCGCCGGAGGCGCCCTCTACGGCGCCGGTGCCGCCACCGCCGGCCAGTCCACGGCGAACTCCACCCACGAGCCCTACAACATCGGGCTCCTGGTGAAGGACATCGACACGTACTACGGCACCACCGCCGACGCCAACGGCGTGTACCAGGCGTCCCCGGACAGCCCGTACGCCAAGGACCTGGCGCGCATCGACGCGGCCGTCGAGCGCCAGATCGACAAGGCGGCGCGCAAGGCGCACCACCACGGCGAGAAGCCCGCGGTGGTCTTCGACATCGACGACACGCTGCTGCTCAGCCTCGACTACGAGAAGCGCTACAACTACACGTACAACGGCACCACCTGGGCCGACTACGTCAACAAGGCCGACCGGCCCGGCGTCTTCGGCAGTGCCGAACTGGTCCGGTACGCGCAGAGCAAGGGCGTCGAGGTCTTCTACAACTCCGGTCTCAGCGAGGCGCAGCGCACCGCCGCCGTCGAGAACCTGAAGAAGATCGGCGCCGACGTCAACCTCGACGCCGCCCACATGTTCCTCAAGGACAAGGCCGCCCCGCCGTCCTACCTGAGCGCCTGCGCCACCCCGGGCACCTGGAACTGCACCACGGTGCAGTACAAGTCCGGCACCCGCAAGCACATCGAGGAGGACCTCGGGTACGACATCGTCGCCAACCTCGGCGACCAGTACTCGGACCTGGACGGCGGTTACGCGGACCGCACGTACAAGCTGCCGAACCCGACGTACTTCGTGTCGTAACCGGGGTCGTCGGCAACAGGGGGCGGGCTCCACGGCCGAGGCGACCGCGGCCGTGGCGCCCACCCCCCCGGATCTAGCCGGCCACCGGCCGCAGGGCGGCGCCCCGCTCGACCCGGGCCGGGAAACGGGCTCTGCCCGAGGCGCGGCGTGCGTGCGCCCGATTCCGTAACACGCGGAAAACCTGAAACGCGTTCGACGCGGGAACAATCCAGCCAGCATCCGCACATCGACGCTCAGGAGTACGACCATGTCCGAGACGCAGAAGGTGGACCGGCCGAGGGACGCCGCGCCGCCTGCCGGGAACGGCGTCGACCGGTTCTTCAGGATCTCCGAACGGGGCTCCACCTTCGGCCGGGAGATACGCGGCGGCTTCGCCACGTTCTTCACGATGGCCTACATCCTCGTCCTGAACCCCATCATCCTCGGCAGCGCCAAGGACAAGTTCGGCCACACCCTCGACACCGGTCAACTCGTCACCGCGACCGCACTGGTGGCCTGCGTGATGACGATCATCATGGGCGTCGGCGGCAACCTCCCGCTCGCCATCGCGGCCGGGCTCGGCCTCAACGCCGTGGTGGCCTTCCAGTTGGCACCCCTGATGAGCTGGTCCGACGCGATGGGCCTGGTCGTCCTGGAAGGCCTGCTGATCTGCGTGCTCGTGGTGACCGGACTGCGCGAGGCGATCATGAACGCCATCCCGCAGCAGATGAAACAGGCGATCGGCGTCGGCATCGGCCTGTTCATCGCGTTCATCGGCTTCGTCGACGCCGGCTTCGTCAGCCGGATCCCGGACGCCGCGGACACCACCGTGCCGGTGCAGCTGGGCGCCGTGGGCCGGCTCACGGGATGGCCGGTCCTCGTCTTCTGCGCCGGCGTGCTCCTGACCATCGCGCTGGTCGCCCGCAAGGTGAAGGGCGCGATCCTGATCAGCATCGTCACCATGACCGTCGTGGCGATCGTCATCAACTCGGTCGCCGACATCAAGAGCTGGGGCCTGACCACGCCGAAGGTCCCCGACAAGATCGTCTCGCCGCCCGACTTCGGGCTCGTCGGTCACTTCAGCCTGTTCGGCGGCTTCGCCAAGGCCGGTGTGCTCACCGCCGTCCTGCTGGTCTTCACCCTGATCCTGTCCGACTTCTTCGACGCCATGGGCACGATCGTCGGCATCAGCGCCGAGGCCGGGCTGCTGGACGACAAGGGGCAGGTGCCCGGCATCGGGCGGGTGCTGTTCATCGACGGGGCGGCGGCGGTGGCCGGCGGCCTCGGGTCGGCCTCCTCCAACACGGCGTACATCGAGTCGGCGGCCGGAGTGGGGGAGGGCGCCCGCACCGGGTTCGCCAACCTCGTCACCGGGGGGCTGTTCGGACTCGCCCTCTTCCTCACCCCGCTGCTGACCATCGTGCCGCTCCAGGCGGCGGCGCCCGCGCTGATCGCCGTCGGCTTCCTGATGATGACCCACGTCAAGCACATCGACTGGGACAAGTACGAGATCGCGATCCCGGCGTTCCTGACGATCGCCGCGATGCCGTTCACCTACTCGATCACGGACGGCATCGGGGCCGGGTTCCTGGCGTACGTGGTGATCAAGGCGGTGCTGGGGAAGGCGAAGGAGGTCAGCCGGCTGCTGTGGGTGGTGTCGGCGCTGTTCCTGGTGTACTTCGCCATCGACCCGGTGGAGCAGGTGCTGGGGGTGAAGTAGGGAAGCCGGTCGCGCCCGCGGGGCGGTAGCCGCACAGGGACCACCGCCCCGCGCCCCTGAAGGGCGCTCCTGCTCGGGGCGTCACTTCAACGCCGCCCGCATCATCGCCTTGGCGACGGGCGCCGCCAGGCCGTTGCCGCTGACCTCGGACCTCGCCGCGTCGGACTGTTCGACCATCACCGCCACCGCGACCTCCTTGCCGGTACTGTTCGACTTGCCGTACGAGGTGAACCAGGCGTACGGCGTCTTGCTGTTGTTCTCACCGTGCTGGGCGGTGCCCGTCTTGCCGCCCACCGTGACCCCGGCGATCCGCGCGTTCGTGCCCGTGCCCTGCTCGATGACCGTCTGCATCGCGGACTGGAGCTGCTCCGCCGTGGACGAGCTGACGATCCGCTCGGTGCTGGTGTCGTCGTCGTAGTTCTTGAGCACGTCGCCGCCGCTGTCGGTGATCTGGGAGACCATGTGCGGGGAGACCAGCTTGCCGTCGTCGGCGATGGCGGCCGACACCATGGCCATCTGGAGCGGGGTCGCGGTGACGTCGAACTGCCCGATGCCGGAGAGGCCGGTCTGGGCCTTGTCCATGTCCTTGGGGTAGACGCTGGCGTAGGCCCGTACGGGGATGTCCAGCTTGCTGTCGTCGAAGCCGAACTTCTCGGCCATCGCCCGCACCTTGTCCTGGCCGAGGTCGACGGCCATCTTGCCGAAGACGTTGTTGCAGGAGTACTGCAGGGCCACCCGGATCGACGCGTTCGGGCAGGGCGCGGTGGTGCTCTCGTTCTTCAGCGGGGTCGTGGTGCCCGGCAGGGTGTACGGGACCGGGCTGACCGTCTTGACGTCGACGTTCTTGTAGAGCCCGTCCTCCAGGGCGGCCGCCGCGACGACCAGCTTGAACGTCGAGCCCGGCGGCAGCGGCTGGCGCAGCGCCCGGTTGGTGAGCGGTTTGTCCGCGTCGGCGTTCAGCGACTTCCAGGCCGCGCCGGCGGTGTTCGCGGCGGTGAGCGTGTCGGGGTCGTACGACGGGGTGGACACGACCGCCAGGATCCTGCCGGTCTTCGGGTCGATCGCGACGGCCCCGCCCTTCTTGTCGCCGAGCGCCCGGTAGGCCGCCTTCTGGACGTCCGGGTCGATCGTGGTGATCACGTTGCCCGGGTCGGCGCGCTGTCCGGTGAGCGTGTCCATCACCGTCTTCAGGCGGTTGTCGGTGCCGTTGAGCAGGTCCTGGTAGATGCCCTCCAACTGGGTCGGGGCATAGCTCTGCGAGGCATATCCCGTCACCGCCGCGTACAGCTTGCCGGCCGTGTAGGTGCGCTTGTACGCGAGGTCGCTGCCCGACGTCCGTGCCGAGCCGGTGATCGCGTCACCGGCCACGATGATGTTCCCGAGCGGCTGAGAATACGTCTGGATCGCGTTCCGCCGGTTGTACTTGTCGTCCGCGAGGGCCTGACCGTCGTAGAACTGCACCCATGTCGCCCTGCCCAGCAGGGCGAGCACGAGCAGCAGTGTGAAGACGGACGCCCGCCTGATCGTCTTGTTCATCCCGCTCAGACAGACGAGCGAAAGCGGGGCGCGCGTTCCCGTCGCCGTGGAATTCTCATCGTCCGCTCATGCGGACGCCGGTCAGAGCCGTCGCGTCGCCAGGGTCAGCCGGTCCCGGGCGTCGAAGAGGGCGTCCTTGATCATCTGCTCGTGGGCGGGGGTCAGCCGGGCCACCGGGACCGAGCAGCTGATCGCGTCGCGGGCCGGGGTGCGGTAGGGGATCGCCACGCCGAAGCAGCGCAGGCCCAGCGTGTTCTCCTCGCGGTCGACCGAGAAGCCCTGCTCGCGGATCTGGTGGAGCTCCTCGATGAGCTTCTCGCGGTCGGTGAGGGTGTGCTCGGTGAGCGCGGGCAGCGTCTCCGGCAGCAGCTTGCGGACCTGTTCGTCGGTGTGGGTGGCGAGCAGCGCCTTGCCGAGGGAGGTGGAGTGGGCGGGCAGACGGCGGCCGACCCGGGTGAAGGGGCGCAGGTAGTGCTGGGACTGGCGGGTGGCCAGGTAGACCACGTTGGTGCCGTCCAGGCGCGCCAGGTGGATGGTCTCCGTGGTGTCGTCGGAGAGCCGGTCCAGGGTCGGGCGGGCCGCCGCGACCACCTCGTCGCCGTCGATGTAGGACGTGCCGACCAGCAGCGCCCGCACCCCGATGCCGTACCGGGTGCCGGTCGCGTCCGTCTCCACCCAGCCCAGCTCCACCAGGGTGCGCAGCAGCATGTAGAGGCTGGACTTGGGATATCCGACGGCCTCCTGGACCGCCGCGAGGGAGTGCATACCGGGGCGGCCGGCGAAGTACTCGAGCAATTCCACGGTCCGCACCGCGGACTTGACCTGCGCCCCGCCGCCTGTCTCGCCTGCCGCCATCGCCCTTGACCCCTTCGTTGGACGGGAAACCGAAGATATAGTCTCCGACAGCATATTCATCATCAGAGACAGCGTTCAGTATATCGAACGTCCCTGGTGAATGACCCGGATACTGCGGCAGAACGCAACTCATGGAGGGACCCGCGGTGGCAGCAGCACCAGTCTGGAGTGTCGACCCGCGCACCGGGAAGCAGCGCGAACAGGTTGCGGTGGAGGCCACAGCCGAGGAGGTGGACGCCGTCGTCACGGCCGCGCACGCGGCACGCGGCTCCCTCGCCGACCGCACCGTCCGCGCCGCCTTCCTGCGCTCGGCCGCCGCCGGACTCGAAGCGGCCAAGGACCGCCTGGTCGAGGCCGCCGACGCGGAGACCGCGCTCGGCCCGGTCCGGCTCACCGGCGAACTCGCCCGCACCGCCTACCAGCTGCGGGCCTTCGCGGACATCGTGGACGAGGGCGCCTTCCTCGACGTCGTCATCAACCACCCCGACCCCACCGCCACCCCGCCCATCCCGGACCTGCGCCGCTACAAGGTCCCGCTGGGTGTCGTCGCCGTCTACTCGGCCTCCAACTTCCCGTTCGCCTTCTCGGTCGCCGGGGGTGACACCGCGAGCGCGCTGGCCGCCGGCAACCCGGTGGTCGTCAAGGCCCACCCCGACCACCCGGCGCTGTCCGAGCTGGTCGCGAAGGTGCTGCGCCGGGCCGCCGCCGAGCACGGCGTGCCGGAGGCCGTGGTCGGTCTCGTGCACGGCTTCGAGGCCGGTCTCGAACTGATCAGGCACCCGCTGATCGCCGCGGCCGGCTTCACCGGTTCGGTCCGCGGCGGGCGGGCGCTGTTCGACGCCGCCGCCGCGCGTCCGGTCCCGATCCCCTTCCACGGCGAACTGGGCTCCCTGAACCCGGTCCTCGTCACCGAGGCCGCGGCCGCCGAGCGCGGTGGCGAGATCGGCGCCGGGCTCGCCGGTTCGATGACGCTGGGCGTCGGACAGTTCTGCGTGAAGCCCGGCCTGGTGCTGGTGCCGTCGGGCGCCGCGGGGGACGGGCTGGTCAAGTCCCTCACGGACGCGGTCAGCGACACCGACGCGGGCGTGCTCCTCGACCACCGGATGCGGGACAACTTCCTCGCCGGGGTCGCCGAGCGCGCCGAACTCCCCGACGTGGAGAGCCCGGTGACGCCCGGGGCGGGGGGCGAGCACACCGTCAGCGCGGGGTTCCTCTCGGTCGCGGCGGACCGACTGGCCCGGGCGGGCGCGTACGACCTGCTCCTGGAGGAGTGCTTCGGGCCGGTGACCGTGGTGGTGCGTTACGAGGACCGTGACGAGGCGACGGCGGTGCTGTCGCGGCTGCCGGGGAACCTCACGGCGACGGTCCACCTGTCCGCCGAGGAGGCCGCGGGGGAGGGGCTCGGTGCGGAGGTCCTCGCGGAACTGACGCCGCTGGCCGGGCGCGTGCTGGTCAACGGATGGCCGACGGGGGTCGCCGTGGCTCCGGCCCAGCACCACGGGGGTCCCTACCCGGCGACGACGTCCACGTCCACGTCCGTGGGCGGTACGGCCATCGAGCGGTGGCTGCGGCCGGTGGCGTACCAGGGGGCGCCGGCGGCTCTGTTGCCCGCGGAGCTCCGGGACGAGAACCCGCTGGGGCTTCCGCGGCGGTTCAACGGGGTGCTGGAGCGGTAACGGCGGGGCGGGGCCCGGGGGGACCCCCGGCGACCCCTTCGGGGTGCATGCTCCTGACACAATCCGACCATGGACCTGGAACTTCCCGAACTCCCTTTCTCCCTCCGCACCTACGGGCCCGACGGACACTGGTTCTATGAGGACGGTGTGCTCACCGGGTGGGCCGGGGCGCGCCAGGACCGGTTCGTGCCGCCCACCGGGGAGGCGCTCGAACCCGCCTCGGACGCGCCCCGGCTGCTGGGGGCGCCCGAAGGGGACTTCCAGCTGATCGCCCGGGTCACCGTCGGGTTCGGTGCCGCCTTCGACGCCGGTGTGCTGTACGTCCACGTCGGCGACCGGGCCTGGGCCAAGCTCTGCCTGGAGAACTCCCCGGACGTGCCCACTGTCTGCACGGTGGTCACCCGGGGTCACTCCGACGACTCCAACGCCTTCACGGTGGACGGCAGTTCGGTCTGGCTGCGGATCAGCCGCACCGGCCGGGCACTGGCCTTCCACGCCTCCCGCGATGGCCGGAAGTGGACCTTCGTCCGCCTCTTCACGCTCGGCGGTGAGAAGGAGACGGACGCGGCACTGGTCGGCTTCATGACCCAGTCGCCGCTCGGCGAGGGCTGCGTGGTGACGTACGACCACATCGAGTTCAGGCCGGGCTGGCCGAACGACCTGCGCGACGGAAGCTGACGGGGAGGAACCGGGGGCGCCCGCGGGCCCGTCATCCGTCGCATGACCAGTGACCACGTGCACGCCCCTCGCGTCATCCGGACCGCGCTGCCCGCCGAGGTGGAGAACATCGCCGCGCTGCACCGCCGGGCCCGGTCGACGTACTACCCGGACGGCCTGCCGGACGACGGGACCGACTGGACGGCGGCCTGGCGTGGTGCCGTGGCCCGCCGCGACGGCCAGGTGCTGTGCGCGGTCGAGGCGGGCGAGATCGTCGGCATCGCTTCCTTCCGCGCCCTCGAGGACGGCCCCGCCGGGACGGTCAAGCTGTTCCAGTTCCACGTCGATCCCGGCCACTGGGGGGCCGGGATCGGCCGCGCTCTGCACGCCGCCTGCGTGGAGCAGTGGCAGGCCGACGGGAGACGGACGGCCGTCCTGGACGTGCATGCCGGCAACCGGCGGGCCCAGGCCTTCTACGCCCGCCTCGGCTGGGTGCCGGACCCGGACCACCCGGCCGCCGAGGGCGACCACCATCTGTACCTGCGCTTCGCGGTCGGCGGGGAATGAAGTGGACTGGTTGAAGGTTCAGGTACTGGACGACCTTTACTACCTGGAGAGCCGAAGACATGCGCGTCGAGATCTGGAGCGACATCGCCTGCCCGTGGTGCTACGTGGGCAAGGCCCGCTTCGAGAAGGCGCTCGCCGCCTTCCCGCACCGTGACGAGGTCGAGGTGGTGCACCGCTCCTTCGAGCTGGACCCCGGCCGCGCCAAGGGCGACGTCCAGCCGGTGCTCGCCATGCTCACCAAGAAGTACGGGATGAGCGAGGCCCAGGCCCAGGCGGGCGAGGACAACCTGGGCGCGCAGGCCGCCGCCGAGGGCCTCGACTACCGCACCCGGGGCCGTGACCACGGCAACACCTTCGACATGCACCGGCTGCTGCACTTCGCCAAGGAGCACGGTCGGCAGGACCAGCTCATCCAGATCCTGTACCGGGCGAACTTCGCCGAGGAGCGGTCCCTCTTCACCGAGGGCACCGACCGGCTCGTGGAGCTCGCGGTGGAGGCCGGGCTGGACGAGGCGGCCGTGCGTGCGGTGCTCGCCGACCCCGCCGCCTACGCCGACGAGGTCCGCGCCGACGAGCGCGAGGCCGCCGAGCTCGGGGCGAACGGGGTGCCGTTCTTCGTCCTCGACCGGAAGTACGGTGTCTCGGGCGCCCAGCCGGCCGAGGTGTTCACCCAGGCGCTCAGCCAGGCCTGGGGCGCGCGCTCCCCGCTCAAGCTGATCGACGACGGTGGTGCCGAGGCCTGCGGGCCGGACGGGTGCGCGGTCCCGCAGAACTGAGAAGACGCAGGTCAGGCGGTACGCATAAGCGTTGCTT
Source organism: Streptomyces sp. NPDC021562 (assembly GCF_040640875.1). Taxonomy (NCBI): domain Bacteria; kingdom Bacillati; phylum Actinomycetota; class Actinomycetes; order Kitasatosporales; family Streptomycetaceae; genus Streptomyces; species Streptomyces sp. NPDC021562. The sequence goes on from NZ_JBFACN010000026.1 coordinate 27,347, forward strand.
GGCGGGTCCTGCAAGAACTTCGCGATGGACGGGGGGTGCCCCGGGCCGCAGAGTGGACCCATGGAGACCACGGAGACGTTCGAGAGCCTCGTCCGCGCCGAGTTCGCCCCCAAGAGCATCTACCTCAACACCGCCAGCAACGGCCTGCTGCCCGCCCGCACGGTGACCGCCCTGCACGAGGCGGCGCTGCTGCGGGCCGAAGGACGTCCGATCACCTCGCTGTACGAGGACGTGGAGGCGTGCCGGGCCGCCTACGCCCGGCTCGCCGGTGTCCCGGCGACCAGGGTGGCCGTGGGCGCCTCGGTCGCCGCGCACACCGGCGTGATCGCCGCCTCGCTGCCGGCCGGCGCGGAAGTGCTCACCGCCGAGGACGACTTCACCTCCGTGATGAACCCGTTCCACGTCCGCGGCGACCTCAAGGTCCGTTCGGTGCCGCTGGAGCGGGTCGCGGAGTCCGTCCGCCCCGGTACCGCCCTGGTCGCGGTCAGCGCCGCCCAGTCGGCGGACGGTCGGATCGCCGACCTGCCCGCACTGCGCGAGGCCGCCCGCAGCCACGGTGCCCGCACGTACGTGGACTTCTCCCAGGCCGCGGGCTGGCTCCCGATGGACGCCGACGCCTACGACTTCACCGCGTCCGTGAGCTTCAAGTGGCTGCTGGGCCCGCACGGCGCGGCCTTCCTGGTGGTCCCCGAGGACTTCGGTGGGCTGACCCCGGTGCTCGCGGGCTGGGTCGCGGCCGAGGTGCCGTGGGACAGCTGTTACGGCCCGGTCGCCGAACTCGCCCACTCCGCCCGCCGGTTCGACCTGACCCACGCCCTGTTCACCTGCGCGGGCCTGCGCCGCTCGCTCGATCTGGTCGAGGAACTCGGCGAGGCCGCCGTGCACACCCACGACGTGGCCCTCGCCGACCGCTTCCGGGCCGGGCTCGCGGCCCTCGGGCACGAACCGGTGCCCGCGCCGGGTTCGGCGATCGTCTCCGTCCCCGGGCTCGGCGGCCGCCAGCCGGAGCTGAGCCGGGCCGGCATCGAGGTCTCCGACCGCGCCGGCAACCTGCGGGCGGCCTTCCACGTCTACAACACCCCCGCCGACGTGGACCGCCTGCTGGACGTCCTCGGAGACTGACCGGCACGCCACGGCACGGCCCGGGGGCCGCCACGACGAACGTGACGGCCCCCGGGCCGAGCGCCGAGCAAGAACACGCTCAGCGGATGGGCGTGAAGTCCCGCGCCCCGATGCTGTGTCCGACTGCCGCTGCGCGGCGGGCCGGCCGGTGGGTTGTTCGGTCGTCCGTGCTCAGCGGATGGGGGTGAAGTCCCGCGCCCCGATGAACTCCGGCCTGCGTACCGGAGCCGCGAACGGTTCCACCGCCGCGTTCTCCACGCTGTTGAACACGATGAACACGTTGCTGCGCGGGAACGGCGTGATGTTGTCGCCGGAGCCGTGCATGCAGTTGCAGTCGAACCAGGTCGCCGAACCGGCCCGGCCGGTGAACAGCTTGATGCCGTACTGCGAGGCCATCTCCGTCAGCGCCTCGTCCGAGGGCGTGCCCGCGTCCTGCATCTGGAGGGACTTCTTGTAGTTGTCCTTGGGCGTGGCGCCGGCACAGCCCAGGAACGTGCGGTGCGAGCCCGGCATGATCATCAGGCCGCCGTTGGTGTCGTAGTTCTCGGTCAGGGCGATCGAGACGGACACCGTGCGCATGTTCGGCAGGCCGTCCTCGGCGTGCCAGGTCTCGAAGTCCGAGTGCCAGTAGAAGCCGCTGGCCCCGAACCCCGGCTTGACGTTGATCCGCGACTGGTGGACGTACACGTCCGAGCCGAGGATCTGCCGGGCCCGGCCGACCACCCGCTCGTCGTGCACCAGGTTGGCGAAGACCTCGCTGATCCGGTGCACCTCGAAGACGGAGCGGATCTCCTTGGACTTCGGCTCCACGATGGAGCGTTCGTCCTCCCGGATCGCCGGATCGGTGACGAGCCGCTCCAGCTCCCGCCGGTACCCGGCGACCTCGTCGTCCGCGAGCAGCTGGTCCACGGCGAGGAAGCCGTCCCGTTCGAAGGCCTCCAGGTCGCCGGTGGCGAACGGCCCGGCCGCACCGGGCGCCGACCAGACGACGGGGTCCTTGCGGGGCACGGCGACCTCGACCGGGCCACGGGTCGGGTACAGGTCGGTGATCGCGGTCGTGGTCGTGGTCATGGTCAGCCCTCCTCCGTCAGCAGGGGATAGACGCCGTTCTCGTCGTGGTCCTCCCGGCCGGTGACCGGCGGGTTGAACACGCAGATGCAGCGGAAGTCCTCCTTGACGCGCAGCGTGTGCCGCTCGTGCCCGTCGAGGAGGTACATGGTGCCGGGCGTGATCGTGTACGACGTCCCGGTCTCGCGGTCGGTCAGCTCGGCCTCGCCCTCGACGCAGACCACGGCCTCGATGTGGTTGGCGTACCACATCGACGTCTCCGTGCCCGCGTACAGGATCGTCTCGTGCAGCGAGAAGCCGACCCGCTCCTTGGCGAGGACGATGCGTTTGCTCTCCCAGGTCCCCGACGCGGACCTCACGTGGCGGTCGGTGCCTTCGATTTCCCTGAACGATCGGACGATCACGGTGCTGTACAGCCTCCTTGCTTGATCCTGGTCAGACGGTTTCCCGGACGGCCCGGGCGAGGATGCTGAGCCCCTCGTCCAGTTCCTCCGGTGTGATGGTCAGGGCGGGCAGCAGCTTGACGACCTCGCTCTGCGGCCCCGACGTCTCGATGAGCAGCCCGAGTTCGAAGGCACGTTCGGCGACCCGCCCGGCGCGTTCCTTGTCGTGGAACTCCAGGCCCCACACCAGCCCCCGGCCCCGGTACTCCCGCACGTCGGCGAGGTTCTCCTCGACGATGGCGATGAGTCCCTGCTCGACCTGCTCGCCCTTGGTCCGGGTCTGCTTCTCCATCGCCGGACCGTCGGTCCAGTAGGACTCCAGGGTGGCGGTCGCGGTGACGAAGGCGGGGTTGTTGCCGCGGAAGGTGCCGTTGTGCTCGCCGGGCTCCCACACGTCCAGCTCGGGCTTGAACAGGCACAGCGACATGGGCAGTCCGTACCCGCTGATCGACTTCGAGACGGTGACGATGTCGGGGACGATGCCGGCCTCCTCGAAGGAGAAGAAGGCGCCGGTGCGGCCGCAGCCCATCTGGATGTCGTCGACGATCAGCAGCATGTCCTGCCGCTCGCACAGCTCCTTGAGGGCGCGCAGCCACTCGGGCCGGGCCACGTTGATGCCGCCCTCGCCCTGCACGGTCTCCACGATCACCGCGGCGGGCTTGTTGAGCCCGGACCCCTGGTCCTCCAGGAGCCGCTCGAACCACAGGAAGTCCGGCACGGTCCCGTCGAAGTAGTTGTCGAACGGCATCGGCGTGCCGTGCACCAGCGGAACGCCCGCCCCGGCCCGCTTGAAGGCGTTGCCGGTGACGGCGAGCGACCCGAGGGACATCCCGTGGAAGGCGTTGGTGAACGACACGATCGCCTCGCGCCCCTTCACCTTGCGGGCGAGTTTCAGCGCCGACTCCACGGCGTTGGTGCCCGTCGGCCCGGGGAACATGACCTTGTACGGCAGGTCCCGCGGGCGCAGCACCAGGTCCTGGAAGGCCTTCAGGAACGACCGCTTGGCCGTGGTCGACATGTCGAGGCCGTGGGTGACCCCGTCCCGTTCCAGGTAGTCGAGCAGCGCCCGTTTCAGCACGGGGTTGTTGTGGCCGTAGTTGAGTGAACCGGCGCCGGCGAAGAAGTCGAGGTACTCGCGTCCGTCCTCGTCGTACATGCGGCTGCCCCGGGCCCGGTCGAACACGGTCGGCCAGCTTCGGCAGTAGCTGCGGACCTCGGACTCCAGGGTCTCGAAGACGCTGAGATCAGGCTGGGTGATGGTCACGACGGGGCTCCTCAGTGCGATGTGGGGGTCAAGGGGCCTATGCGGTACAGGACTTCGGGATCGTGCGGACCGTCGGGGAACTCGCCGGCCTCGAACAGCACGGTGCGCTCGACGGTGGCGCCGTGCCGGGCGGCGTACGAGGTGAACAGCCGCTCGGAGGCCGTGTTGCCGGGGGTGATCGTGGTCTCCACGGCGCTGAGCGGGCGCTCCGCGGCCACCTGCGCCGTGAGGCCGTCCAGCAGCCGTGCCGCGATCCCGCGCCCGCGCTGCGCGGCGTCCACGGCCACCTGCCAGACGAGCAGGGTGTCCGGCCGGTCCGGACGGCGGTATCCGGTCACGAACCCGACGGGCTCGCCGTCCGCGCCGCGGGCCACCGCGGAGGTGTCGGCGAAGTCCCGGCACCACAGCAGATAGCTGTACGAGGAGTTCAGATCGAGGTTTCCGGAATCCTTGGCGATACGCCATAGAGCGGCACCGTCGGTGACCGAAGGACGGTCGACGATCAGGTCTGCTTGTGGGGCAGTCATGCGGATTGAATTTAGCGAGGCAAATGCAAAAATGCACGGCAGGGGGGCTGATCGCCCCGCCTTGCCGTGCCTCGATGTCCAGATATGTCCCACTGCAAAACGGGCATATCACCCTGCTTTGTGGAGTGTGTCACAGGGTTGAAACCTGGACGAAATTTCCCTCGTTTAGCTCCGCAAAAAGCGGGCAGAAGAACTCGGGTAAGCCATCCATGGAAAAGTAATTCGGAATTACCTTGAATTCAGGATCCGGTAACCCAGACGGACTCCACCGACTGCCGGGCCGCCTCCAGGTCCACCGACAGCCCCTGCTTCGCCAGGCCCGCCCCGATCGCCGCCAGGCTCGACTGGACGGCACCCACCGTCGCGTCCGTCCCGTAGTGGTTGACCCGGATCATCTCCCCGGCCAGTGCGCCCCCGCCCGCTGCCAGCGGCAGCGTGCCGTCGCCCGCCAGGGCTCCCGCGACCAGTTCCGAGGCCACCACGCCCGGCGGCACCCGCAGGGTCGTCGCCACCGGCGCCGCGTCGGCCTCCTCGTACACGTACGGCTCCAGGCCGCCGCCGAGCGCCACCGCCCCGGCCCGTGTCGCCAGCGCCGCCGTGCGGTGCCGGGCCATCACGGTCTCCGGGCCGTCCGCCTCGATCCGCTCCAGGCACGCCTCCAGCGCCAGCATCTCCAGCTGCGCCGGAGCGTGCGGCAGCACCCTGCGGCCGCCGTCGATCCAGCGCTCCTTCCAGTCGAGGAGCGAGAGGTAGGAGCGGCGCGGGGCCCGCGGGTTCGCCGCCATCCGGGCCCAGGCCCGCTCGCTCACCGACACCGCCGACACGCCGGCCGGGCCGCCCATCGCCTTCTGTGCGCCGATCACACACAGGTCCACGCCCCAGGCGTCCGGCAGCACCGGCTCGGCCCCGACCGAGGCCACCGCGTCCAGGTAGAAGAGGGCGCCCTGCTCCCGTACCGCCTCGCCGATCTCGGCGACCGGGTTGGTGTTGCCGGTCGCCGCCTCCGCGTGCACCAGGGAGACGAAGTCGATCTCCGGGTGCGCGGCGAACGCCGACCGGATCTCCTCGGCCGTCACCGCCGTGTGGAACGGCACGGCCAGGTCGATCACGGTCGCGCCGCAGTCCCGCAGCCAGTTCCCGAAGGTCTGCCCGTAGGGGCCGGTGATCACGTTCAGCGCGGTGGTGCCCGGACCGGCCGTCGCCCTGATCGCGCCCTCCAGCGGCAGCAGGGCCTCGCCCTGCATGATCACGACGTCCTGGCGGGTATCCATCAGCCGGGCAACCCGGTCCTCGATCGCGGCGAAGTGCGCGGCGCTCAGCGGGGGCAGGTCGAGGAAGGGGTGGGTCACGGCGGTGCTCTCTTCGCTCACGGAGGGACAGATCACCACGAGCGTAACGGGCAGCCGTCGACCCCCTTTGACCGGCGACTTCTCAGGCCGAACGGGGTCGTGGCCATGGGATTGGTTTGAGGGAACCAAACATCTCCTTATAATCGGAAGTCGTAGAACCGGAATGCACAGCTCCCCCACAGACTCACAACTCCGCCACAGACTCACAGGAGGTCCCGTGACCACGCTCCTCGGGCGCCGCCGGGCTCGCGCCCTGGCCGCCGCCACCGCCGCGGCCGGGCTGGCCCTCGTGGCCGGCTGCACGTCGAGCGGCAACGGCTCCAGCGCCTCCAGGACCGCCGCGGGCGGCGTCGAACTCGTCAAGGCCGGTCAGCTCACCACCTGCACCCACCTGCCCTACCCGCCGTTCCAGTCGGAGATCAACGGCAAGGTGCAGGGCTTCGACGTCTCGATGGTCGACCTGGTCGCCAAGGACCTCGGTGTGAAGCAGCAGATCCTCGACACCCCGTTCGAGAACTTCAAGACCGGCGCCTTCCTCAACTCCGGCGAGTGCGACCTGGCCGCGGCCGGTATGACCATCACCGCCGAGCGCAAGAAGAACGTCGACTTCTCCGACCCCTACTTCGACGCCACCCAGGCCCTCCTCGTCGACAAGAACAGCGGTATCACCTCGCTCGCCGACGCCAAGGCCAAGGGGGCCAGGCTGGGCGCCCAGGCACAGACCACCGGTGAGGACTACGCCAGGAAGCAGGGCTTCGACCCGGTCTCCTTCGAGTCCTCCGACGCGGTCCTCAACGGACTGCGCACCGGCCAGGTCAAGGCCGTCATCATCGACTACCCGGTGGTCCAGGGCTGGCTCAAGGACAAGGCCAACGCGGACGCCTTCCGGCTCGCGGGCAACATCAACACCGGCGAGCAGTACGGCTTCACGGTGAAGAAGGGCAACACCAAGCTGCTCGCGGCCGTCAACAAGGCGATCTCCGACGCCAAGGCCGACGGCACGTACAAGAAGCTGTACGAGAAGTGGATCGGCCCGTACGACGCGAAGGCCGCGTCACCCGCCGCCTCATGACCGCCGCCGACACCGAACTCCAGCCGCGCCGCAAGGGCCTGAGCCGACGGCAGAAGCGCAGGCTGTCGCGCGGGGCGCAGTACGTCGTCTTCGTGGCCGCCGTGGTCGCCTTCGCGGTCGGCGCCGACTGGGGCCGGCTGCAGAACCAGTTCGCCCAGTGGGACATCGCCCGGCAGATGTTCCCCGACGTCATCACGCTCGCGCTGAAGAACACCGTGCTCTACACGGTGTCCGGCTTCGTCGTCGGACTTGCCCTCGGCATGGTGATCGCGCTGATGCGGCTGTCGTCGGTGGGGCCCTACCGCTGGCTGGCCGGCCTCTACATCGAGATCTTCCGCGGCCTGCCCGCCCTGCTGATCTTCATCTTCATCGGCGTCGCCGTCCCGCTCGCCTTCCCCGGCACGGAGATCATCGGCGGCACCTACGGCAAGGTGGCCCTCGCCCTCGGCCTGGTCGCCGCCGCCTACATGGCCGAGACCATCCGCGCGGGCATCCAGGCGGTTCCCAAGGGCCAGCTGGAAGCGGCGCGTTCGCTCGGCTTCTCACCGGCCCGCGCCATGGTCTCGATCGTCATCCCGCAGGCGTTCCGGATCATCCTGCCGCCCCTGACCAACGAACTGGTGCTGCTCTTCAAGGACTCCTCCCTGGTCCTCTTCCTGGGCGTCACCCTGGAGGAGCGCGAACTGTCCAAGTACGGCCGCGACCTGGCCAGCACGACCGCCAACTCCACGCCCATCCTCGTGGCCGGCCTGTGCTACCTGCTGGTCACGATCCCGCTCGGCTTCGTCGTGCGCCGCATGGAGGCCAAGGCCCAGGAGGCCGTGCGATGAGCCGACCCGAGATCGAGGTGAAGGGCCTGCACAAGTCCTTCGGCGACAACGAGGTGCTGCGCGGCATCGACCTGGAGATCGGCCGCGGCGAGGTCGTCTGCGTGATCGGCCCGTCCGGCTCCGGCAAGTCGACCCTGCTCCGGTGCGTCAACCTCCTCGAAGAGCCCACCCGGGGCCAGGTGTTCGTCGGCGGCACCGAACTGACCGACCCCGACGTCGACATCGACGCCGTGCGCCGCCGGATCGGCATGGTCTTCCAGCAGTTCAACCTGTTCCCGCACCTCACCGTCACCGAGAACCTCACGCTCCCGCAGCGCAGGGTGCTCCGCCGCGACAAGGCGCAGGCCGCGCGCGTCGCCGCCGAGAACCTCGCACGGGTCGGCCTGTCCGAGAAGGCCGACGCCTACCCGGCCTCCCTCTCCGGCGGCCAGCAGCAGCGCGTGGCCATCGCCCGCTCGCTGTCGATGGGCCCGGAGGTGATGCTCTTCGACGAACCCACCTCGGCACTCGACCCGGAGCTGGTTGGCGACGTCCTCGCGGTGATGCGGATGCTCGCGGACGAGGGCATGACGATGATGGTCGTCACCCACGAGATGACCTTCGCCCGCGAGGTCGCCGACCGGGTCGTCTTCATGGACGGCGGGGTGATCGTCGAGGACGGCACCCCCGACCGGGTCATCGGCGACCCGGCCCACGCCCGCACCCGCCACTTCCTGTCCCGGCTGCTCGACCCGGCCATGGCCCAGGTGGAGGAGGAGACCCCGGACAGCCCGTCGTCCTAGGCTGACCCCCATGAGCGATCAGGCGGTGCTGCACGTGAAGGGCCGGGTCCTCGCGGGGCCCGAGGACGTCCGCGACGAGCTGTGGGTGGTGGGCGGCCGGGTCTCCTACGACCGCCCCGCCGGCGCCCGTGACATCAGGACCGTCACGGGCTGGGCGCTCCCCGGCCTGGTCGACGCCCACTGCCATGTCGGCCTCGGACCGCACGGCCCGGTCGACGCGGCGACCGCCGAGAAGCAGGCTCTCACCGACCGCGAGGCCGGCACCCTCCTCATCCGGGACGCCGGGTCGCCCTCCGACACCCGCTGGGTCGACGACCGCGACGACCTCCCGAAGATCATCCGGGCCGGCCGGCACATCGCGCGCACCCGCCGCTACATAAGGAACTTCGCCCACGAGATCGAACCGGCCGACCTGGTCGCGTACGTCGCCCAGGAGGCCCGCCGCGGCGACGGCTGGGTCAAGCTGGTCGGCGACTGGATCGACCGCGACCTCGGCGACCTCGCCCCCAGCTGGCCGCGCGACGCGGTCGAGGCGGCCATCGCCGAGGCCCACCGGCTCGGCGCCCGGGTCACCGCGCACTGCTTCGCCGAGGACTCCCTCCAGGACCTGGTCGAGGCCGGCATCGACTGCGTCGAGCACGCGACGGGTCTGACGGAGGACCTCATCCCCCTGTTCGCCGCACGGGGCGTCGCGATCGTCCCGACCCTCGTCAACATCGCGACCTTCCCGCGGCTCGCGGCCGGCGGCGACGAGAAGTTCCCGCGCTGGTCGGCCCACATGCGCCGGCTCCACGAGCGCCGCTACGACACCGTGCGCGGCGCCTACGACGCCGGCATCCCCGTGTACGTCGGCACGGACGCCGGCGGCAGCCTCGCCCACGGCCTGGTCGCCGCCGAGGTCGCCGAACTGGTCACCGCCGGCATCCCGCCGTTCGACGCGCTCGCCGCCACCAGCTGGGCGGCCCGCGCCTGGCTCGGCAGGCCCGGTCTGGAGGAGGGCGCGCCGGCGGACCTGGTGGTGTACGAGAGCGACCCGCGCGCCGACGTACGCGTCCTGGCATCCCCCCGGCGGGTGGTGCTGAACGGGCAGGTAGTCGAGTAAAGGAACGGCTGTACCCGCGGGCTCGAATAAATGCACGGAAAGTCCACTATTGAGTGAAGTGACGCGGGAATGCCGCCCGTTCACCCGTAGTGCGTAATTCTTGGCGGGTCCCGAGCACGTTTCCTCTGGGGGTCCCACCACCTTGAACAGCGACAGCTTCCGTATGCCCGCACGCCGTCTGGCGACCGTCGCGGCGGCCACCGTCCTGGCCGCCGGTCCCACGGCCCTGGCCGGTGCGGGCGCCGCACACGCCACCACCGGCCGAGGCCACGCGAGCGCGGCCGTCCTGCGCACCGGCCTCGACGTCTCCCTCCTCGGCAAGTCGGCGGACGTCCCGCTCGCGGTCGCCCTGAACGAGGTCCAGGCACCGCGGAGCGCCGACCGGACCGCGCTGAGCGCCACGCTCGACGGAGTGGACGGCGGCAAGCCGTTCGACGTCCTCGGCGCCGACGTCGCCTCCGCGCGGGCGACGGTCTCCGGCGGTCGCGCCGAGGCCTCCGTCCACCTCACCCACGCCCGGCTGCACCTGCCGGGCCTGCCCCTGCTGTCCCTCGTGGAACTGGACGCCGTGACGTCCAGGGCGACCTGCGAGAGCGGCAGGCGCCCGCAGGCCACGTCGAACGTGCTCGGTGCGGTCACCGTCCTCGGCAGGCGCGTGACAGTGAGCGCGACCGGCCCCACCGACGTCAAGGTCCCCGGCGTCGGCGAGGTCCGCCTGGACTTCGCCAGGGCCGTGACGGCCTCGGGCCGGGCGGCGGCGAGCGCCCTCGAACTGACGGTCTCCGTCAACCCGTTGCGGCTCAACGTGGCCGACGTGAAGGGCACCCTGACCCTGGCGAAGGTGACCTGCGAGACGCCGCAACCCCCGGCCGACCCCGCCGACGCCGCCGACCCGCCGAGCCCCGTGACCGACATCAGGCCCCAGAGCGCCCCGGCGCCGCGGACGAAGCTGGCGGAGACGGGCGGCAGTTCGGTGACACCGTACGTGGCGGCAGGAGCGCTGGTGCTCCTCGTGGCCGGAGGCGGAGCGGTGACGTTGCACCGCCGACGCCGGTAGCGCCCTTTCAGGGGTGCGGTGCGGCAGCCGACGTACGGCTGCCGCACCGCGGGCGCCACCTCAGGCGCGTATCAGCACCAGCGCCTGATCGAACGCCTGCAGGAACCGGTTCACCACTCCCCGGTCCCGTACAGCGATCCGCACCCACTCCTCGCCCAGCCCCGGAAACGTGTCCCCCCGTCGTACCGCGTAACCGAGCGCCCGCAGGTGCCGCCGCACGGCGGCCGCGCCCGGCATCCGCACCAGCACGAACGGCCCCTCGGCGGGCTCCACCACCCGTACCCCCTCCGGCGCGAACTCCGCGAGCCCGGCCACCAGATGGGCCCGGTCCGCCGCGATCCGGTGCGCCGCGTGCGCCGCCTCCGCCAGCGCCCGCGGCGCCACACACGCCTCGGCCGCCGCCAGCGCGGGCGTCGACACCGGCCACAGCGGCTGGACCCGCGCCAACTCGTCGATGATCTCCGGCGCGGCCAGCACGTAGCCGATCCGCAGCCCGGCCAGCCCCCAGGTCTTCGTCAGACTCCGCAGCACCACCAGACCCGGCACGTCGGTCCGCCCGGCCAGCGCCTCCCGCTCACCGGGCACCGCGTCCAGGAACGCCTCGTCGACCACCAGCGTCCGTCCGGGCCGGGCGAGACGGACGATCGCCTCGGCCGGATGCAGCACCGACGTGGGGTTGGTCGGGTTGCCGATCAGCACCAGGTCGGCGTCCTCGGGCACCGCCGCCGGATCCAGCCGGAAGCCGTCCGCCTCCCGCAGCAGCACCCGGTCCACGGTGTGCCCGGCGTCCCGCAGCGCCGCCTCCGGCTCGGTGAACTGCGGATGGACCACCACCGGCCGCCGCACCTTCAGCGCCCGCGCGAGCAGCACGAACGCCTCCGCCGCACCCGCCGTCAGCAGCACCCGCTCCACCGGCAGCCCGTGCCGCCCCGCCACCGCCGCCCGCGCCCGCCGCCCGTCGGGATACGCGGCGAGCCCGCCCAGCGACCCGGCGATCCGCTCCCGCAGCCAGACCGGGGGAGTGCCGCTGCGCACGTTGACGGCGAGGTCGACGAGGGCGGAACCGTCGTCACGGACCTCCACGTCGCCGTGGTGCCGCAGGTCGTGGCCGCCCCCGGAACCGTCGTCAGTGTGCATGGGCATGTCCGCCATGGTGGTGGTGCCCGTGGCCGTGCGGGTGGCCCTCGTCGTCCGGGTGGAAGTGCGGCTGCTGCGGCAGGCCCACCTTGTCCTCGAAACCGGGCAGCGCGATCCGGTACACGCACGAGTCGCAGTTCATCCGCAGATCACCCTCGACCGCCTCCCGGTACCGCTCCATCACCAGGTCGAGCAGCTCCGGCTCGGGCCCGATGACGTCCGCCGAACGCACCTCGACCTGCGGGTGCGCGTCCGCCCACCCCTCGGTCTGCTGCCGCACCCGGTCCGGCAGGATCCCGGTGAACAGAAAGTACGGCAGCACCACGATCCGGCGCGCCCCCAGTTTCAGACACCGGTCGAGCCCGCTGGGCACGTCCGGCGCGGCCAGCGACACGAACGCGGTCTCGACACCGGCGTAGCCGCGCCCCTCCCACAGCAGCCTGGCCGCCTTGTGCACCTCGGCGTTGGCGTCGGGGTCGGTGGAACCCCGGCCCACCAGCAGCACGGTCACGTCGGCGCGGTCCTCGGCGGCCCGCGCGGCACCGCCCAGCGCCTCGTCCAGGCGCCGCTCCAGCACGGCCAGCAGCGAGGGGTGCGGGCCCAGCGGACGCCCGTACGTGTAGGAGATCCCCGGGTGCCGCTCCTTCTCCCGGGCCAGCGCGGCCGGGATGTCCCCCTTGGCGTGGCCGGCGGAGACCAGCATCAGCGGTACGGCGGCGAACCGTCGTACCCCCTGCTCCACCAACTCGGTGACGGCGTCGCCGAGCGGCGGCGGCGACAGCTCGATGAAGCCGCCGGCGACGGGCAGTTCGGGGTGGCGGCGGCCCAGCTCCCGGACGAAGTCACGGAACGCCTCGGCGCCGGCGTCGTCCCGGGTGCCATGGCCGGCGATGAGCAGGGCGGGCGGGGTGGTCACAGGGTCTCCTCGGAAGTGGGGTGGTACAGCAGGGCGTTGAGTGCGGCGGCGGCGACCGCCGAGCCGCCCTTCTCGGACACGTTGCTGACGGCGGGCAGTCCGCTGGCGCGCAGCGCCGCCTTGGACTCGGTCGCGCCGACGAAACCGACGGGCAGCCCGATGACGAGCGCGGGGGAGGCGTCCAGCGTCAGCAGCTCCTCCAGGGCGGTCGGCGCGTTGCCGATCACCCACAGGGCGCCGGGCCCGACCTGTTCGTAGGCGAGCCGGATCGCGTGCGCCGAACGGGTCAGCCCGGGACCGGACTCGGCGTCGCGCAGCCGGCACACGGTCTTGCGGCGGGTGATGCCGGCGGCGACCATCTCCACGTCCACGACGACCGGCGCCCCGGCGTGCAGCGCCGCATGCGCCCGCACCAGGTCGTCCTCGTCGGTCACCAGGTCGGTCGCGTACTCCAGGTCGGCGGCGGAGTGGACGACCCGCTCCACCACCGCCCGGGTCAGCGGCGGGAAGTGCGAGGTGTCCAGGCGGGCCCGCAGCCGCCGGTAGGACTCCTGCTCGATGGGGTGGACGACTCGGTTCACGGGGCCTCCTCCGGGGAGCCTTCCTGCCAGCGGTAGCCGCGCGGGGTGACCATGCGCCCGGCGATGTTCCTGGTCGCCGTGTTGCCCACGGTCACGACGGTCATCATGTCGACCCACGCCGGGTCGACGGCGCCCAGGGTGGTCAGCCGGCTCGACTCGTCGGGGCGCGAGGCGTTGCGCACGACACCGACCGGCGTCGTCGGGGCCCGGTGCCCGGCGAGGATCGCCAGCGCCTTGGGCAGCTGCCAGTCACGGCCCCGGGAGCGCGGGTTGTAGAACGTCACCACGAGGTCCGCCTCGGCCGCCGCGCGTACCCGCCGTTCGATGACCTCCCACGGGGTGTGCAGGTCGGACAGGCTGATCGAGACGTGGTCGTGGCCCAGCGGCGCACCCAGGACCGCCCCGGCCGCGAGCGCCGCGGTGACCCCCGGCACCCCGATCACGTCGATGTCGTCGGAGGCCTCGGCGAGCGCGGGCGAGGCCATGGCGTACACGCCCGCGTCCCCGCTGCCGATCAGCGCCACGGCGTGCCCGGCCCGCGCCTCGGCGACCGCCGTGCGCGCCCGCTCCTCCTCGGCCCCGAGCCCCGACTCCAGGATCCGGGTACCGGGCCGCAGCAGGTCGCGGATCTGGTCGACGTACTGGTCGAGGCCCACCAGCACGGCGGCGCGCCGCAGTTCGGCCCTGGCCCGCGGGGTGAGCAGATCCCGGGCACCGGGCCCGAGCCCGACCACCGCGAGCCGCCCGCGTGCGGGACGCCGTACGACGGCACAGGTCGCCATCGCGGGCCTGCCGTCGGCACGGACCGACTTCCGCTTGGGCACGAGGAGTTCGCCCCCGCGCAGCAGCGCAGCGGCCTCGGCGACGGACGGGGTGCCGACGGCGGCGAGCGGCGCGTCGGAGGGGTTGGGCACCGCCACCCGCGCCAATTCCTCGGCGGAGTACGTCACCAGGGGCACGCCGAGCCGCTCGGCCGCCGTGACGATCCCCGGCTCCCCGGCCTTGGCGTCGACGGTGGCGACCTCGGCGACGCTCCGCGCGGACAGCCCCGCGTCCCGCAGGGCGCCCTCGATCAGTGCGAACACCTCGTCGGCCGGGGCCCCGCCGGAGGCGCCCACGCCGACGACGAGGGACGGCGGGCGCAACAGCACCTCGCGCTCGCCGGGTTCCACGGCACGGTCGGTCAGCCGGACGGTGTACGCACCCTCCGCCGCCAGCGGCAGCGGGGGCAGCGGCCACGCCGACTCGGCGCGCAGCGCCACCGGTTCACCGTCGAGCAGGGCCCGCGACACGGTCGCCACCGAGCCCTCCACCGGGAAGCCGAGGGTGTCCAGGCCGGCCAGTCCGACGGAGTCTGTGGCCGTCGTCACCACCGGCTGCGCGGCGAGCAACTCGCCCACCTCGTCGGCGAGTTCGTTCGCCCCGCCGCCGTGGCCGCCGACCAGCGACACGGCGAACCGGCCGCCCTCGTCGACGCACACCACTCCCGGGTCGGTGGCCTTCCCGCCCAGCAGCGGGGCGATCAGCCGCACCACCGCGCCCGTGGCCAGGAAACACACCAGCTGCTCGCACTCCGCGAACGCCGACCGGACGGCGTCCCCTACGGGACCCTCGTACACCCGCGTGCGGTCCGGCCATGCCGCGGCCAGCCGGTCGCGTGCCGCCGCCCCCGCCGCGGTGGCGGAAATGAGGCCGATCACTGAGCAACTCCTTCGTCGGATTCTTCCAGGACGGGGGTTCGGGTCCCCCACAGCAGGAACACGGGGTTGGTGGCCGCCAGCCGGGTCACGTCACCGGGCAGCGGCGCGAGCCGCGACGACTGCAGCAGCACCCCGTCGCAGGAGAACCCGGCGCCGGTCAGTGCCTCGCGCGCCGCCGGTACCCGGTCCAGGGCGGCCATCGCGACCACCACCGTCCGCCGGGCCCGCAGCGCGCACGCGGTGACGACGGCGGGCAGCTCGGCCCCGCCCCCGCCGACGAACACGGCGTCGGGGTCGGGAAGTTCGTCCAGCACCTCGGGCGCCGAGCCGTGCCGCACGTCCACGTACACGCCGTGACTCAGGGCGTTCGCGGCGATCCGCGCCACCCCGTCGGCCGCCTTCTCCACGGCGACGGCGGCGGCGCCCAGACGCGCGCACTCCACGGCCACGGACCCGGAGCCCGCGCCGACGTCCCAGACCAGGTCACCGAGCCGGGGCCCGAGCCGGGCCAGGGCCAGCGCACGCACCTCGAACTTGGTGATCATCGAGTCGCGGTGCGCGAACTCGTCCTCCGCCAGGGCCCACCCGGCGGGCCCGGCGGCCGCCCCGGCCACCGTACGGACACCGCCGAGCGCCCGCGTCCGGTCGAGGCACAGCACCACGCTGACGTCGCTGCCCCACTCCCGGGCGGCGGCCTCGGCCGGCGTGACCCACTCCACCCGCTCCCGCACGGATCCGAGCGCCGACGCGACAACGAGGACCCGCTCGGCGGACCCCGACGCCCGGGCGCGCGCCGATGCGCAGGGGCGTGCTGCTGCCGGGTCGGGCGTCGATCCGAAGTCCGAGGCCGGCGCCTGGACGTGGGCCGCTGCCGACGCGGGGGCGGGCGCCGTGGCCGACGCCGGCGCCTGGGCGGGCGTCGACGCGGATGCGGACGCTGCCGCCCGGGCGGGCGTCGTCGCCGATTCCGACGCCGGGGCGGGCGCCGATGCCCTGCCGGAGGTGCCCAGCAGTGCTGCGGCCAGCTCCGCCGGGCCCGCTCCCGGTCCGGTCAGCACCGCCACCTTCGGGTGTGCCCGGCAGACGTTCACCGCCGTGCGGGACTCCCGCCCGTGGGCGCTCACCACCACCGCGTCGTCCCAGGGCAGCCCCACCCGTGCGAAGGCGGCGGCCACGGACGACACCCCGGCCCGCACCTGTAGCCGCTCCGCCCCGAAACGTTCCGCCAGCACCCGCACGACCCCGAAGAACCCAGGGTCGCCGGAGGCCAGCACGAGCACCCGGCTGCCCTTGTCCAGGTGCCGCCCGACGGCGTCGAGGGCCGGCGCCAGCGGGCCGAGCACGATCCGCTCGGCCCCCTCCGGCAGCCGTACCGCGTCCAGATGCCGGCGCCCGCCGACGACCAGCCCGGCACCGGCCGCCACGTCCGCGGGGAGCGGCGCCCCCGTCCCCGTACCGACGACCGTGATCACGTACTCGCCCCGCGTTCGCGCAGCGCCCGCCGGGCCTCGGGGTCGGCCTTGCGGAAGCCGTGGAAGTGGCCGGGGTGGTAGAGGTGCGAGCGGGTGCCGTGGGCGGCCAGGGCCGGGCCCACCAGGAAGAGGGTGTGCTTCCAGAGCTTGTGCTCCTTGACCGTCTCCTCCAGCGTCTCGATCGTGCACCGCACGATCAGCTCCTCCGGCCAGGTCGCCTGATAGGCGACGACGACCGGCGTCGACGTCGGGTAGCCGCCCTCCAGCAGCTCCCGCACCAGCTGCCCGCTGCGCGCGGCGGACAGGAAGACCGCCATGGTGGTGCCGTGGCGGGCGAACTCGCGCACCTCCTCGCCCGGCGGCATCGGGGTCTTGCCGCCGCCGAGCCGGGTGAGCACGACGGACTGCGCGACCTCGGGAATGGTCAGCTCGCGCTGGGCGAGTGCGGCCACCGCCGAGAAGGAGGAGACGCCCGGCACGATCTCGACCTCGACGCCGATCGCGGCACACCGGTCGACCTGCTCCTGGGTGCCGCCCCACAGGGCCGGGTCCCCGGAGTGGATCCGGGCGACCCGCAGCCCCTCGGCACGGGCCCGCTCGTAGACGGCGACGACGTCCTCCAGGGACATCGTCGCGGAGTCGAGGATCTCCGCGTCCTCGCGCGCGTGCTGGAGGACCTCCGCCTGGACCAGGCTGGCGGCCCAGATCACGACGTCGGCGTCGGCGATCGCGCGCGCGGCCCGGAACGTCAGCAGATCGGCGGCGCCGGGGCCGGCACCGACGAAGGTCACCTTGCCGGTGGGAGCGTCGCCGGAGGCGGCGGCATCGGCCATGGGAAATCGGTCCTCTCTGGACAAAAGGTGTTACTGGTGCTGCTGGATGTGCGCTGGAGCGGGTTGATCGGATAGCAAGGGCACATGGCGGTCTTCGTCGCGCTCGGCGCGTTCCTGATGACGCTGGCCGGCGGCTGGACGGCACAGCGTGTGACCGACCGTCGTCACCTGGTCCTGGGCCTGGCCGGCGGTCTGATGCTCGGGGTGGTCGGCCTCGACCTGCTGCCGGAGGCGCTGCGCGCGGCCGGCCGCGAGATCTTCGGGGTGCCGGCCGCCCTGCTCCTGTTCGTGGCCGGTTTCCTCCTGGCCCATCTGGTGGAGCGCACCCTCGCGGCCCGCCAGGCCGCGCACGGCGGCGACGAGCACGACCACCACCGGGCGCCCGAGGTGGGCCTGACGGCGGCCGGCGCGATGGTCGGGCACAGCGCCATGGACGGCGTGGCGATCGGCGCGGCCTTCCAGGTGGGCGGCGGCATGGGCGCGGCGGTGGCGATGGCCGTGATCGCGCACGACTTCGCGGACGGCTTCAACACGTTCACCATCACGAGCCTGTACGGCAACGCGCGCCGCCGGGCGATAGGCATGCTGATCGCGGACGCCTGCGCACCGGTCGTCGGCGCGCTGTCCACGATCTTCTTCCACATCCCGGAGGCCGTGCTCGGCGGCTATCTCGGCCTCTTCGGCGGCGTGCTGCTCTACCTGGCCGCCGCCGAGATCCTTCCCGAGGCCCACCACGAACACCCGGCCCGCTCGACGCTGCTGTGCACGGTGGCGGGCGCGGCGTTCATCTGGCTGGTGGTGGGCATCTCCGGCTGACGCCACGGCGCTCACAGCTTCCCGCCTCTCCCGGTGTCCCGGCGCGGCGGGGCGATCAGCGTGGAGAGGTACGGCAGCGGGGCACCGTCGAGCTCGGCGGCCGGCCGGATGGACTCCTCGTCCAGGCCCAGCGCCGACCCCCACACGGCGTCGTCGACCCGCCCGGTCTCCCGCAGCGCCGCCAGGACCGCACCGGCCTGCCGCCCGAACTTGTACGCCACGACCGTCCCCGGCCCGCCCAGCGCGTCCTTCAGCACCTCGGCGCCCGCCGTCACCGGGACGAGCGTCAGCGGCTCGGTCCCCTCGGTGAGAACGGCGCCGGACCGCGCGGCGAGATCCTGCATGGCGGTGATCCCGGGCACGGTCTCCACGACCACGCCCGGCACCAGGGCGGCGACGGTCTGCCCGAGATACGTGAACGTCGAATAGACGTTCGGGTCCCCGATGGTGGCGAACGCGACGGAGCCGTGCGCGCGCAGCAGCTCGGCGACCTTCGCGCCGGCCGCGTCCCAGGCGGCCTCCCGCCGCCCCCGGTCGCTGCGCTCGTTCAGCGCGAAGACGACCCGGACGACCTTCGCCGCGCCGACGTAGTGCAGCACGGTCGCCTCGGCGCGCCCCCGCTCCCCGCTGTCCATCACGGGTACGACGACGACCTCGGCCGCACGCAGGGCGTTGACCCCCTTGACGGTCACCAGTTCGGGATCACCGGGACCCACCCCGACTCCGACCAACCTGCTGCTCATGACGTCCGGCACCTCTCCACGAACCTACGGGCCACACCGGGCGTGGACGCCCAGTGCGTGTGCAGATAACTCGCGTGCACACCCTGCTGTACGAAACCCTCGACCCGCGGCCGCGGGGTGCGCACCCCCCACGCGGGCGCCGCACCGGCCCCCGGCTCGACCACGGTCCGGTGGAACTCGTGACCCCGCATCCGCGTCCCGGCCACGGCCAGGGCGCTGTCGCCCACGGCGACGGCGTCCCGGTACCCGAGCGTGAGCCGCTCCGACATCCGCGCACGCGCGTCCAGCACGCCGCACATCGGCAGTCCGTCGAGCTCCCGGCACAGGTAGAGCAGCCCGGCGCACTCGGCGGCGACCGGAGCGCCGCGCTCGGCGAGGGCGGCGATGTCCTTCCTGAGCGGCTCGTTGGCGGACAGCTCACCTCCGTACACCTCGGGAAACCCGCCTCCGACGACCAGCCCGCGCGTCCCGTCGGGGAGTCGCTCGTCGCGCAGCGGGTCGAACGGCACGACGTCGGCACCGGCGGCGGCGAGCAGTTCGGTGTGCTCGGCGTAGGAGAAGGTGAACGCGGCCCCGCCGGCGACGGCGACGCGCACCTTCGAGCGCACGGTGTCCGGCTGCGAGGAAGCCAGCGCCTCGGCCGCGTCCCAGGCCGCACCCGGCAACGCTCCCGCACTCCTCGCCAGCTCCAGCAGCGCCTCCAGGTCGCATCCGTCGGCGACCTGCGCGGCCATCGCCGCCACCGCCGCGACGGCGTCCCCCCGGCGCTCCGCCACCGGCACCAGCCCCAGGTGCCGCGACGGCGTCTCCACCTGGGCCACCCGCCGCAGCGCCCCGAACACCGGCACCCCGGAAGCCTCCAGCGCCTCCCGCAGCAACTCCTCGTGCCGGTCCGACGCCACCTTGTTCAGGATCACGCCCCCGACCCGCACCTGCGGATCCCACGACGCGAACCCGTGCACCAGCGCCGCCACGGACCGGGACTGCGAGGACGCGTCCACGACCAGCACCACCGGCGCCCGCAGCAGCTTCGCCACCTGGGCGGTGGACGCCAGCTCCCCTTCCCCCGCCGCCCCGTCGTACAGCCCCATCACGCCCTCGACGACGGCCAGATCACAGCCGCGCGCACCGTGCGCGAACAGCGGACCGACCAGCTCCGGCCCGCACAGGTACGCGTCGAGGTTCCGCCCCACCCGCCCGGTCGCGAGCGCGTGGTACCCGGGGTCGATGTAGTCCGGCCCGACCTTGTGCGGGGACACGGCGAGCCCCCGCGCGGCGAACGCGGCCATCAGCCCCGTGGCGACGGTGGTCTTGCCGCTGCCGGACGACGGCGCGGCGACGACCAGCCGAGGGACGGAAGACATCACCACTCGATGCCCCTCTGCCCCTTCTGCCCCACGTCCATCGGGTGCTTGACCTTGGACATGTCCGTGACGAGGTCGGCGACGGCGACCAGCTTCTCCGGGGCGTTGCGCCCGGTGATCACGACATGCTGGGTCCCCGGCCGGTTCCGCAGCACCTCGACCACCTCGTCGGTGTCCACCCACCCCCAGTGCATCGGGTACGCGAACTCGTCCAGCACGTACAGCTGGTACGTCTCGGCGGCGAGGTCCCGCTTGACCTGCTCCCAGCCCTCCCGGGCCTTCTCCTCGTTGTCCATCTGCGCGTCGCGCTGGACCCAGGACCAGCCCTCGCCCATCTTGTGCCAGGCGACGGTCCCGCCCTCCCCGGAGTCCCCGAGGACCCGCAGCGCCCGCTCCTCGCCGACCTTCCACTTCGCCGACTTGACGAACTGGAACACCCCGATCGGCCACCCCTGGTTCCAGGCCCGCAGCGCGAGCCCGAAGGCGGCGGTGGACTTGCCCTTCCCGACGCCCGTGTGCACGAGCACCAGCGGCCGGTTCCGGCGCTGACGGGTCGTCAGTCCGTCGTCCGGTACGACACTCGGCTGTCCCTGCGGCATTACGCGGCCCTCCTCTGCACGTCCTTCACCAGTCCGGCGATCGAGTCCGCCCGCAACTCGTCGAGCGTCACGGCCGTGCCGCCCAGTTCACCGGCGAGCTGCCCGGCGAGCCCCAGCCGCACCGGCCCCGACTCGCAGTCCACGACCACCGAGGCGATCCCGTCGGCCGCGAACAGCCGGGCCGCCCGCCCCGCGAGCGCGACCGGCTCGGGCCCGCCGGTGGCGCGTCCGTCGGTCACCACGACCACCAGCGCCCGCCGCGCCGGATCCCGCAACCGCTCCACCCGCAGCACGTCGTGCGCCTTGAGCAGCCCGGCAGCGAGCGGCGTACGGCCCCCCGTGGGCAGCGACTCCAGCCGGGCCGCCGCCGCGTCCACGGACGAGGTGGGCGGCAGCGCGACATCGGCCGCCGAGCCCCGGAAGGTCACCAGCCCCACCTTGTCCCGGCGCTGGTAGGCGTCGAGGAGCAGCGAGAGCACGGCACCCTTGACCGCGCTCATCCGCTGCCGGGCCGCCATCGACCCGGACGCGTCGACCACGAAGAGCACGAGGTTGCCCTCACGGCCCTCCCTGGCCGCCTGCCGCAGATCGTCCCGCCGCACCACGAGCCCGGGCCCCGAGCGGCCGCGGGCCCGCTGGTGCGGGGCGGCGGCCCGCACGGTCGCCGTCAGGTGCAGCTTGGTCAGGGCGCCCCGCGGCCGGCGGGCACCCGTGGTCCGCCCGTGCTCGGTCCGGGCCCGGGACCGCCGCCCGGCGGCCCCCTCGCCGATCCCCGGCACGCTCAGCACCTTGGTGCGAAAGGGCTCGGCGGCCCGGACGGGGGACTGCTCACCCGCCCCCGCGGCCTGCGGCTCGCCGTCCTCGCCCGCCTCGGGCCGGGCCCCGGTGTCGCCGCCCCGCGGGCCGCCGTCCTCGGGGGCCGGCCGGCCGCCACCGCCGCCGGGGCCGTCCGGATCCGGGTCGTCGTCGCGCTCGTCCTCGTCCTGCCCGGAGAACTCCGCCAGCGTCTCGTCCAGCCTGTCCTCGTCGAGGCCCGGCGCGTCGAAGGGGTTGCGCCGCCTGCGGTGCGGCAGTGCCAGCAGCGCGGCCTGCCGTACGTCCTCGGCCAGCACCACGGTCCGGCCGGCCCACGCGGCGAGCGCGGTGGCGGTCCGCGCCATCACGATGTCGGCGCGCATCCCGTCCACCTCGAAGGCCGCACAGGTCGCCGCGATCTGCCGGAGCGCACCGTCGCCGAGCCGCACCGACGGCAGCAACTCACGTGCCGCCACGATCCGGTGCCTGACGGCCGCCTCCTCGTCGGCCCAGCGCGCCGCGAAACCGGCCGGGTCGTCGTCGTAGGCGAGCCGCCGCCGGACCACCTCCACCCGCAGGTCGGGCTCGCGGGAGGCGGCCACCTCCACCGTGAGCCCGAACCGGTCGAGCAACTGCGGACGCAGCTCGCCCTCTTCGGGGTTCATGGTGCCGACCAGCAGGAACCTGGCCGCGTGCCGCACCGAGACACCTTCGCGCTCCACGTACGACGCCCCCATCGCCGCCGCGTCCAGCAGCAGGTCGACCAGGTGGTCGTGGAGGAGGTTCACCTCGTCGACGTAGAGGATCCCGCGGTGCGCGTCGGCCAGCAGGCCCGGCTCGAAGGCCTTCACGCCCTCGGCCAGCGCCCGCTCGATGTCCAGTGCGCCCACCAGCCGGTCCTCGGAGGCGCCCACCGGCAGCTCGACCATGCGCGCCGGGCGGGACTCGAAGGCACCGGGCGGGTGGTGCGGGCCGTCCGGGCAGGACGGGTCGGGCGCGGCCGGGTCGCAGGAGAACCGGCAGCCGGCGACGACGTCCACGGGCGGCAGCAGCGCCGACAGGGCGCGGACCGCCGTCGACTTGGCGGTGCCCTTCTCGCCGCGCACCAGCACCCCGCCGACCGCCGGGGACACGGCGTTCAGCAGCAGCGCGAGCCGCAGGTCGTCCTGGCCGACGACGGCCGTGAACGGGAACGGGGTACTCACTTCTCGTCGCCCTCCAAGTCGCCTTCCAGCTCCAGATAGGTGGCGCGCAGCCGCTCCAGGGTGTCCGCGTCCGGCTCGGCCCACAGGCCTCGGTCGGCGGCCTCCAGGAGCCGTTCGGTGATCCCGCGCAGCGCCCACGGGTTGGACTTCTTCATGAAGTCCCGGTTCTCCGCGTCGAAGACGTACTCCGCGCTGAGCTTCTCGTACATCCAGTCGTCGACCACGCCCGCCGTGGCGTCGTAGCCGAACAGGTAGTCGACGGTCGCCGCCATCTCGAAGGCGCCCTTGTAACCGTGCCGGCGCATGGCCGCCATCCAGCGGGGGTTGACCACCCGGGCCCGGAACACGCGGTGCGTCTCCTCGCCCAGCGTGCGGGTCCGCACCTGGTCCGGTGTGGCCGAATCACCGACGTACGCCTCGGGGCTGGCGCCGGTCAGGTGGCGGACCATCGCGACCATGCCGCCGTGGTACTGGAAGTAGTCGTCGGCGTCCACGAGGTCGTGCTCGCGGGTGTCGACGTTCTTCGCGGCGACCGCGATCCGCCGGAACGCGGTCTCCATGTCCCCGCGCGCCGCCCGCCCGTCGAGCCCGCGCCCGTACGCGTAGCCGCCCCAGACCGCGTAGACCTCGGCGAGGTCCGCGTCGGAGCGCCAGTTGCGGGCGTCGATCAGCGGCAGCAGCCCGGCGCCGTACGCGCCCGGCTTGGAGCCGAAGACCCGGGCGGTCGCGCGCCGCCGGTCCCCGTGCCCGGCGGTGTCCTCGTCGGCGTGCGCCTTCACGTAGTTGGACCCGGCGGGCTCGTCCAGCTCGGCCACCGCCCGCACCGCGTCGTCGATCAGCCCGACCACGTGCGGGAACGCGTCCCGGAAGAAGCCCGAGATGCGGACCGTGACGTCGATGCGCGGCCGGCCCAGCTCGCCGAGCGGGATCACCTCGAAGCCGGTCACCCGCCGCGACGCCTCGTCCCACACCGGACGGCAGCCGAGCAGCGCCAGGATCTCCGCGATGTCGTCGCCCTGGGTGCGCATCGCGGAGGTGCCCCACACCGTCAGGCCGACCGACTTCGGGTACGCACCGGTGTCGCTCAGGTACCGCTGCACGAGCGAGTCCGCCAGCGACTGGCCGACCTCCCAGCTCAGCCGGGACGGAATGGCCTTGGGGTCGACCGAGTAGAAGTTCCGGCCGGTGGGCAGCACGTTGACCAGGCCCCGGGTGGGGGAGCCGGACGGGCCCGCCGGGACGTAACCGCCGTCCAGGGCGCGCAGGATGTGCCCGATCTCGTCCGTCGTCCGCGCCAGCCTCGGCACGACCTCGGTGCACGCGAACTCCAGCACCGCGACCGCGTCGGGCAGTTCGGTGCCCAGCACCTCCCGTACCAGCGGACGGCACCGGTCGAGGGCCCAGTCCCGCTGCTCCATGCCCTCCGCGACCCGGCGGCACAGCTGCTCCAGCAGGTCGATCGCGTCGGCCGCGGTGCGCGAGGGACCCTCGACCAGGTCCGTCAGCTCCACCGGCACCTTCACCGGCGCCCCCGGCTCGGCCAGCAACTCCTTCTCGACGAGCCCGAAGTGGGCCGCGAACGAGGCCCTGAGCCCCGGCAGCGCGTTGGCCTGACCGCCCCACACCTGCGAGGCCCGCAGCACGGCCAGCACCAGGTTCACCCGCGGCTCGCCGACCGGACCGCCGCCGAGGATGTGCAGACCGTCCCTGATCTGCACGTCCTTGATCTCGCAGAGGTAGCCGTCGATGTGCATGACGAACTCGTCGAAGTCGCCGTCGTCCGGCTGCTCGTCCACGTGCAGGTCGTGGTGGAGCTCGGCCGCCTTCACCAGCGTCCAGATCTGCGCCCGCACGGCCGGTGCCTTGGCCGGGTCCAGGTCGCTGACCAGCGCGTACTCGTCGAGCAGCTGCTCCAGCTTGGCCAGGTCGCCGTAGGTGTCGGCGCGGGCCATCGGCGGCACCAGGTGGTCGACGACGGTGGCGTGCCCGCGCCGCTTGGCCTGGGTGCCCTCGCCGGGGTCGTTGACGATGAAGGGGTAGATCAGCGGCAGGTCGCCGAGGACCGCGTCCGGCGCGCAGCCGGCGCTCAGCCCGAGGCCCTTGCCGGGCAGCCACTCCATCGTGCCGTGCTTGCCCATGTGCACGATCGCGTCGGCGCCGAAACTGTTCTCCAGCCACCGGTAGGCCGCCATGTAGTGGTGCGACGGCGGCATGTCCGGGTCGTGGTAGATCGCGATCGGGTTCTCCCCGAAGCCGCGCGGCGGCTGGATCATCACGACCACGTTCCCGAACCGCAGGGACGCGAGCACGATGTCGTCGCCGTCGACGTACAGGCTGCCCGGCGGCTCGCCCCACGCCTCGGTCATCGCGTCCCGCAGCCGCGGGTCGAGCTTCTCGAACCACGCCCGGTAGTCCGCCAGCGGCACCCGTGCGGGCGCGGCGGCCAGCTGCTCCTCGGTCAGCCACTCCACGTCGTGGCCGCCGGCCGCGATCAGCCGGTGGATCAGCTCGTCGCCCTCGGAGGGGTGTTCGTCGACCCCGTACCCGGCGTCCCGGAGCGCGTCCAGCACCCGCACCGCCGACGCGGGCGTGTCCAGGCCGACCGCGTTGCCGACCCGCGAGTGCTTGGTCGGGTACGCGGTGAAGACCAGCGCCACCTTCTTCTCGGCGTTCGGCTTGTGCCGCAGGCGTGCGTGCCGGACGGCGATCCCGGCGACGCGCCCGGCCCGCTCCGGGTCGGCGACGTAGACCGGGACGTCGGCTCCGTCGTCGACCCGCTCCTTGAAGGAGAACGGCACGGTGATCAGACGGCCGTCGAACTCCGGGATGGCGACCTGCATCGCCGCGTCCATCGGGGAGAGCGCGGCGTCCGACTCGTCCCAGGCGGCGCGCGAGGAGGTGAGGCACAGGCCCTGCAGCACCGGCACGTCCAGCTCGGCGAGCGCGCCGACGTCCCAGGCCTCCTCGTCACCGCCGGCCGAGGCCTGCGAGGCGTGCGTGCCGCCCGCGGCGAGGACGGTGGCCACCAGCGCGTCGGCCCGGCCCAGCAGCTCGTACAGTCCGGCGTCCGCCCCGCGCAGCGAACCGCAGTACACCGGGAGGGCGTTGGCGCCGTGCGCCTCGATCGCGTCGCACAGGGTGTCCACGAAGGCGGTGTTGCCGCTCAGTTCATGGGCCCGGTAGAAGAGCACGCCGACGGTCGGCCGGCCCTCGGTGAAGGGACGTTCGCCGTGCACGCCGAACGCGGGCATCCGCTGCGGCTCGACGAACCCCTCGCCGGTCAGCAGCACGGTGTCGGACAGGAACCGGGCCAGCTCGGTGAGGTTGGCGGGGCCGCCCTCGACCAGGTACCTGAGGGCCTCGGCCACCACCCCGGCCGGCACCGACGACTCGGCCATCAGCTCGGCGTCCGGCACCGCCTCGCCGCCCAGCAGCACGGTCGGGATCCCGGCGGCCCTGAGCGCGGCCAGCCCGTCCTCCCAGGCCCGCTTCCCGCCGAGCAGCCGTACGACGGCGATGTCCGCGCCCTCGACCAGCGCGGGCAGCTCCTCCGCGACGTCGAGGCGCGTCGGATTGCCGATCCGGTAGTCCGCACCGGTGGCGGCCCGGGCCGCCAGCAGATCGGTGTCGGCGGTCGACAACAACAACACTGTGCTCATGCGGGCGCTCCCGGTGGGATGAAAGGCAGTCCTTGCGGCGCGCCCGACTCGATGAGCCGCCAGAGCGCGTCCGTGTCCGCGTGCTGTTCGATCAGGTCGCCGAGCCGGTCGAGCTGCTCCTCGCGCAGCCCGGCGAACGAGGTGTCGGGGGCCGGCACGAACCGGCGGCCCGCGGCGGCGGCCACCTCGCGCAGGAAGGCCCGCCGGAAGCCGTCCGACTCCAGGGAGCCGTGCCAGTGGGTGCCCCAGGTCTGCCCGACCCGGCAGCCGTCCAGGAAGGGGGTTCCCCCGGTCACTTCGGCGACGCCGTGATGGATCTCGTACCCCTCGACGGGTTCGCCGAGGGCCTCGCCGACGGGCCGGGTCAGGGTCTTCTCCCGGGCGAACCGCACCCGGACGGGCAAAATCCCCAGGCCGTCCACGTGCCCCCGCCGGCTCTCGACCTCGTCCTCGATGTGCTCACCGAGGACCTGGAAACCGCCGCAGATGCCGAGGACCGGCCGTTGCTCGGCGGCCCGGCGCAGCAGCGCGTCCGCGAGGCCCCGCTCCCGCAGCCACTCCAGGGCCCGGACCGTCCCCCGCGTCCCCGGGATCACGACGAGATCGGCGTCGGCCAGTTCCTCGGGCCGGTCCACGAACCGCACCAGGACGCCCGGTTCGGCGGCCAGCGCGTCCACGTCCGTGAAGTTGGACATGAGGGGGATCGCGCAGACGGCGACCCGGAGCACGTCCTCGCCGACGGGCGGGGCGGTGTTCGACTCGCGGACGGTCCCCCGCAGGGAGACCCGGAGCCCGTCCTCCTCGTCGATGCCGAGGCCGTGCCGGAACGGCAGGACGCCGTACGTCCGCCGCCCGGTCAGCCCGTGCAGCATGTCGAGGCCGGGCTCCAGCAGGGAGACGTCGCCCCGGAACTTGTTGACGAGGAAGCCCGCGACGAGTTCCTGGTCCTCGGGCGAGAGCAGCGCGACGGTCCCGAAGAAGGAGGCGAAGACACCCCCGCGGTCGATGTCGCCGACCACCAGCACGGGCAGCCGCGCGTTGCGCGCGATCCCCATGTTCACGATGTCGGTCCGGCGCAGGTTGATCTCCGCCGGACTGCCCGCCCCCTCACAGATCACCGCGTCATACGTGCCCCGCAACTCGGCAAGACAGTCGAGCACGGTCCCGAGCAGCTTCTGCTGCCGCCCGCCGTGATACCCCCGCGCGCTCAGCTCACCGACCGGCTTCCCGAGCAGCACCACCTGACTGCTCCGCTCACCGCCGGGCTTGAGCAGCACGGGGTTCATCAGCGCGGTCGGCTCGATCCGGCAGGCCTGCGCCTGCATGGCCTGCGCCCGCCCGATCTCGGCGCCCTCGCGGGTGACGAAGGAGTTCAGGGACATGTTCTGCGCCTTGAACGGCGCGACCTTGACGCCCTGTCGTACGAGCCACCGGCAGACACCGGCGGTCACGACACTCTTGCCGGCGTCGGAGGTGGTTCCGGCCACCAGCAGCCCGCCGCCGTTCACGAGGAACCCCCCGCGCGCCGCGCGACCCGTCCCCGCAGCAGGGCCGCAGCCGCGCTCGCCCCCAGCGCCAGCCACCCCACGCGCCGTGACAGCCGCACGGCCCGCTCGATGTCCCCGGTCTCCACGCTCCGCCCCTCCCCGTTCAGCACCGGCCGGTGCTCGATGCGCCCCCCGTACGACAACGTCCCCCCGAGCCGCAGCCCCAACGCCCCCGCGAACGACGCCTCCACGGGCCCCGCGTTGGGACTGGGGTGCTTCGCCGCGTCGGCCCGCCAGGCCCGCAGCGCGCCTCTGGGGTCACTCCCGGCCACGGCGGCGAGTGCGGCGGTGAGCCGCGCCCCCGGCCATCCGGCCACGTCGTCCAGGCGTGCCGAGGCCCACCCGTAGCGCAGGTGGCGGGCCGACTTGTGACCGACCATCGCGTCCAGGGTGTTGACGGCCCGGAACCCGAGCAGCCCCGGCACTCCGCCCAACGCCCCCCACACCAGCGCGCCGACCACCGCGTCGCTGGTGTTCTCGGCGACGGACTCCACGACCGCCCGCGCGATCCCGTCGGCGTCCAGGGCCTGCGGATCCCGGCCGCACAGATGTGGCAGCCGGGCCCGGGCGGCCTCGACGTCCCCGGCCGCGAGGGCCCGTCCGATCTCCCGTGCCTCACGGGAGAGGGAAGTGCCGCCGACGACGGCCCAGGTGGCGGCGGCGGTGAGCGCGACGGACGCGGCGGTGGACGGCCGTGCCACCCGCTGGGCCACGGCACCCAGCGTCACGGCGCCGCCCGCGCACACGGCGGTGTGCAGCGCGCCCCAGCCGCGGTGGTCCCGCCACAGCACCCGCTCCACGGCCCCGGCCGCCCGCCCGAACGCGGCGACCGGATGCCCCCGGCGCGGATCGCCGAGCAGCAGATCACCGAGAAGGCCGGCGGCGGCGCCGTACGCGAAGACGCGATCGGCACCCATCGGCTCAGCCCGCCGCGGGGTCGGGGACGGGCCGGTTACTGCACCTCGGTCGGCAGCCGCGCATGGCGATATGTCCTCACTCAGGGTGTCCACGCCCTGGTTCGACGAGACCGGCGGTGAGAGTTCCTGGCTCCCGGGGATGGCTACCCCGGTGACAGTGGCGGGACCGCGCCGGACTCACACCGGCTTCCTCTCTTGCCGCCGTACATGGCTCCGGCAGTCCACCACGCCCCCGGAAGACCCGTCAACTTGCCGTTGACCTGCGAGGGGAGTGTGTGGGAAGGCCCACACCGGTGGTCCGGCGGGACTCCTGGGACATGCCGAAGGCTCCGCCGCGAACGGATCGGGGCGGAGCCTGGCGGCCCCGGGTCGGGCCGCTGTCGTGATCGGTGTGGATCGGTGTGGATCGGTGTGGATCGGTGTGGATCGGTGTGGATCGGTGTGGATCGGTGCGGTCGCGGCTCAGGCCTTCGCCACGATCAGGTGGATGCCGTACGCCACGGCCGCGGTGCAGGCCGCGAAGCAGAGGCAGGCGGCGGTCGCGGCCAGGGCCGCCGAGTTGCCCTGCGCGGTGGCCCGTTCGCGGGCGGAGAGGCCCTTGATGCCGAGCGTGAAGAGGGTCACCAGACCCACGGTGGCCACGAGGCTGACGCCGAAGACGGAGCCGATGGCTGCCCAGTCGATGTTCATGTCGGGTTGTGTTCCTCGGGGTCAGACGGTGGCGGCCGGGTCGGTCGCGGGAGCGGCGGGGGAGGGGATGGTGGCCGTGAGGCCCTCGGTCACCGTGCCCGCGGGCGGCGGGGTGACGGCGGCGATCGCCGCCGTCACCACACCGGCCGGCTCCTCGGTGCCGACGACGTTGCTGCTGTCCACGACCTCGCGGCGGGAGAGCTTCCAGATCGCGGCGCTCGCGGCCACCAGGAAGACGGCGACCGCGGCCGTGCCCCCGTCACCGAGGTCCGTCACGGACTCGGCGAGCGCGCCGACCAGCGCGGCGGCCGGGAGGGTGAGCACCCAGGCGACGACCATGCGGGTCGCGGTGGACCAGCGGACCGTGCCGCCCTTGCGGCCCAGGCCCGCGCCCATCACGGAACCGGAGACGACGTGCGTGGTGGAGAGGGAGAAGCCGAGGTGGGAGGAGGCCAGGATGGCGGTGGCCGCGCTGGTCTGGGCGGCGAAGCCCTGCTGCGGCTGGAGGTCCGTCAGGCCCGTGCCCATGGTGCGGATGATCCGCCAGCCGCCGATGTAGGTGCCCAGCGCGATGGCGAGGCCGGCGGAGAGGATGACCCAGGTGGGAGGGTTGGAGCCGGGGGCGATGGAACCGCCCGCGACGAGCGCGAGGGTGATGATGCCCATCGTCTTCTGGGCGTCGTTGGTGCCGTGGGCGAGCGAGACCAGGCCGGCGGAGGCGATCTGGCCGGCGCGGTAGCCCTTGCGGGTGGCCTCGTCCTCGGCGTTCTTCGAGAGCGTGTAGGACAGCCGGGTGGAGAGCAGTGCCGCGAGGCCCGCGACCACCGGGGCCGCGACCGCCGGGAGCAGGACCTTGGTGACGAGGACGTCGCCGTGGACCGCGCCGAAGCCGGCCGAGGCGACGGTGGCGCCGATCAGACCGCCCATGAGGGCGTGCGAGGAACTGGAGGGCAGGCCCACCAGCCAGGTCACCAGGTTCCAGAGGATCGCGCCGACCAGGGCGGCGAAGATGACCTCGGGACGGATGCCGTTCTCGTCGACGAGCCCCTTGGAGATCGTGTTGGCGACCTCCACGGAGAGGAAGGCGCCCACCAGGTTGAGCGCGGCGGACATGGTCACCGCGATCTTGGGCTTGAGCGCACCGGTCGAGATGGTGGTGGCCATCGCGTTGGCGGTGTCGTGGAAACCGTTCGTGAAATCAAACGCGAGTGCGGTTACCACCACAATCGCGAGGATCAGCGAGAAGCTTTCCATTTACCCAGGCAATCTTTCGAAGTCGTTGGCTGTTGGACCGTAGGCAACCTGGGTGAACGGCAGATGAACTGAGAGGGGCTTGAGGGTGTCAATGACGGGGGGTCGGCATTCCGCTTACGGCCCGGAGCCCAGTCGCCGCTTGGCCGGCGGCCCCCGTCGGCCGGCCGCGGCCGCCCTGTCGGGCCGCCGAAGAGATTCTGGTCACCCGGCGGGCCGCCCGGTGGCAGGATCGGGCCATGGCTGAGCAGCGGCGCGACGAGTGCGACGAACGGGACGGGCGCGACGAGCGCGACGGCGCACACGGTGTCCCGGAGCCCTCGGGACGCGAGGCGCTCGCGACGGAGGCCGACGCCTGGCGGGACCTCGTCGCCACCGCCCGCCGCACGGTGACCGACGGACTGGTCGTCGGCACCTCCGGCAACGTCTCGGTCCGCGTCGGCGACACCGTGCTGGTCACGCCGTCGGGCGTGCCGTACGACCGGCTCACCCCGGGCGACGTGACCGGCGTCGACCTCGACGGCCGGCAGGTCCTCGGCACCCTCCCGCCGACCAGCGAACTGCCGATGCACCTCGCCGTCTACCGCACCACCGACGCGGGCGCCGTCGTCCACACCCACGCCGTGCACGCGACGGCCGTCTCGACCCTCGTCCCGGAACTCCCGGCGATCCACTACATGTCCGCGGCCCTCGGCGGCCCCGTCCGGGTCGCCCCCTACGCGACGTACGGCACCGGCGAACTGGCCGAGAACATGCTCCGCGCCCTGGCCGGCCGCTCCGGCTGCCTCCTGCAGAACCACGGCACGGTCACCTACGGCACCACCCTCACCCAGGCCTACGACCGCACCGCCCAGCTCGAATGGCTCTGCCGCCTCTGGCTGACGGCGTCCGCGGTCCCGGGCCTGACCCCGACCCTGCTCTCCCCGGACCAGATGGCCTCGGCGGCGGAGAAACTGAAACGGTACGGCCGCCGGGAGGGGTGAACCCCGGCCTGGGGGGAATCCGGGTGCAGTGGCTTCGTCGATTCCTCCGTCCTCCGCTGGCCGACACCGCGGTCCGCCCCGACACTGGACAGGTGCGCCCAGTCAAAGTCACGGCCGCGGCCGTCGGTGCCGTACTCGCCGCCGGCGCGGCCGGTGTGGCCGCGGGGCGGCTCGCCAGTGACGCCGCGCTGAAGGCACCGCCCGGCCGGCCCCTGCCCACCGAACCCCGGCTCACCGTGCACGGCACCGCGGCCGGCCGCATCACCCTCACCCGCGACCTCGCCTCCCTGCGCCCCGGCACCTACGGCCTGGCCGGCGACGGCTCGCACGCGGTCGTCGGCGCCGTCATGGAGTCCGCCGCGAACACCGCCGACACGGTCGTACGACGGCTGGAACGGGTGACCCACGGCACCCTGGAGACCGGCGACAAGGTCTGGCTCACCGCCAACGTCCACGTCGGCAACCCGCAGACCGCCCTCGGCCTGGACCACGCCGACGTCGACATCCCCGGCGAACTCGGTCCGCTGCCCGCCTGGTTCGTACCCGGCGACCGGGACACCTGGGTGATCGCGGTGCACGGCCTCGGCACCACCCGCGAACACCCCATGAACGTCATGCGGTTCCTGAACAGCCGCCGGCTGCCGGTCCTCGCCCTCGCCTACCGCGGCGACCTCGGCGCCCCCCGCCCGCCGGACGGCCTGAACCACCTCGGCGAGAGCGAGTGGCGGGACCTGGACGCGGCGATCCGCTACGCCGTCCGCTACGGCGCCGGCCGCGTCGTCCTGTACGGCTGGTCCACCGGCGCCGCCATGGCGCTGCGCGCCGCCGCCCACTCCGCCCTGCGCGAGCGCGTCTGCGGTCTGGTCCTCGACTCCCCGGTGCTCAGCTGGGAGGCCACCCTGCGCGCCCTCGCCCAGGCCCGGCACACCCCCGAACCCCTGCTGCCGCTCGCGGTGCGTGCCGCCCAGGGCCGCGCCAACCTGCACGCCGACCGGATCGCGGACCCCCTCGACCCGGAACACCTCACTGTGCCCACCCTGATCATGCACGGACCGGACGACACCGTCGCCCCCTGGACGTACTCCCGGCGGCTCGCCGAGCGGCGTCCCGACCGGGTCGCCCTGCACACCGTCCCGGGCGCCCCGCACGGCGCGATGTGGAACCCCGACCCGAAGCAGTACGAGGAACGGCTGCGCCGCTTCCTCACCCCGCTGATGTGAGGGCACCCCCCTTCACCTGCTCGTCCCGCCCCGAGCCGGAGGCCCTGATTCCAGTCGGTGCCGGAGGTTCCGTTTAAGGCCGTACCACTGGCCTGAACATGTCTCCTCGCCTCCCCTCGGGGCCCGTGCGTTGGCCACCCCCGTCGCCCGCCGTGACATTCCGTTTGGGTTTTCGGACCGTCAACCGGAAGACTGCACCCGTGACGTCCCGTATCCCGCGCGACTCAAGGCTTCGACTCGTCCGAACGCGACCCCTGGCCGCCGCCCCCCGAGCGATGAACCAGCGGCCCGCGCGCCGCCCCGCACCCCGCCCGCCCGAGGGCACCCCGGCCCCCGCCGAGCTGGCCAGAATGGCGCGCTCGGGCCTGGCGGGAGCGGCCCGGGTCGCCCACTGGGCCGACGCGGCCCTCGGACCCGGGAGCGACGGCGCGACCGGCGACGGCAAGGCCACCCTCTCCGACGCGTCCGCCGAACGCGCGGCCGAGGACCTCGGCCTGACCGTCGCCCAGGTCCGCGCCGACTGGGACACCGCCCGGCTCGCCGGCCTGGTCGAGGTGCACGGCGACAGCGCGCGCCCCGGCTGGCGACTGCGCGCCTGGGACCGCGACGACAGCGCCGTCCTGCGCGGCTGGGTCGCTCTGTTCGACGCCTGGTCGCTCGCCCACCCCGAACCCACGGACGTCGAGCCGGCCGCCGTCGCCGAGGTCGTCTCGGCCATGCCCCAGGTGCTCTCCTTCCTCCAGCTGTCCGCCGGGCCCGTCCCGGTCGAGCAGCTCCTCGACCTGCTGCGGCAGCGGGTCACCGAACTGCGCACCGAGCGCTGCGAGGTGACCTACGACACCGAGACCGGCGCCGGGGCCGCCGGTCCGGTCGCCGCCGTGCCCGCCGTCGACGCGGGACCGGCGGACCGCGCGCCGGCCGAGGACCCCGCCCCCGCCGAGGAGGCCGAGCTCGCCCCCCTTCTCGACTGGTCCCTGTCCGCCCTCGGTTCCGTGGGCGCCCTCACCTACGGCGACGGCCAGGCCACCCTCACCCCGCTGGGCAGCTGGGCGGTCTGGGTCAAGCTGGAGCAGATCTGCGTCGCCGCGCAGAGCCCCGCCGGGAACATCGAGGTCGCCGCCGAGGAGATGCTGCGCGGCTGCGCCCAGCTCCGCCCCAACGCGGCCCGCGCCGAGTACCGCGCCTGGCTCGCCGCCCGCCCCGTCGGCGCCGCCGTCACCGAGCTGATCGACGCCGCCCGCGGCGAGGACGCCCTGCTGCGCGGCCTCGCCTTCGAGGCGCTGCGGGTCGTCGGAGCCCCCGCCGAACCGGACGTCCGCGCGGTCGTCGACGAGCCGACCCTCAGGCCGTACGCCCTGCTGTGGCTGGCCGAGCACGACGGGATCGACCCGGAGGACGCCCACGAGGTGCTCACCCGTGAAGAGGCGACCTGGCTCTGGGTCGACACGGCCGCCGCGGTCGCCGACCACGGTGAGGCGCCGCTGCTCGTCCGCCACCTGGAGTCGGCGCTGCAGCCCACCGTGCCCGCGCTGCTCGACGAGGTCCGTGCCGTCGGCCACCCGCGCACCGTGCAGGTGCTGGTCGCCCTGGCCGCGGCGCACCCGGATCCGGCGCTGGCCAAGGCCGTCCGCCGAGCCGCCTTCCAGGTGCACACCGGCGGCTAGGGCGCTGTCTCCGGGGCGTACGTGCCGAAGCTCCAGACGTTGCCCTCGATGTCCCGGGCCATGTAGTCCCGCGAGCCGTAGTCCTGGTCCGTCGGGGGCATCAGGATCTCGGCGCCGTGGTCCACGGCCCGCTGGTGGTGTGCGTCGACGTCGTCCACGACGATGTACACGCCGGTCGGGCCCGCGCCCTCCAGCGCCGCGTCGAAACGGCCGCCGCGGCCCTTGGAGCCCAGCATGACCGCGCCGTTGCCCTGCACCAGCTCGGCGTGCAGCACCATGCCGTCCTCGCCCTCGTACACCGACAGCTCGGTGAACCCGAGGGCCTCCGTCAGCTGCCTGATCGCCGCCTTCGCGTCCGTGTACAGCAGCGACGGATAGATGCTCGGCCGTCCGCCCGTGGTGCCCGCCATCCCGATCACTCCCTCGTGTGCCGGTCCCCCGAAGAGCCGTCGTCGAGCCGTCGTCCCGGCCTGCTCCACAGTGTGGCACCCGCCACTGACAACGCCCCGGCCGCGCGCTGCACAGAAAAAGCGCTTGCGCGGCCCCGTTAGACTTGGCCTCATGGCCATTCTCCTCGCGCATTAGACGGCGGGAACGTCCTCAGCCGCCCACCCGTCAGTATCCGTACGCCCTGGAGTCTGTCCGTGATCTCCGCCTCCGGTATCGAGCTGCGCGCCGGTGCCCGCATCCTCATCGAGAACGCCACCTTCCGGGTCGCCAAGGGCGACCGCATCGGCCTGGTCGGCCGCAACGGCGCAGGCAAGACCACCCTCACCAAGGTCCTGGCCGGGGAGGGCATCCCCGCCGCGGGCACCGTCACCCGCTCCGGCGAGGTCGGCTACCTCCCGCAGGACCCCCGCACCGGCGACCTCGACGTCCTGGCCCGCGACCGTGTCCTGTCCGCGCGCGGCCTCGACGTGCTGATCCGCAAGATGCGCGAGAACGAGCAGCGCATCGCCAACGGCCAGGGCGCCACCCGCGAGAAGGCGCTCAAGCAGTACGAGCGCCAGGAGACGGAGTTCCTCACCAAGGGCGGGTACGCCGCCGAGGCCGAGGCCGCCACCATCGCCGCCGCGCTCAACCTGCCCGACCGGGTGCTCGGCCAGCCCCTGCACACCCTCTCCGGCGGCCAGCGCCGCCGTATCGAGCTGGCCCGGATCCTGTTCTCGGACGCCGACACCCTGCTGCTCGACGAGCCCACGAACCACCTCGACGCGGACTCGATCGTCTGGCTGCGCGACTACCTGAAGACCTACCGCGGCGGCTTCATCGTGATCTCCCACGACGTCGACCTGGTCGAGACGGTCGTCAACAAGGTCTTCTACCTGGACGCCAACCGCGCCCAGATCGACGTCTACAACATGGGCTGGAAGCTCTACCAGCAGCAGCGCGAGGCCGACGAGAAGCGCCGCAAGCGCGAGCGCGCCAACGCCGAGAAGAAGGCCGCGGCGCTGCACTCGCAGGCCGACAAGATGCGTGCCAAGGCCACCAAGACGGTCGCCGCGCAGAACATGGCCCGCCGCGCCGACAAGCTGCTGGCCGGCCTGGACGCCGTCCGCGTCTCCGACAAGGTCGCCAAGCTCCGCTTCCCGGAGCCCGCGCCCTGCGGCAAGACCCCGCTGACCGCCGAGGGCCTGTCGAAGTCGTACGGCTCGCTGGAGATCTTCACCGACGTCGACCTGGCCATCGACAAGGGGTCGAGGGTGGTCATCCTCGGGCTCAACGGCGCCGGCAAGACCACCCTGCTGAGGCTGCTCGGCGGCGTCGAGCAGCCCGACACCGGCGAGGTGATCGAGGGCCACGGGCTCAAGCTCGGCTACTACGCCCAGGAGCACGAGACCCTGGACCCGTCCCGCACGGTCCTGGAGAACATGCGCTCGGCGGCCCCCGACATGGACCTCGTGGAGGTCCGCAAGGTGCTGGGTTCGTTCCTGTTCTCCGGGGACGACGTGGACAAGCCGGCCGGGGTCCTCTCCGGCGGGGAGAAGACCCGCCTCGCCCTCGCCACGCTGGTGGTCTCCTCCGCGAACGTCCTGCTCCTGGACGAGCCGACGAACAACCTCGACCCCGCGAGCCGCGAGGAGATCCTCGGCGCCCTGCGCACCTACAAGGGCGCGGTCGTGCTCGTCACCCACGACGAGGGCGCCGTGGAGGCGCTGCAGCCCGAGCGGATCATCCTGCTGCCCGACGGTGTCGAGGACCTGTGGGGCGCCGACTACGCGGATCTCGTCGCCCTCGCCTGATCGAATGCCTGATCCACCGGCTATGGATCATTCGGCCTATCGGTGATCCATCATCTGTGTGAGATCTCCTCGTATCGAGGTGTGTCCTACACGGATGTCGCGGCCGTTCCCCCTGTCGACGAGGGAACGGCCGCTTTCCGTTCCTGACCTGGCACTTCGCGGAAGAACCCGTTCGACTCCACGGACGGCCCTCACCGGAATGGTCGACTCCGCATGTGGGGATGCACTCCTGTCGTCACAACGATGTCTCACGGACCTTGCCGAATGGGTGGCCATCGCGCGCCGGAGGGGTGATCATGAGGGGACCAGAGCGCACTTCCCATGAGGAGGCACGGGTGGCCGAGACTCTGAAGAAGGGCAGCCGGGTGACCGGCGCCGCGCGCGACAAGCTCGCGGCAGACCTGAAGAAGAAGTACGACTCCGGTGCGAGCATTCGGGCACTGGCCGAGGAAACCGGCCGCTCGTATGGCTTCGTCCACCGGATGCTCAGCGAGTCGGGTGTCACGCTGCGTGGGCGTGGCGGGGCGACGCGGGGCAAGAAAGCCGCGTCCTGACCCCGGGCGGCCCATCGGCTTCGATGGTGGCCACCCGGTCGGTCGCCTGAGCGACCGGGTGGTTACTGTGCAGTCACTTAGCATGCCGTTCGGCACTGCGTGATGACCGCACACATCGGAGGCGCCCCATGGCTTCGCCCGACCAGGACCTCGCTCCTGTTCTCGACAAGGACGGCGTACGGCTCACCGTCGACGACGCGCTCGCCACGGTGACGCTGACCAACCCTGCCAAGCGCAACGCCCAGAGCCCCGCACTGTGGCGGGCGTTGGCCGAAGCCGGGCGGTCACTGCCGGGGTCGGTGCGGATCGTCGTGCTGCGCGGTGAGGGCCAGTCCTTCTCCGCGGGCCTCGACCGGCAGATGTTCACGCCGGAAGGGATCCCGGGCGAGCCGACCTTCATCGAGCTCGCGCGCCGTGACGACGCCGAACTCGACGCGGCCATCGCCGAATACCAGGAGGCGTTCACCTGGTGGCGGCAGAGCGACATCGTGTCGATCGCCGCCGTGCAGGGGCACGCCATCGGGGCCGGCTTCCAGCTGGCCCTCGCCTGTGACCTGCGCGTCGTCGCGGACGACGTGCAGTTCGCCATGCGCGAGACCAGCCTGGGGCTGGTGCCCGACCTGACCGGCACCCATCCGCTGGTCTCCCTGGTCGGCTACGCCCGCGCGCTGGAGATCTGCGCGACCGGCCGTTACGTGCTGGCCGAGGAGGCGGTGGCCTGCGGGCTGGCGAGCGTGGCGGTGCCGGCCGCCGAACTCGACGCGGCGGTACGGGACCTGGCAGGCGCGCTGCTGGCCGCGCCCCGGGACGCCGTGGTGGAGACCAAGGCGTTGCTGCGCGGCGCGAGCGGTCGCACGTACGACGAACAGCGGGCCGCCGAACGCCAGGCCCAGGCCCGGCGACTGCGGGACCTCGCGGGAGTGGGCGAGTAACGCACGCCGACGGCGTCGGGCACAGCCGGCGCCGTCCCCTGCCGCGCGGCCGTGCGTCGGCATGTGGTCGAGCGGGTAGGCGCGTTGGTGGACATGGCGGTCCAGGAGGCCGCCGCGTCCGGCGAACGGCCGCACCCGGCCCAGACCCAGGGGAGGGCGTGATGAGCGTCGAGCAGACACAGGTCATCGAGAAGCCACCGGCGACCGCACCCCCGGCCGGCCGCGAGGCCCGCTTCTGGTCCCCGCGCCGCGCCCCGGCGACCCTGGTCGCCCTGCTCACCCTCGTCGTCGCGGGTGCCTTCCTGTACGACGTCGCGGCCGTGCGCGCCCACCGCCCGGCGATGCGCTGGCGCCGTGAACTGGCGCACCGGCTGGCCGAGCAGCCGCTCGACGGCATCTGGGTCCTGATGGGCGCGGGTGCGGCCGCCGCCCTCGGCCTGTGGCTGCTGACCCTGGCCGTCACGCCGGGCCTGCGGGACGTCCTGCCGATGCGCCGCACCCACCCGGACGTCCGCGCCGGGCTGCGCCGGGACGCGGCGACCACCGTGCTGCGCGACCGGGCCCTGGAGATCCCGGGCGTCCGCCGGGTACGCGTACGACTGCACCGCACCCGCGCGGACGTCCTCGCCGTCTCCCACTCCCGTGACCTCGACGAGGTCCGCTCCGACCTGGAGGCGACGCTGACCGGGGCGATCCACGCCCTGGGCCTGGCCCGTGAGCCCGAACTGACCCTGCACGTGCTCCGGCCCGGCCGGAAGGGGTGACGCCATGCTCGGCACGGTCAACCGCGTCCTGACAGGCCTCGCGGGCCTGCTGCTCCTCGCTCTCGGCGGGTCGGTCCTCGCCGCCGGCCTGGGGGCGCCGCTCCCGTCCTGGTGGCTGTACCACGGCCGCCACGACGTCCTGCTGTCCACCGCCCGGCGCACCCAGTGGCGGGACACCGGCTGGTGGTGGCCGGCGGTCCTGGCCGCCCTGGCGGTCACGGTCCTGCTCGCCCTGTGGTGGCTGACCGCCCAGCTGCGCCGAGGCCGCCTGACCGCGGTCCGGGTGGACACGGGGGACGGCGAGGGCGCGCTGCTGCGCGGCAGGGCCCTGGAGACGGTCCTGGCGTCGGACGCGGCCCACCTGGAGGGCGTGGCCCACGCCCAGGCGGTCCTGAACGGCACCCGCACGGCACCCCGGGTCCGGATCCGGCTGCGCCTGGAGCCGGACGTGGCACCGGCTCAGGCGCTGGACGAGCTGACGTCCCGGGCGCTCGCGCATGCCCGGGAATCGGCGGCCCTGGAGAAACTCCCCGCGGAGGTCCGGCTGACGCCGGTCGGGCGACCGGCCGTCAGAACCCGTGCCGCATGCCCCCGTCCACAGGCACCATGATGCCCGTCAGATAAGAAGCCGCCGGGGACATCAGGAACGCGGCCACCCGCCCGAACTCCTCCGGAGTGCCGTACCGCCGCAGCGGGATCCGGGACTCGTTCTCGGTCCGGGTGGCCTGCGGGTCGGCGGACATGGCGTCCAGCTCCCGGACCCGGTCCGTGTCGATCCGCGACGGCAGCACGCCCACGACCCTGATCCCGCGCGGCCCCAGCTCGTCCGCCAGCGACTTGGCGAACCCGGCGAGCCCGGGCCGCAGCCCGTTGGAGATCGTCAGCCCCGGGATCGGCTCGTACACCGACCCGGACAGCACGAACCCGATGACGCCCCCTTCCGGCAGCTCCGTCGCCGCCGCCCGGGCGAGCCGTACGGCGCCCAGGAACACCGACTCGAACGCTGCCTGCCACTGCTCGTCCGTGTTGTCGGCGACGAACCCGGCCGGCGGGCCGCCGACGCTCACCAGGATGCCGTCGAAGCCCCCGAAGCGCTCCCGTGCGGCCGCGATCAGCCGTGCCGGCGCGTCCGGGTCCGCGTTGTCGACGGCCACTCCCGCCGCGTCGGGCCCGAGTGCGGCCGCCGCGTCGGCGGCCCCCTTCTCGTCCCGCCCGGTCACGACGACCTTCGCCCCGTCGGCGACCAGCTCGCGCGCCGCCGCGTTGCCCAGCCCGCGGGTGCCTCCGGTGACGACGTACACCCGGTCCTTCAGTCCAAGATCCATGGCCCTATCCTGCCTGGTCGCCGGCGAAGAGCGTGAGGGCGGTGTTCACCAGCCCGATGTGGCTGAACGCCTGCGGGAAGTTGCCCAGCTGGCGCCCGGACTCCGGGTCGTACTCCTCGGACAGCAGCCCCACGTCGTTGACGAGCCCCACCAGCCGTTCGAACAGTTCCTTCGCCTCGTCGGTGCGGCCGGTCATGTGCAGGGCGTCGGCCAGCCAGAACGAGCAGGCCAGGAAGGCGCCCTCGCCGCCGGGCATGCCGTCGACCCCGATCGCGTCGGTGTCGTAGCGGCGCAGGAACCCGCCGTGGCCCAGGTCGTCCCGGATCGCGTCCACCGTGCCGATCACCCGGGGATCGTCCGGCGGCAGGAAGCCGACGCGCGGGATCAGCAGCAGCGCGGCGTCCAGCTCGCGCGAGCCGTAGTACTGCGTGAAGGTGTTGCGCTTCGGGTCGAACCCCTTCTCGCACACCTCCTGGTGCACCTCGTCGCGGAACGCGCGCCAGCGCTCCAGGTCGCCCTCCAGCTCCGGGTAGTCCTCCAGGGTCTTCACCGCGCGGTCCGCGGCCACCCACACCAGCACCTTGGAGTGCACGAAGTGCCGTCGGCCGCCGCGCACCTCCCACAGCCCCTCGTCGGGCTGCCGCCAGGTCTTCTCCAGGAACTTCAGCAGCGTGCACTGGATGGACCACATGTGGGGTTTGGTGGGCAGGCCCGCGCTGCGGGCCAGCGACAGCGAGTCCATGACCTCGCCGTACACGTCCAGCTGGAGCTGGTCCACGGCGCCGTTGCCGACGCGTACGGGGCGGGAGCCGCCGAAGCCGGACAGCCAGTCCAGTTCGAACTCGGGCAGCCTGCGCTCGCCCGACAGGCCGTACATGATCTGCAGGTCCGCCGGGTCTCCGGCGACCGCGCGCACCAGCCAGTTGCGCCAGCTCTCGGCCTCCTTGCGGTAGCCGGCGGCGAGCAGGGCGCCGAGGGTGAGGGTGGAGTCGCGCAGCCAGCAGAAGCGGTAGTCCCAGTTGCGCACCCCGCCCAGCTCCTCGGGCAGCGAGCTGGTCGCGGCGGCGACGATGCCGCCGGTCGGCGCGTAGGTGAGCGCCTTGAGGGTGATCAGGGAGCGCATCACCGCGTCCCGGTGCGGGCCCTCGTAGGTGCAGCGGGCGGCCCAGCGCCGCCAGTCGGCGACGCTGGAGCGCAGGGCGGCGTAGGGGTCGCCGAGCGGTGGACGCGGCTCGTGCGAAGGGTGCCAGGTGAGGACGAACGCGACCTTGTCGCCCTCCTCGACGGTGAACTCCGAGTGGGTGCCGAAGTCCTCGCCCCAGGTCCGTACGGCCGGGTCGCTGCGCAGCCACACCGAGTCGGGTCCGGCGACGGCGACCCGGTGGCCGCCGGAGCGGCGCATCCACGGGGTGATCGAGCCGTAGTCGAAGCGCAGCCGCAGGGTGCTCTGCACGGTGACCCGGCCGCGGACGCCTTCGATGACGCGTACGACCTCGGGAGCGTGCTCCCGCTGGGGCATCAGATCGGTGACCCGGACCGTGCCCTGCTCCGTCTCCCACTCGGTGTCCAGGACCAGCGTGTCGCGCCGGTAGGCCCGCCGGGTGCAGGTCGTGGCGCCCCGGGGCGCGATCCGCCAGTGCCCGTTGTCCTCGTCGCCCAGGAGTCTGGCGAAGCACGCGGCCGAGTCGAATCTGGGCAGGCACAGCCAGTCGATGGAGCCGTCCCGGCCGACCAGGGCCGCGGTCTGCTCGTCGCCGATCAGGGCGTAGTCCTCGATGCGTCGATCCACGGGACCCGGTTTCCCGGCCGACCGGGGGGCCAATCAGGTGGTGCGCCGGGGGAGTGACGCGGCGGGTCCCGCGGTGGTCACACGGCGGCCGGCTCCGCTTCCTCGGCCTTCTCCTGCTCCGCCGCCGCCTCCGCACGCGCGCGTGCCTCGCGGCGCACCAGCACGAAGAAGCCGTAGGGGACGCCCGCGGCGAACAGCCACCACTGGATCATGTACGCGTAGTTGAGCGGAGCGTCCTCCTTGCCAGGATCGGAGATCTGCTCCGGGGTGCCGCCCTTGGACTGCGGCGCGGTCTGCTCGATGTAGCCGCCGAGGACCTGCTTGCCGAGCCGGCGCGCCTCCTCCTCGCTGTTGATCAGCATGACCTGCCGGTCGGGCAGACCCTTGATGTCCTTGATGCCGCTGGCCGCGGTGGTCTCGTCGGGCATCAGCCGGCCCTGGACGGTGACCTGGCCGGCGGGCGGCGCGGGGATCTTGGGGAAGGCGGTCTGGCTCGGGCCGTCCGCGGGGATCCAGCCCCGGTTGACCAGCAGCACCTTGCCGTCGTCGAGCACGAACGGGGTGAGGACGTGGTACCCCACCTCGTCGTCCGCGTTCGTGCGGCGGCGGACGACGACCTCGTGGGCGGTGTCGAAGGTGCCGGTCGCGGTGACGGTGTGGTACCGCTCCTTGCGCGTCACCGCGTGGCCGGGCCCGGTCACCTGCTCGACCGGCACCGGTCTGGCGTGCAGCGCCTCGGCCACCAGCTGGTTACGGGCGCTGCGCTCCTCGTACCGGTGCTTCTGCCAGATCCCGAGGCGGATCATCGTGGGGATGAGGAGCAGCGACACGAGGGCGAGGATCACCCACTGCCGGGTCCAAAGGAAGCGGTACACCCCACGACCGTACAACTCGGTCGTGGGGGGCGAGTGCGCGGGTACCCGGTCACACGCGGTCGACGATGCCCGACTTGCCCGCTTCGCGGGCGCAGTGGG
Source organism: Streptomyces sp. NPDC021562 (assembly GCF_040640875.1). Taxonomy (NCBI): domain Bacteria; kingdom Bacillati; phylum Actinomycetota; class Actinomycetes; order Kitasatosporales; family Streptomycetaceae; genus Streptomyces; species Streptomyces sp. NPDC021562. Next base: position 70,636 of record NZ_JBFACN010000026.1, read on the forward strand.
CGCCGCAGTACCACTGGTTCTCGGCCTCGACGCCCTGGCCGATGATCGAGACCTTGCAGTGCTCGCAGACCGGGGCCATCCGGTGGATCGCACAGGAGAAGCAGTCGAAGACGTGGACCGCGCCCTGCGCGTGCACCTCGAAGGTCATTCCGTAGTCATTGCCGCAGACTTCACATTTCGCCATATGGCACAGCGTGGGTGGTCGTCCTCGCGCGGGCGAGTGGGCGCGGGGCGAGTCGCACGGCAATCACCCGTCCGTACGGTCCCGCCGCGCGGTCACTCCTCCGACGCGGGCGCCACGTCCCGCAGCAGCTGCCCGAAGGCGGCCTCGTCGACGACCGGGGTCCCGAACTGGCGGGCCTTGACGACCTTCGACGTGCCCGAGTCCGGGTCGTTGGTGACGAGCAGGCTGGTGAGCCGCGAGATGCTCGTGGAGACGTGCAGACCGGCCTCCGCGGCCCGGTCCTCCAGGAGCTCCCGGTCGACCGAGGTGTCCCCGGAGAAAGCCACCCGCATGCCCTGCCTGAGCGGCTTGCCGTCCTCGTACCGCCCCGGGTTCGGGTACGGGCAGGCCGGACGTCTGCGGGACGGGCGCCAGCTGCTCGGCCGGTAACCGCCGCTCGCCTGCCGCCCGATCCTGGGCGTGTCCGACCACTCCGTCAGCGGCCGGCACTCGAGGAGCGGCAGCCGCACGTTCCCCGCGGCGGCGGCCCGCAGGCTGGGCCGGAACGCCTCCGCGAGCACGCGTGCGTCGTCCAGCGCGTGGTGCGCCCGCTGCTGGACGACTCCGAAGTGTGCGGCCAGGGTCTCCAGCTTGTGGTTGGGCAGCGGCAGGCCCAGCTCCTTGGAGAGCGCGATGGTGCACAGCCGCTGCCGCACCGGCGCCTCGGCCTTCGCACGCGCGTACTCGCGGGCGATCATCTGCCAGTCGAAGACCGCGTTGTGCGCGACCAGCACCCGGCCGTCCAGCCGGGCCGAGAACTCCTCGGCGATGTCCGTGAACAGCGGCGCCCCGTCGAGCACCTCGCTCGTCAGGCCGTGGATCCACACGGGACCCGGGTCGCGCTCGGGGTTGACCAGCGTGTACCAGTGGTCCTCGACCTCGCCGCGCTCGTCCAGCCGGTAGACGGCCGCGGAGATGATCCGGTCGTCCCGCGCCAGTCCGGTGGTCTCCACGTCGACGACCGCGTACCCCTTGGGATACGCGGTCGGCCACGGGATGCCGGGGGACACTGCGGTCGTACGGTCTTCGAGCATGGTCATTGAGGATACGGGCCCCCGCCGACAGTCCGGTCCGTCAGGTCGCCCGCGGTACCGGTCCGTTCGAAAGTCCTGACCCCTCGTCGCACGACTGTGAACCTTTGTCCGGATTGCCCGTCATGCGGTTGCGGACGACGTCCTGATTGCCCGTCGCGTGGCTATGGACCTTTTCGCCACCCGGTGCAACCGTGCACCCCGCCCGGCGCAGAAGGTCGCCGACGGAAGGGCGGTACGGCGGATGGCACGCGTACGGTACGGCGCTCGGACCGAGGCGGAGATCACGGCCGCGCGCACCACGAGACTCCCGGACGTCTGGTCCACCGGGGTGGTGGCCGTCTGGGAGACCGACCCGGACGCGGTCGCCGCGGTGCTGCCACCCCCGCTCAAGCCGACCGGCCGGCCCCTGGCCCGGGTCAACATCAGCAAGGTCGAACTGCCCGGATACCCCCTCGGCGCGGGCTCGTTCGCGGTGGCCGCCGCGCACGGCACGGTCGAGGGGTGGTACCCGCTGGTCATGCCGATGACCCACGAGCGGGCCCTCACCGGCGGCCGCGAGGTCTTCGGCGAGCCCAAGAAGCTCGGCGAGGTCACCGTCGAGCGCGAGGGCTCCGCCGTCCGCGCCGTCCTCGCCCGCCACGGTGTCGCCTTCGTCGAGGTGCGCGGCACGGTCGACGGCCCGCTGCCGCTGCCCGAGCCCGCCCCGAGGACCGACTTCTACTTCAAGTTCCTCCCGGCGGTGGACGGTTCCGGCTTCGACGGCGACCCGGTCCTGGTGCACTGCCTCCGCGAGGAGAAGGTCCGCCGCCTGGAGCGCGTGCGGGGCGAGGTGGTCCTGCGCGAGTCGGGGTACGACCCGGTGGCCGACCTCCCGGTGCTGCGGCTGCTCGACATCACCCTGGGCGAGAAGACCAGCGACCAGCGCGGCCGGGTCGCGGAACGGGTCGACGCGCAGGCCCTGTTGCCCTATGTCCACCAGCGCTACGACGACCCCCGTCAGATCCATGACGCGCCGCCGGAAGGGAGCGGGAACTGATGGAGCTGCGTGCCGGACAGGTCGCCGTCGTCACCGGCGCGGCGAGCGGCCTCGGCCTCGCGATGGCCCGGCGGTTCGCCGCCGAGGGGATGAAGGTGGTCCTCGCCGACGTGGAGGCCGCCGCCCTGGAGAAGGCCGCCGACGGCCTGCGTGCCGAGGGCGCGGAGGTGCACGCGCGCGTGGCCGACGTCGGCGTGCGCGAACAGGTCCTGGAACTGGCGGAGTCGGCCTACGACACGTTCGGCGCGGTGCACGTGCTGTGCAACAACGCCGGGGTCGGCTCGGGCGCCGAGGGCCGCATGTGGGAACACGAACCGAACGACTGGAAGTGGGCGTTCGAAGTCAACGTGTGGGGCGTCTTCCACGGTGTCCAGGCGTTCGTCCCCAGGATGATCAAGTCGGGTCAACCCGGTCATGTGGTCAACACGTCGTCCGGCGACGGCGGGATCGCGCCGCTGCCGACGGCCTCCGTGTACGCCGTCACCAAGGCGGCCGTCGTCACGATGACCGAGTCCCTCTACGCCCACCTCAGGGCGGAGCACGCGCGGGTGGGCGCCTCGGTGCTCTTCCCGGGACCGCACATGCTGCGCACCGGCCTGTGGGAGTCGCACCGCAACCGGCCCGACCGGTGGGCCAAGGAACGCCCGCGCAGGACGCCGTACCGCAGCCTCGACCAGTGGGAGGCGGCGATGCGGGCCGCGGGCAAGGAGGTCCGGTTCACGCCCGTCGAGGAGGTCGCCGATTTCGTCGTGGCGGGCATCCGCGCGGACCGCTTCTGGCTGCTGCCGGACAGCGAGCACAGCGACGCCCAGATCCGGGCGCGGGCACGCTCGATGCTGGACCGGGCGAACCCGTCGTACCTCGAAAGCTTCGTCCTGGACTGACAGGGAGCTGTGGTGACCGACTACGACGACCCCTATCTGATCATCTCCTCCGACTGCCACGCCGGGCTGCCCACCGAGGAGTACCGGCCCTATCTGGAGGCGCGGTTCCACCGTGACTTCGACGAGTTCCTCGCCGGGCGGGAGCACCGCCGGGAGGAGATGACCCGGCTCGGCATCCGCAACGAGGCGTTCGCCGCCCGGTGGTTCCAGGACAACGAGGAGGGGCTGCGAGGGGGCTGGGACAGCGGCCGGCGCCTGAAGGAGCTGGACGGCGACGGGGTGGCCGCCGAGGTGGTCTTCCCGGACGCCGACGCGGTCGACAGCCGGACGGCGGCGCCCTTCGGGGTGGGCCTCGGCCTGTCCGGCGACCACGATCCGGAGCTGGGCATGGCGGGTGCCCGGGCGCACAACCGCTGGCTGGCCGACTTCGTGTCCGAGCACCCGGAACGGCACTGCGGGGTGGCCCTGCTGCCGGTCACGGCCCCGACGGAGCGCGTCGTCGCGGAGGTGTACCGCGCGAAGGAGTCCGGCCTCGGCGCCCTGATGATCCCCTCCATGTGGGTGGACCGGGAGCCCTACCACGACCGCCGCTACGACCCCGTCTGGGCGGCCGCCGCCGACTGCGGGATGCCGGTCCTCACCCACTCCGGCGCGGCCCCGCGCCACGAGTACGGCGACCATCTCGGCATCTACGTGAGCGAGGTGACCTGGTGGCCGGCCCGCCCGCTGTGGTTCCTGCTCTGGTCCGGCGTCTTCGAACGCCATCCGGGCCTGCGCTTCGGCGTCGCCGAGTCGGGCTGCTGGTGGCTGCCGAACCTGCTGTGGTTCATGGACCGCCTGTACCTCGGCGCGCACGGCGGCAAGAAGCTCTCCCCCTTCGAGGAACTGGGGCGCCCGCCGCACGAGTACCTCGACCGGCAGGTCTTCGTCTGCGCCACCAACACCAAGCGCCGCGAACTCGCCCAGCGTTACGAGATCGGCGTCGACAACATCCTCTGGGGCAGCGACTTCCCGCATCCGGAGGGCACCTGGCCCGACACGCGCGCGTGGCTGCGCCGCACCTTCCACGACATCCCGGTGACCGAGACCCGCCGGATGCTGGGGCTGGCGGCGGCGGAGGTCTTCGGCTTCGACGTGGACCGCCTCGCCCCGCTGGCCCGCCGCATCGGCCCCACCCCGGCCGGCCTCGGCCAGCAGGCCGACCAGGCGGCGGTGGAGGCCTCCTGGGCCCGCTCGCGCGAGGTGGGCCGCCACTGGCTGACCGACAACGACTTCCCTGTGCTGGGAGCGGATCGATGAACGGACAGGACCGCTACACGGTGATCTCGGCCGACTGCCACGCGGGCGCCGACCTCCTCGACTACCGGCCGTACCTGGACAAGCGCCATCACGACGACTTCGACGTCTGGGCGGCGACCTACGTCAACCCGTACGAGGACCTGCTCGCCGACTCCGCCGACCGCAACTGGAACTCCGCGCGGCGGCTCGCGGAGCTGGAACAGGACGGGATCGTCGCGGAGGTGATCTTCCCGAACACCATTCCGCCGTTCTTCCCGTCCGGTTCGCTGATGGCGCCCGCGCCGACGGCGGCGGAGTTCGAACGGCGCTGGGCGGGCCTGCGCGCCCACAACCGCTGGCTGGCCGACTTCTGCGCGGACGCGCCGGGCCGCCGCGCGGGTGTCTTCCAGATCCTCCTGAACGACGTGGAGGAGGCCGTCAAGGAGATCCGCTGGTCGGTGACGGCGGGCCTGAAAGGCGGGCTCCTGCTGCCCGGCACCCCGCCCGGCTCGGGCCTCCCGGAACTCCACGCGCGCGTGTACGACCCGATCTGGGCCGTCTGCGCGGAACTCGGCGTGCCCGTCAACCACCACGCGGGTTCGGCCTCCCCGCCGCTCGGCGACGAACCCGCCGCCCGCGCGGTCTTCATGGTCGAGACGACCTGGTTCTCGCACCGGGCCCTGTGGCACCTGATCTTCGGCGGCGCCTTCCGCCGTCACCCCGGCCTGCGGCTGGTCCTCACCGAACAGGGCTCGGGCTGGATCCCCGGAGTCCTGGCCATGCTGGACTACTACCACGGCCGCATGCTGGCGGCCGCCAGGGCGACGACCGCGGAGTCGAAGTTCGGGGTCGGCCTGGCGGACGCGATGGGCGACCCGCCGTCCTCGGTGTGGCACGACAACTGCTTCGTCGGCGCCAGCTTCATGCGCCCCCACGAGGTACCGCTGCGCGACCGCATCGGCCTCGACAAGATCATGTGGGGCAGCGACTACCCGCACGACGAGGGGACGTACCCGTACACCCGTGAGGGCCTGCGCTTCGCCTTCGCCGGCGTCCCGCGCGCGGAACTGGCGGCGATGCTCGGCGGCAACGCGGCCCGGGTCTACGGCTTCGACCTGGACCTCCTGGACCCGATCGCGGCGAAGGTGGGACCGACGGTGGCGGAGCTCGCCGAGCCGCTCCCGACGCCTCCGGCGGACGCCACGAGCCCGGTGTTCGCGCGGGGCGCCTCGGTACGCGTCTGGTGACGTCGGTACGGCGCCCGTGGGCCCCGGGATGCGATCCTCCCTGCTGTGACGGAACCTGTGCACGAGAACGAGGCCCACGGGGGAGCGCTCGGCTCCCGGCTGAACTGGCTGCGGGCGGCCGTCCTGGGCGCGAACGACGGCATCGTGTCGACGGCGGGCATCGTCGTCGGCGTCGCCGGCGCCACGGCCGACCGCAACACCCTGCTGACGGCGGGCCTGGCGGGTCTGCTCGCCGGCTCCATGTCGATGGCGGCGGGCGAGTACGTGTCGGTGTCCACCCAGCGGGACTCCGAACTGGCCGCGCTCGCCCAGGAGAAGCGGGAGCTGAAGGAACAGCCCGAGGCCGAACTCGAGGAACTGACCGAGCTGCTGGAGCGCCGGGGCCTGACCCGGGAGGTGGCCCGTGAGGCGGCCGTCCAGCTGACCGAGCGCGACGCGCTGAGGGCCCACGCGCGCGTGGAGCTGGGCATCGACCCCGACGAACTCACCAGCCCCTGGCACGCGGCGCTGGCCAGCTTCCTGGCCTTCACGGTGGGTGCCCTGCTCCCGCTGCTGGCGATCGTCCTGCCGCCGTCCGGCTGGCGGCTCCCGGTCACGGTGGGCTCGGTGCTGGCGGCCCTCGTCCTCACCGGCTGGGCCAGCGCCCGCCTGGGCGCCGCGGCGGTGGGCCCGGCGGTCCTGCGCAACGTCCTGGGAGGCGCCCTGGCCATGGCGGTCACCTACGCCGCGGGAAGCCTGCTGGGGGCGGCCGGCGTGTAGCCGTCGGGGTCGGGACCGACCGGGCTTTGGCGGAGACCGCCAACAAGCAAGCGCGTACCGCCGGTGATACTTGTGGGTAACAACGTCTAGCCGCGGCCGACCAGCGGTTCTACGGTGCCTCCATGCCGAACCTGCCCGATGTCGTGCTGTGGTCGATCCCCGCCTTCGTGCTGCTCACCGTGATCGAGGTGATCAGCTACCGCATCCATCCCGACGACGACGCCGCCGGGTACGAGACCAAGGACGCGGCCACCAGCATCGGCATGGGGCTCGGATCGCTGGTGTTCGACTTCGTCTGGAAGATCCCGATCGTCGCCGTCTACACGGCGGTGTACGAACTCACCCCGCTGCGGGTTCCCGTCCTGTGGTGGACCGTCCCCTTGATGCTGCTCGGCCAGGACTTCTTCTACTACTGGTCCCACCGCGGCCACCACGTCATCCGCATCCTGTGGGCCTGCCACGTCGTCCACCACTCCAGCAAGAAGTTCAACCTGAGCACCGCGCTGCGCCAGCCCTGGACCTCGCTGACCGTGTGGCCGTTCTACGTCCCGCTCGTCGCCGCGGGCGTGCACCCGGCCGCACTCGCCTTCTGCTCCTCCGCGAACCTCGTCTACCAGTTCTGGATCCACACCGAACGCATCGACAAGCTGCCCCGGTGGTTCGAGTTCGTGTTCAACACGCCGTCCCACCACCGGGTCCACCACGCCTCCCAGGGCGGCTACCTGGACCGCAACTTCGGCGGGATCCTCATCGTCTGGGACCGGCTCTTCGGATCCTGGGTGCCCGAGGTGGAACGCCCTGTGTACGGGTTGACCAAGAACATCAACACGTTCAATCCGATCAAGGTGGCCACGCACGAGTACCTGGCCATCGGCAGGGACCTGAGGGCCGCGCGCAGCTGGCGGGAGCGGGCCGGACGGGTGTTCCGGGGACCGGGCTGGGCTCCGGCGCCCGCCGTGACGCAGACCGAGGAGTCCGTGGCCGCGTGAGAGCGACCCGCCCGCTGCGCACCGCCTTCGTCCTCGCCGTCGCCGTCGACCTCGGGTGCCTCGCCGCGGGCCTGCGTGCCGGGCACCTGGCCGCCAAACCGCTCCTCATGCTCCTGCTCGCCGCGTACACCGCCCGCGCGGGCGGTCCCCGGCTGCTCGTCGCCGCCCTGCTGTGCGGCTGGGGCGGCGACGTCCTGCTGCTGTCCGGCGCCGAGCCCGCGTTCATGGCCGGCATGGCCTGTTTCGCCGCCGGACACGTCTGCTACCTCGTCCTCTTCCGCCGCCTCGGGCCGCCCCGCGCGCGTGCCCGAGGCCTCGCCCCCGCCTACGCCGCCGCCCTCGCCCTCCTGGTCGTCCTGCTGTGGCCGGACCTGCCCCCCGGTCTCCGCGTCCCGGTCGCCGGCTACAGCACCCTGCTCACCGCCATGGCGTACGCCGCCGGCACCCGGTGCGGCCCGGTCGCCGGGCTCGGCGGCGCGCTCTTCATGCTCTCCGACACCCTCATCGCGACCGGTGTCGCCCACTGGCCACAACCGCCGGCCCCCGACCTCTGGATCATGCTCACCTATGCGGCGGCGCAGTTCCTGCTGGTACAGGGCACCCTCGACGCGCGGCCCGCACCGGCCACGACGTACGGTGAAGTGCGCTCGACCACCCCTTGAGCGCACCCACGCCACCGCACGAGAAGGACCCTCGCCATGCGCGCCACCACCATCCACGCCCCGTACGACATGCGCGTGGAGGACGTGCCCGAGCCCGTGGTGCAGCTGCCCACGGACGCCGTCGTACGGGTGCTGCGCGCCTGCATCTGCGGCAGCGACCTGTGGGCGTACCGCGGCGAGGCGGCCCGGCAGCCGGGACAGCGCATCGGGCACGAGTTCCTCGGTGTGATCGAGGAGACCGGCTCCGAGGTGAGCACGGTGCAGCGCGGGGACCTCGTGGTCGCGCCCTTCATGTGGTCCGACGGCGTCTGCGACTACTGCCGCGAGGGCCTGACCACGTCCTGCGAGCACGGCGGCTTCTGGGGCGCGGTGGGGTACGACGGCGGCCAGGGCGAGGCGGTCCGGGTCCCCTTCGCCGACGGCACCCTCGTCCGGCTCCCCAAGGAGGCGGCCTCCGACGACCACCTGCTGTCCGCCCTGCTGACCCTCTCCGACGTGCTCGGCACCGGTCACCACGCGGCCCTCGGCGCGGGCGCCCGCCCCGGCGCCACGGTCGCCGTCGTCGGGGACGGCGCGGTCGGCCTGTGCGCCGTGCTGGCCGCGAGGCGGCTGGGCGCCGAGCGGATCATCGCGCTGGGCCGGCACGAGGTCCGCACCGACATCGCACGCCGCTTCGGCGCCACCGACGTCGTCGCCGAACGCGGGGAGGCGGCCGTCGCGGCCGTCCGCGAACTCACCCGCGGCCAGGGCGCGCACGCCGTCGTCGAGGCCGTCGGCACCGAGCAGTCCATGCGGACGGCCGTCGGCATCACCCGGGCCGGCGGCGCGATCGGCTTCGTCGGCGTGCCGCACGGCAGCGGCACCGGCCTGGACCTCGACGTCATGTTCGACCGGAACATCGCCCTGCGCGGCGGTGTCGCCCCGGTCCGCGCCTACATCCCCGACCTGCTGCCCGACGTCCTCGACGGCACCATCGACCCGTCGCCGGTCTTCGACCTGACCGTCGGCATCGAGGGCGTACCCGACGGCTACAAGGCGATGGACGAGCGCACCGCGTTGAAGGTGCTCGTCACGAACGGCTGAGCCGAGGGAGGCGCTGCCGATCACGTCCATCTGATCGGCAGCGGCAGCGCCGTGAGCACCCCCGAGACCGCCACCACCGTCCCGAGCACGGCCACCTCCGCCCGGGCGGGGACGCAGGCGGTCAGCGGGTCGGCCGCCCGGCGCAGCCGGACCCGAGCCCACAGCGCGAGCACGCAGACGACGGCCACGAGGACCACCTTCGCCAGCAGGGTGCGCCCGTACGCCGTCGTCGTCAGCTGGCCCAGGACGGTGGCCGCCGGCATCCGCCGCAGCGAACTCCACACGCCCGTCGCGGTGATCGCCGCCAGCAGTACGGCCGCCACGCGCGCGTAGAGCCCGAGCAGGGCGGCCCCCGCCGCCCGGTCGCGCCGGCGACGCAGCACGCGCAGCGTGTGCAGCAACCCCGCCCACCCACAGCGCCGCGCAGGTCAGGTGCACCAGCGTGAGCGCGGAACCCACCGACGGGGCGTGCTCGGGCGCCGGGTGCGCCCGCAGCGCCTCCGCGACGGCCACCGCCGCCAGCGGCCACACCTGGCCCGCCGGGCGGCGCGAGCGGGCCGTCAGGCCGGCCAGCAGGAAGGCGTTGACCTCCAGCAGCGCCAACCGGCCGTCCCGCGACCGGTACAGGCCGCCCACGTCGACGTCGGCGAGCGCGTGCGGCACCAGGTTGCCCGTCGACACGACCGAGGCGAGCCCCAGCGCCGCCGCGAAACCGGCGACGGCCGCGAACACCGCCCAGCTGCGCGGCCGTTCGGCGGGTGCGTCCGGCAGCCGGCGCGCCAGCCGGTCCACCGACAGCTCGCCCAGCGGCACGCACAGAGCCGCGAACAACACCCCGCGCAACAACGCGACACCGCCCGCCCCGGGCGCCGCGGCCTCCCCGGTGCCGTGCAGCGCGAGCGGCGGCCCGAGCAGCGGCACCAGCGCGGCCACCGCCACCAGGACCAGGAAGACGACGGCCCGGCCGGTCCCGGGACGTGCCGCGCAGCCGCCCGCGGCCTCCTCGGCGGTCGAGCGTGTCAACGTCACCCCAAGGTCTTCACCAGCCATGACAGAACCGGGCAAGTAAAGGAAAACAGCTGCCGGAACGGCATTCCACCCATACGTACGTTTCCGGCCACGACGGTCATGCCCAGCGGGCCGGTTCCGAACCCCACGGCACCGGCCGCCGCGTCCAGTCGACAGGGCCACCTGTGAAGGACAACGGCGGCCGGGCGTACCGCAGTCGGCCCAGCGCGCTGTCCGTCTCCGCGAGCCATGCCTCCGGTCCCGCGTCCGCCTCGCCGGCCTCCGGTTCCGGCTCCAGCTCCGCGGTGAGCCACCGCGCGGTGCGCGCCAGGGCCAGCCGTACGAACCGGCTGCCGCCGTCGTACGACTGCTCGGTCAACGCGCGCAGCACGCCCGCCGCCAGCAGATATCCGGTGCCGTGGTCCAGCGCCTGTGCGGGCAGGGCGCCCGGCCGGTCGGCCGAGCCCTCGATCCCCGCGATGCCGGTGGCGACCTGCACGAGGCTGTCGAAGCCGCGCCGGTCGCCCCACGGCCCGTAGGCGCCCCACGCCGACACCTGGGCCACGACGAGCCCGGGGCGTCGTGCGGCCAGCGCCTCGGGTGTGAGTCCGAACCGGTCCAGCGAGCCGGGCCGGTAGCCGGTGACCACGACGTCCGCCGACGCCAGCAGTTCCTCGAAGGCCGCCCGGTCCGTGCTCAGGTCGAGCGTCGCCGAGCGTTTTCCGAAACCGGTGTCGGCGTGCTGGTCGGCCAGTTCGGGCAGCCACGGCGCGTCCAGGCGCAGCACGTCCGCGCCCAGCAGCCCCAGGGTGCGGGTCGCGACCGGTCCCGCGAGGACCCGGGTGAGATCCAGGACCCGCAGCCCGGCCGCGGGCAGCAGCGGCGCGGCGCCCGCGTCGAGCGGCGCGAGCACGCGCGCGTGCGCACCGTCCAGGCGCCCCCGTTCGACCAGTGGGCGCGCGGCCACCTCGACGGCCTGTCCGTGTGCCGCCCACTCGCCGGGCGAGCGCAGGGCCACGGCGAGCCCGCCGGCGGCGTGGGCCGCGTCCTCCACCGCCACCGCGGGCCGTTCGGCGATCCGCGCCGCGACCGCCTGCGGCGAGGCGCCCTCCGGCAGCCCCAGCGCCGCCCCCAGCCGGGCTCTGTGGTGCGGGTAGTTGGCATGCGTGCGCACCCAGCCGTCGGCCGTACGCCAGAACCGTGACAGCGGCGCGAACGGCACGGGGGCCCGTCCGTCGACCAGCAGCCGCCGTTCGCTGGTGAACGCCGCCGCCACCGCCCCGTCGTCCACCAGGACCGCGGGCACCTCGGCCCGCCCGGTCCGCCGTGCCCCCAGTTCGGCGGCGGCCAGCGCGCACGCGCCGACACACCCGCGGGCGAGCTGCCGTACCGGAAGGCGGGCCGGCAGCGTGCCCGCGCGCGCCACGGTCGTGACCCGCGCGGGCAGCGAGGGATCACCGCCCAGCGCGGACCATGCATAGTTGATCGCAGTCATGACATCACCCATGACTGAACTATGCATGATTGATCGAATCAATATATGAGGGTCACCTGCTGACCGCCGCCAGCGCGTCGGCGATGCCCCAGCCGTAGAAGCCGTTGCGGTTCTTCGAGCCCTCGCACACCGCGTCGACCTTGCCGTCGCCGTTGATGTCGTACGGGTCGGTGCACGGCGTGGCCGTCGCCTCGGCGTACAGCAGGGCCTTCACCAGGGCGGGGGAGGCGTGCGGGTGGGTCGACTTGATCAAGGCGGCGACACCGACGACGTGCGGGGTCGCCATCGACGTACCGGCCATGTAGCCCCATCTGCCGCCCGGCAGCGGACCCAGGATCGAGCCGCTGGTGGCCGGGGGCTGCGGCGCCTGGTAGGCCGTCGAGTCACCGCCGGGGGCGGCGATGTCGATGACGCCGAGTCCGTAATTGGAGAAGGACGACTTGAGGCCCTTCGCCCCGGTCGCCGCGACCGTGACCACCCCCGGCAGCTGGGTCGGGATGTCGAAGCACTTGTGCGGGTCGATCACCCGGTCGCCGGGGGTGCCGTCGTTCGGAGAGACCGGGTCGGTGATCGAGTCGGAGGCCAGGTCGTAGCTCTCGTTGCCCGCCGCGGCCACATTGACGGTGCCCTTGTGCTCCGCGAACAGGGAGGCCCTGGTGATGGCGTCGACGAGTGCCCTCTGGTCCGGGTCGTCGGTGCAGTTGAAGTACCAGGGATCGGTGTAATAGCTGTTGTTCGTGACGTCGATGTGGTGCTCGGCCGCCCACACGAAGCCGCACACCACCGCCTCCGTGTAGAAGTACCCCTGCGAGGTGGCGACCTTGATGCCCGCCACCTTGACGCCCGGCGCGACACCGGTGATGCCTATCCCGTTCTTCGCGCCCGCGATCTCGCCCGCCACGTGCGTCCCGTGCGGGCTCTCCGTCGAACTGGGCCGCCAGGCGCCGTACGTCGTGTCCGGCTTGCCCGAGACGCAGTTGGCGGACTGAGCGGCGGAGAAGTTCGGGGCGATGTCCGGGTGGGTGTCGTCGACGCCGGTGTCGATGACGCCGACGGTGACCTTCGGACTGCCCAGGGTCTTCTCGTGCGCCTTGTCGGCCTTGATGGCGGGCAGGTCCCACTGCAGCGGCTCCAGCGGGTCCTGCCCGTCCGTCGCCCTGGCGTCCGCCGCCGCGACCTGCTGGGAGCTGAGCACCTCGGGGGTGCCGACGTCGGTGGTCGACTGGGCGGGCAGCGGGGCGTTGCGCGTGGCGCCGGCCGAGTCCACGCCCGGCACCCTGCGGATGGTCTTCGCGAAGTCGGCGTTCGAGGAGTGGACGACGATGACGCCGATCTCGTCGTACGCGATCACCACCGAACCGCCGGCCCGGTCGATCGCCCGCCGGACGCGCTCGGAGGTGCCGTGGCCGGGGCGGATGTTGACGACATAACTGAGAGAGGGCGCGTCCGTGGTGGCGGTGCCGAGGGAGGCCGCCCCACCGGTGTCGGCCGCGGACGCGGAGACGTCGGGCAGGAAGGCCAGGGCCGTGGCCAGGGCCATGCCGAGCGGGACGGCGAGGACACGGCGATGGCGCGGCTGGAACACAGTCATGCGGATGAGCCTCCGGTTCGGTCGCGGGACGGACGTGCTGGAACGCGGTCGGATGGGCCGATTGGGCAGGTACATGACGCGTGGTGCAGGGCGAAGGTAACCTCCGCACCCGCCGGCCAGCAATGACCGGAGACCTTCGCGCGATCGACTTCCGAAAGAACCGGCGCGGGTTGAACCCGGCCACGCGTGGCGCCGTGACCTTGGGCAGTGAATGAGGTCACAATCCGCATGTCCGTATCGCGAGGAGACTCCGTGGCAACCGAGACACCACCGCCCTCGAACGCGCAGACCCGGCCCTCCGGCGAGGAGTTCGCCCAGGTGCAGCAGAGTCCGGAGTTCGCCGAACTGCGGCACTCCCACCGCTCCTTCGCCTTCCCGCTGACCTTCGCCTTCATCGCCTGGTACCTGCTGTACGTCCTGCTCTCCAACTACGCGGGCGACTTCATGGGCACCAAGGTCGTCGGCAACATCAACGTCGCCCTGGTCCTCGGCCTCGCCCAGTTCCTCACCACGTTCCTCATCGCCTGGTGGTACGCCCGGCACGCGGCCACCAAGCTCGACCCCGCGGCCGAGGCCATCAGGTCCAGGACGGAGGGCGGCGCATGAGTCCCGCACCGCACACCGCCCTGCTGGCCGCGGGCGAGGCCAGCGACCACCGGACGCTGATCATCACCCTGTTCGCGGTGTTCGTCGCCGCGACCCTGGTCATCACCGTCTGGGCCGGCCGCCAGACCAAGGGCGCCGCGGACTTCTACGCGGGCGGCCGCCAGTTCACCGGCTTCCAGAACGGCCTCGCCGTCTCCGGCGACTACATGTCCGCCGCGTCCTTCCTCGGCATCGCCGGCGCCATCGCCCTCTTCGGCTACGACGGCTTCCTGTACTCCATCGGCTTCCTGGTCGCCTGGCTCGTCGCCCTGCTCCTGGTCGCCGAACCGCTGCGCAACTCCGGCCGCTACACGATGGGCGACGTGCTCGCGTACCGCATGCGCCAGCGCCCGGTCCGCACCGCGGCCGGCACCTCCACCATCGTCGTGTCGATCTTCTACCTGCTGGCCCAGATGGCGGGCGCGGGCGTCCTGGTCTCCCTCCTCCTCGGCATCACCAGCGACGCCGGCAAGATCGGCATCGTCGCCCTGGTCGGCGTCCTGATGATCGTCTACGTCACCATCGGCGGCATGAAGGGCACCACCTGGGTCCAGATGGTCAAGGCCGTGCTGCTCATCGCGGGCGCCCTGCTGCTGACCTTCATGGTGCTGGCCAAGTTCCACTTCAACATCTCCGACCTGCTCGGCAGGGCCGCCGACAACAGCGGCAAGGGTTCCGCCTTCCTGGAGCCCGGCCTGAAGTACGGCGCCACCGGCACCAGCAAGCTGGACTTCCTCTCCCTCGGCATCGCCCTGGTCCTGGGCACCGCGGGCCTGCCGCACATCCTGATCCGCTTCTACACCGTGCCCACCGCGAAGGCCGCCCGTAAGTCCGTCATCTGGGCGATCGGCCTGATCGGAGCCTTCTACCTGATGACCCTCGCCCTCGGCTTCGGCGCGGCCGCGCTGATCAAACCGGACGAGATCATCGCCTCCAACAAGGCCGGCAACACCGCGGCCCCCCTGCTCGCCCTGCACCTGGGCGGTGTCGACTCCAACTGGGGCGCCATCCTGCTGGCCACCATCTCGGCGGTCGCCTTCGCGACGATCCTCGCCGTGGTCGCCGGCCTGACCCTCGCCTCGTCCTCCTCCTTCGCCCACGACATCTACGCCAACGTCATCAAGAAGGGGCAGGCCACCGAGAAGCAGGAACTGGGCGCGGCCCGCTGGGCCACCGTCGGCATCGGCGCGGTCTCGATCGTCCTCGGCGCCCTCGCCCGCGACCTGAACGTCGCCGGCCTGGTCGCCCTCGCCTTCGCGGTCGCCGCCTCCGCCAACCTGCCGACCATCCTCTACAGCCTCTTCTGGAAGAGGTTCACCACCGCGGGGGCGCTCTGGTCGATCTACGGCGGCCTGGTCACCGCGGTCGGTCTGGTGCTGTTCTCGCCGGTGGTGTCCGGCAAGGAGACGTCGATGTTCCCGCACGCCGACTTCCACTGGTTCCCGCTGGAGAACCCGGGCATCATCTCGATCCCGGTCGGATTCCTCCTCGGCGTGGTGGGCACCCTGCTGTCCAAGGAGGCCCCGGACGCCGCCAAGTACGCGGAGCTGGAGGTGCGGTCGCTCACCGGCACCGGAGCGCACTGAGGTTCGTACGACCGGCCGCGCCGACGGGATCGTAGGGTCCTACGACGCGGCCGGTCGTACCTCGTGAGATCGGGCCCCTCCCGATGTCAGTGCCGTCACGTAGGCTCACAGATGACGGCAGAACCGGATTGGATCGAGGGAGGGGGCCCACGTGCTCGTCGACACCTACGGCCGGGTGGCCACCGACCTGCGAGTGTCGCTGACCGACCGCTGCAACCTGCGCTGTACGTACTGCATGCCCGAGGAGGGCCTGCAGTGGCTGGCCAAGCCCGATCTGCTCACCGACGACGAGATCGTCCGGCTGATCGACATCGCCGTGCGGCTGCTGGGCGTCGAGGAGGTCCGCTTCACCGGTGGCGAGCCGCTGCTGCGCCCGGGGCTGACCGGCATCGTGGAGCGGGTGGCCGCCCTGGAGCCCCGCCCCCGGATGTCCCTGACCACCAACGGCATCGGCCTGCGCCGGACCGCCGCTGCCCTGAAGACGGCCGGCCTCGACCGGGTGAACGTCTCGCTCGACACGCTCCGTCCCGACGTCTTCAAGACCCTCACCCGCCGGGACCGCCACCGCGACGTCCTCGACGGCCTGCGGGCGGCCCGCGACGCGGGCCTCACCCCGGTCAAGGTGAACACCGTCCTGATGCCGGGGCTGAACGAGGACGAGGCCCCCGACCTGCTGGCCTGGGCGGTCGCCCACGACTACGAACTGCGCTTCATCGAGCAGATGCCGCTGGACGCGCAGCACGGCTGGAAGCGGGACAGCATGGTGACGGCCGACGACATCCTGGCCTCGCTGCGCACCCGCTTCGACCTCACGGCCGAGGGCGCGGACGACCGCGGCTCGGCCCCGGCGGAGCGCTGGCTGGTGGACGGCGGCCCGCACCGCGTCGGCGTCATCGCCTCCGTCACCCGCCCGTTCTGCGCGGCCTGCGACCGCACCCGCCTCACGGCCGACGGGCAGATACGCACCTGCCTGTTCGCACGCGAGGAGACCGACCTGCGCGGCGCGCTCCGCTCCGGCGCGCCGGACGAGGAGATCGCCCGCCTCTGGCGGCTGGCCATGTGGGGCAAGAAGGCGGGAGCGGGCCTGGACGACCCCTCGTTCATCCAGCCGGACCGGCCGATGTCCGCGATCGGCGGCTAGAGTCGGCTACCGCTCGGCCGACTCCCACTCCCGCAGTGACACGACGTCCTTCAGGAAACCCCGCACCCCCAGGAACTGCGCGAGATGTTCCCGGTGCTCCTCGCAGGCGAGCCAGGTCTTCCGCCGCTCGGGGGTGTGAATCTTCGGGTTGTTCCAGGCCAGCACCCACACCGCGGCGGCCCGGCAGCCCTTCGCTGAACAGATGGCGTCACTCACTGCTTCGTCTCACAGAAAAAACCCCGCAAAACAAGGCGACGCCGAGCAGCCACGGGGGGAGCTGCCCGGCGTCGGTCCGTCGCTCCGACGGGGGATGCGGAGCGCGTACGAAGTATGTCATGGGTCACCCTCGGCCCGGCACTGGAACAGCATGATTGATCTGAGCTTTTCTTGAGCTTTGTGGCGGGACGTCGTCCGCTTGCGTCGCGCCCCCGACGCTCAGACCGACTCCGGCCGCTCCCCGCGCACCCCCGCCGGCGGGTCCGCCGACGCGTCCTTCGGGACCGTTTCCGCAGGAGGGTCCTCCACCCGCGGCGGCGTGATCATCAGCCGGGTGGGCGCGACACCGAACGTCGACGGAAGCGACGGCGGCCGTTCCCGTCCCGCGTTGGCGATGACGACCGCGACATAGGGGAGCAACGCGCCGAGCACCAACGCCACGACGGCCACGTACCGTTCGACGTTCCACAGCGTGGCCGCGAGGATCACGGACACGGTGCGGATCGTCATCGAGATGACGTACCGCCGCTGCCGGCCCCGCACGTCCTCGGCCAGGCCCGTACGGGCCCCGGTGATCCGGAACACCTGGACGTTGCCGCCGCCGCGCTGCTTCCGCGTCACAATCCACCATCCGCCCGCATCGGACTCTCCCCGGCCCTGACCCCGTCCGCACCCGCTCGGGGAACCGGGCCAGGACCCTTTCCACGGTACGCCGCACCTGCGCCGCCTTCGAGACCGGGTCGCCCACCCGCCTGCGTGAACACCCTGCGCCGTACCGCGTACGGACGCACCGACATGCGCCGTACGGCGCCCGGCCCGAGACTTGGCGTAATGCTCACGTCGAGCCGGACGAGGAGGCAGCCATGGGCTGGTTGTGGGCGATCATCGTGGGTTTCGTGCTGGGCCTCATCGCGAAAGCGATCATCCCCGGCAAGCAGCACTGCCCGCTCTGGCTCACGACGATCTTCGGCATGCTGGGCGCGATCGCCGGCAACGCGATCGCCGCCGCCTTCGGCGTGGCGTCGACGAAGGGCATCGACTGGACCCGCCACCTCTTCCAGCTCATCGCCGCGATCATCATCGTGGCCCTGGGCGACATGGTCTACATGGCGACACTGGGCAAGCGAAAGTACCGGACCTGAACCTCGGCCGCACAGCGCCCGTGGGGGTGCGGGCAGCACACCCGCACCCCGACGGCTGCTACGAACCCACGACCTCCACGGCCGCCAGGTTCTTCTTGCCCCGCCGCAGCACCAGCCACCGTCCGTGCAGCAGCTCGTCCCCGGAGGGCACCGCGTCCTCGGCGGTCACCTTCACGTTGTTCACGTAGGCACCGCCCTCCTTCACCGTCCGGCGGGCGGCGGACTTGCTGGCCACCAGCCCGACCTCGGCGAACAGATCGACCACCGGACCGAGCTCGGTCACCTGGACGTGCGGCACCTCGAAGAGCGCCGCCGCCAGCGTCCGCTCGTCCAGCTCCGCCAGCTCGCCCTGACCGAACAGCGCCTTGGACGCGGCGATCACCGCGGCCGTCTGGTCGGCCCCGTGGACCAGCGTCGTCAGCTCCTCGGCCAGCGCCCGCTGCGCGGCCCGCGCCTGCGGCCGCTCCTGGGTCTGCTTCTCCAGCTCCTCCAGCTCCGCACGGGACTTGAAGGACAGGATCCGCATGTACGAGGAGATGTCCCGGTCGTCCACGTTCAGCCAGAACTGGTAGAACGCGTACGGCGTGGTCATCTCGGCGTCGAGCCAGATGGCACCGCCCTCGGTCTTGCCGAACTTGGTGCCGTCCGCCTTCGTCATCAGCGGCGTCGCCAGCGCGTGCACCTCGGCACCCGGCTCCAGGCGGTGGATCAGGTCCAGCCCGGCCGTGAGGTTGCCCCACTGGTCGCTGCCACCCTGCTGCAGCGTGCAGCCGTACCGCCGGAACAGCTGGAGGAAGTCCATGCCCTGGAGGATCTGGTAGCTGAACTCCGTGTAGCTGATGCCCTGGTCGGACTCCAGGCGACGGGCCACGGAGTCCTTGGTCAGCATCTTGTTGACACGGAAGTGCTTGCCGATGTCCCGCAGGAACTCGATCGCCGACAGGCCCTCGGTCCAGTCGAGGTTGTTGACCATGACGGCCGCGTTCTCACCCTCGAAGGACAGGAACGGCTCGATCTGGGCGCGGAGCCTGCCGACCCAGCCGGCGACCGTCTCCGGGTCGTTCAGCGTGCGCTCGGCCGTCGGGCGGGGGTCGCCGATCAGACCCGTCGCCCCGCCCACCAGCGCCAGCGGACGGTGTCCCGCCTGCTGGAGCCGGCGCACCGTGAGCACCTGCACCAGGTGCCCGACGTGCAGGGACGGCGCGGTCGGGTCGAAACCGCAATAGAACGTGACGGGACCGTCCGCGAGCGCCTTGCGCAAAGCGTCCTCGTCAGTGGACAGGGAGAACAGCCCCCGCCACTTCAGCTCGTCGACGATGTCCGTCACGGTTCTCGTATCTCCTTGAATGATCCTCGGGCGGTCGCACGACCACCGGCTACGAGGTTATACGCCCTGGCTGACAGAGCTCATATTGAAGTCGGGCACCCGCAGCGCGGGCATCGCAGCCCTAGTGAACCAGTCGCCCCACTCCCGCGGCAGCGTCTTTTCCGTGCGCCCGGCCTCCGTGGCCCGCCCGAGCAGGTCCACCGGTGACTCGTTGAACCGGAAGTTGTTCACCTGCCCGGTGACCTGGCCGTTCTCCACCAGGTACACGCCGTCCCGGGTCAGGCCGGTGAGCAGCAGCGTCGCCGGGTCGACCTCCCGGATGTACCAGAGGCAGGTCAGCAGCAGCCCGCGCCCGGTGTCCGCGACCATCTCCTCCAGCGAGCGGTCCGACCCGCCGTCCAGGATCAGGTTCCCGCCCGCCGGCGCGACCGGCAGCCCGGTGAGAGCCGCGGTGTGCCGGGTGGTCGTCAGATGGGCCAGCTCGCCGTTCGCGATCCACTCGGTGGGGCCGACCGGCAGCCCGTTGTCGAAGACGGACTGGTCACCGCCGGAGGAGTGCGCGACGACGAAGGGCGCGCACTCCAGGCCCGGCTCGTTCGGGTCGCTGCGCAGGCTCAGCGGCAGGTCGGTGAGCTTCTCGCCGACGCGGGTGCCGCCGCCCGGCTTGGAGAACACCGTCCGCCCCTCGGCCGCGTCCCGCCCCGAGGCCGACCACAGCTGGTAGATCAGCAGGTCGGCGACGGCGGTCGGCGGCAGCAGCGTCTCGTAGCGGCCCGCAGGCAGGTCCACGCGCCGCTCCGCCCAGCCGAGCCGTACGGCCAGCTCCGCGTCGAGCGCGCCCGGGTCGACGTCCTTGAAGTCCCGCGTGGACCGCCCCGCCCAGGCCGACCGGGTGCGGTCCGGCGACTTGGCGTTCAGTTCGAGGGTGCCGTTCGGCTGGTCGTGCCGCAGCCGCAGCCCCGCCGAGGTGCCCACATACGTCGACACCAGCTCGTGGTTGGCGAATCCGTACAGCTCCCGGCCACCGGCACGCGCGCGTGCGAAGGCCTCGCCGAGCGCCGGGGCGAAGTCCGCGAACACGGCGGAGGAGGTCTCGGCGGGCGCGTCCGTGAAGTCCGGTGCCTCCGGGACGCCCGTGACCAGCGGCTGAGCGTCCTCGGCGGGACCGGCTCCGCGTGCGGCGGCCTCCGCGGCCCGCACCAACGGCTCCAGGTCGTCCGCCGTCACGGCCGACCGGGACACGACACCGGAGGCCGTGCCCTCCTTGCCGTCGACGGTCGCCACGACGGTGAGCGAACGCCCGCGCGTGACGCCGTTCGTGGTGAGCGCGTTGCCGGCCCAGCGCAGGTTGGCGCTGGAGTGCTCGTCGGCGATGACCACGCAGCCGTCGGCCCGGGACAGTTCGAGAGCGCGCTCGACGATCTCGTGCGGCTTGGTGGTGCTACGGGCGCTCATCGACCGGCCTCCTGGGTGGTGTTGAGACTGTGCTTTCCCGGGGGATAACCCCCGGACCCCCAGCCGAGCCCTGCACTGACGTTCATCGACCGGCCTCCTGGGTGGTGTTGAGGATGTTCACGCCCCTGAAGAGGGCCGAGGGGCAGCCGTGGGAGACGGCGGCGACCTGCCCCGGCTGGGCCTTGCCGCAGTTGAAGGCGCCGCCGAGGACGTACGTCTGCGGGCCGCCGACGGCCGCCATGGAGCCCCAGAAGTCGGTGGTCGTCGCCTGGTAGGCGACGTCGCGCAGCTGACCGGTGATCCGCCCGTTCTCGATCCTGAAGAACCGCTGGCCGGTGAACTGGAAGTTGTAGCGCTGCATGTCGATGGACCAGGACCGGTCGCCCACCACGTAGATCCCGCGGTCGACCCCGCCGATCAGGTCTTCGGTGGACAGCCCGGCCGGGTCCGGCCGCAGCGACACGTTGGCCATGCGCTGCACCGGCACGTGCCCGGGGGAGTCCGCGTACGCGCACCCGTTGGAGCGTTCGAAACCGGTCAGCTTGGCGATCCTGCGGTCCAGCTGGTAGCCGACGAGCGTGCCGTCCTTGATCAGGTCCCAGGACTGGCCCGCGACGCCCTCGTCGTCGTAGCCGATGGTCGCCAGGCCGTGCTCGGCGGTGCGGTCGCCGGTGACGTTCATCAGCTCGGAGCCGTACTTCAACGTGCCGAGCTGGTCGAAGGTGGCGAAGGAGGTGCCGGCGTAGGCGGCCTCGTAGCCGAGCGCGCGGTCCAGCTCGGTGGCGTGCCCGATCGACTCGTGGATGGTCAGCCACAGGTTGGACGGGTCGACCACCAGGTCGTACAGGCCCGCCTCGACGCTCGGCGCCCGCATCTTCTCGGCGAGCAGCTCCGGGATCTGCTCCAGCTCGCCGTCCCAGTCCCAGCCGGTGCCAGTGAGGTACTCCCAGCCGCGTCCGACCGGCGGCGCGACGGTCCGCATCGAGTCGAACTCGCCGCTGGAGCCGTCCACGGACACGGCGGTCAGCTCCGGATGCAGCCGCACCCGCTGCTGGGTGGTGACGGTCCCCGCCGTGTCCGCGTAGAACTTGTTCTCGTGCACGGTGAGCAGCGAGGCGTCGACGTGGTCGACCCCCTTCGCGGCCAGCAGCCGCGCGCTCCACTGGGCGAGCAGCCCGGCCTTCTCCTCGTCCGGCACGGTGAAGGGGTCGATCTCGTACGACGAGATCCACGTCCGGTCCTCGTGCACCGGCTCGTCGGCCAGCTCCACCCGCTCGTCCGACCCCGCCGCCCTGATCACCTGGGCGGACAGCTTCGCCATGGCCACCGCCTGCGACGCGACCCTGGCCGCGGCGTCGAGGCTCAGGTCCACCCCGGACGCGAAGCCCCAGCTGCCCCCGTGCACCACCCGGACCGCGTACCCGAGGTCGGTGGTGTCCGAGGACCCGGAGGGCTTGGCGTCCCGCAGCCGCCAGGACGCGCTGCGCACCCGCTCGAACCGGAAGTCCGCGTGCTCGGCCCCGAGCGCACGCGCGCGTGCCAGCGCGGCGTCGGCCAGGGCCCTCAGCGGAAGTGCCAGAAACGACTGATCGATTTCATGGGGCACGGGTGGGAATCCCTTCGAGGTGCTTCCGTGGTGACCGTCACACGCAGTGAATCACGTCCCGGTGCCCGCCTTTGCCGTTCGTCCGGCGACTGTAGAAACCCGACAGCGACACCCCTCAGCCACTGTCGGTGCCCGCTTGCCCGCGGTGCTGGCGGGACCGATAGGTTTTCGCTGAAGCCACCTGTGATCCAGCTGTTCGGGCGGGTGGTCAGACCGAACGAAAGGGTGATCCGTTGAGCCGCTCGGTTCTCGTCACTGGAGGCAACCGGGGCATCGGCCTCGCCATCGCCCGTGCTTTCGCCGACGCCGGCGACAAGGTGGCCATCACGTACCGCTCGGGTGAGCCGCCGGCCGGCTTCCTGGCCGTCAAGTGCGACATCACCGACTCCGAGCAGGTGGAGCAGGCCTACAAGGAGATCGAGGACGCGCACGGCCCGGTCGAAGTCCTGATCGCCAACGCCGGCATCACCAAGGACACGCTGCTGATGCGGATGTCCGAGGAGGACTTCACCTCGGTCATCGACACCAACCTCACCGGCACCTTCCGCGTGGTCAAGCGCGCCAACCGCGGCATGCTGCGCGCCAAGAAGGGCCGCGTCGTCCTCATCTCCTCGGTCGTCGGCCTCTACGGCGGCCCCGGCCAGGCCAACTACGCCGCCTCCAAGGCCGCCCTGGTCGGCTTCGCGCGCTCCCTCGCCCGGGAGCTGGGTTCGCGCAACATCACCTTCAACGTCGTCGCGCCCGGCTTCGTCGACACCGACATGACGAAGGTGCTCACCGACGAGCAGCGGGCCGGCATCGTGTCGCAGGTGCCGCTGGGCCGGTACGCGCAGCCCGAGGAGGTCGCCGCGACGGTGCGGTTCCTGGCCTCGGACGACGCCTCATACATCACTGGAGCCGTCATCCCTGTTGACGGCGGACTGGGAATGGGTCACTGATCACCATGAGTGGAATCCTCGAGGGCAAGCGGATCCTGATCACGGGTGTGCTGATGGAGTCCTCCATCGCCTTCCACGCGGCCAAGCTGGCCCAGGAGCAGGGCGCGGAGATCATCCTCACCGCGTTCCCGCGGCCCACGCTGACCGAGCGCATCGCCAAGAAGCTGCCCAAGCCCGCCAAGGTCATCGAGCTCGACGTCACCAACGACGAGCACCTCGGCCGGCTGGCTGACCTCGTCGGCGAGGAGCTCGGCGGCCTCGACGGCGTCGTCCACTCCATCGGCTTCGCGCCGCAGGACGCGCTCGGCGGCAACTTCCTCAACACGCCGTTCGAGTCCGTCGCCACCGCCATGCACGTCTCGGCGTACTCCCTGAAGTCGCTGACCATGGCCTGCCTGCCGCTGATGCAGAACGGCGGCTCGGTCGTCGGCCTCACCTTCGACGCGCAGTACGCCTGGCCGCAGTACGACTGGATGGGCCCGGCCAAGGCCGCCCTGGAGGCCACCAGCCGCTACATCGCGCGCGACCTGGGCAAGCAGAACATCCGCTGCAACCTCATCTCGGCCGGCCCGCTCGCCTCCATGGCCGCCAAGTCCATCCCGGGCTTCAGCGACCTGGCCGCGGTCTGGGACCACCGCTCCCCGCTGGAGTGGGACCTGAAGGACCCGGAGCCGGCCGGCAGGGGCATCGTCGCCCTGCTGAGCGACTGGTTCCCGAAGACCACCGGCGAGATCATCCACGTGGACGGCGGTCTGCACGCCATCGGCGCCTGACCGGCGGACCGGAAGCAGTGTCACCGAGGCCCGTCTCCCCGGCAGGGGAGGCGGGCCTCACCCGTTCGGGCCACCGGCCGGGCCGCCGTGGCCGGGGCGGCGCACCCTGGAAGGGCGTCGGATCCCGCGTCCAGCGCGCGATGTCCCTCCCCAGCCCGGCCGAGGAGGTCCCCTTGTGCGCCTGTCCCGCAGCCTGGCCCCGGTGACCGCGGCCCTCGTCCTGGTGCTCGCCCTGCCGTACGACGCCGCGTCCCTCGCGCGCGTGCCGAGCGGTCACGAGCCCGCCCCGCAGCCGTTCGGCGCGTCCTGCCGGACGACGGTCCGCGGCTCCCATGTGGTCGCCTACTGCCACAACCCCTACGTGGACACCGACCGGATCCGGCTGCACGTCGAGTGTGCCGAGTGGTGGGACATCGACACCGACAGCCCGCCGGCCGACACCGGGCCCGCGATGACCGTACGGCTCTCCGGACGCTGCTGGAAGGACGTCCGCGCGGCCTGGGTCAGTCACCAGAAGGTCGGCTGAGCCGGCCCGGACGGCACTGGAACGGGTAGCTGCCCGCCTCCTTCGCGGCCGTGTCCGCGTCGCCCGCGCGGATCGCCTCGACCAGCCGGGCGTGGTCCATGTACGTCTCCGGCGTCAGCTCGGCGCCGACGTCGGCGCGCAGCCAGTCCCGCAGCACCTCGCCCAGGTCGGCGTACATCGCCGTCATCACGTCGTTGTGCGAGGCGGCCACCACGGCGAGGTGGAAGGTCGCGTCGGCCGTCACGAAGTCCTCCGCCTCGCCCGACTCCCAGGCCCGCTCACGGCGCGCCAGCAGGGCGTCGAGCTGCCGGAGGTCCTTGTCGGAACGCCGTACGGCGGCCAGCCGGGCCGCGGTCGACTCCAGCGTGGCGCGCAGCTCCGCGATGTGCCGGGGGTCGGCGTCGGCGAACCGGCGGTGCATCACACCCGCCAGCTCACTGGTCGCCACGACGTACGTGCCGGAACCCTGGCGGATGTCCAGCAGGCCGTTGTGCGCCAGCGCGCGCACCGCCTCGCGGACGGTGTTGCGGGCCACGCCCAGCTGCTCGACCAGTTCGGGCTCGGTGGGGATGCGCGAGCCCACCGGCCACTCGCCCGAGGCGATCTGGTTCCGCAGCTCGGCGATGACCTGCTCGGACAGCGCCGACCGGCGCGGATGGCTCAGAGGCATGGCACACCTTCGCACGCGAGGACCGGGCGAGGGCGGTCGGGCCCGCCCGGAGGTGGACAACCAATCATCCTATGATTCTATGATGGCCTCATGGCAGGCGAGAATTCCAGGACGACGACACCCGCGACGACGACACCCGCGACCACCTCCCCGACGGCACGTCCGGCGACGCGCGCGCGGGGCGCCGGGCAGTCCGCACGCGGGTGGACGACCCGGCTCTTCGTCGTCGGCATCCTGCTGGCCGCCCTCAACCTCCGGCCCGCCATCACCAGCCTCGGGGCGCTCCTGGAGGAGGTCCGCGACGGGCTGGGCATGAGCGGCAGCGTGGCCGGGCTGCTCACCTCCGTGCCCCCGCTGTGCTTCGCCGTCTTCGGAGTCATGGCCCCCCGCCTCGCCCGCCGCTTCGGACCGCCGGCGGTGGTGTGCGCCGGCATGGTGGCCATCACGGCCGGCCTGCTGATCCGGCCGTACGCAGGGGGCACGGCCGGATTCCTGGCCGGCAGCGCACTCGCGCTCATGGGCATCGCCGTCAGCAACGTGCTGATGCCGGTCATCGTCAAGCGCTGGTTCCCCGACCGGGTCGGCTCCATGACCGGCCTGTACTCGATGGCCCTCGCCGCCGGTACCTCGATCGCCGCCGCGGTGACCGTGCCCATGACCGGCGCCCTGGGCGGCAGCTGGCGGACCGGCCTCGCCGTCTGGGCCGCGCTCGCCGCGGCAGCCGTGCTGCCGTGGGTTCCGCTGGTACGGGACCGGGGCCCGGCGGCCCCGACGGGCGGGGCACGCGCGCGTGCGGAGCAGGAGCCGCCCGCCCTGCGGATCACCCGCAGCCGTACCGCATGGGCACTCGCCGTGTTCTTCGGACTCCAGGCCACCGCCGCCTACATCACGATGGGCTGGATGGCCCAGATCTTCCGGGACGCGGGGGTACCCGCGAGCACGGCCGGGCTGCTGCTGGCCGTCACCATGGTGATGGGCGTGCCGCTGGCCTTCGTCATCCCGCGCGTGGCCACCCGGCTCCCGCACCAGGGCCCGATCGTGGTCGCGCTCGGCGTCTGCGGCCTCGCCGGATACGCCGGCCTGTACCTCGCGCCCGCCGCCGGGGCCTGGGCCTGGGCGGTGCTGCTCGGCGTCTCGAACTGCGCCTTCCCGCTGGCGCTCACCATGGTCGGGATGCGGTCCAGGACCGGCGCGGGCGTCGCGCAGCTGTCGGCCTTCGCCCAGAGCACCGGCTACCTCATCTCCATTCCCGGCCCGCTGCTGGTGGGCGTGCTGTACCAGAGCAGCGGCGGCTGGGGGGTGCCGATCCTCCTCATGGTCGTGCTGATGGTCCCGCAGATGGTCGTCGGCTGGCTGGCGGGCCGCGACCGCACGGTGGAGGACGAGGCCGCCTCGACCGGCTGACCGCCCCGCGGCCACGCCGGTCCGGCCCGACACGGCACGCACCCGCCCGGCTCGCTCCGACACGCCGAAGGGCGGTTGCGGCCACCCCGCCCGCCTCCGCCCCTTCGGCAGGTGCCAGACTGGCCCCATGCCAGTGCTCGACCCGAACCCCCAGAACGGTCAGAAGAAGATGCTGATCGTCTTCGGCTCGTTCTTCGCCATCTTCATCGTCATCGCCGTCATCGCGACCCTCGCGTCCCCCTGACCACCGCCCCGACGGGCGGCCGGCCGACGGCCGAGGGACGGCCGGTGGTGGGGCTATCCCCCCATCCCCTAGGGGGTCAGGGTCAGGGTCAAGTGGGTGGGTCACCGGATGGGTCGGGGGCCCCGGATTCCGTAGCTTCGAGGTGTGGCCGCGAGAGGCGGTCACCGGACCACGGAGACCAGCGGAGGCGATCATGCCGACCCGAACGCACACCCGGCCCCACCCGGCGACCCCGGGCCGTGCCGACATCCGGCTCCCCTGGTGGGCGCTCGCCCTCCCCGCGCTCGCCTTCGTCTCGCTGCTGCTGCTGATACTGAACCCGGCGGACGCCCACGCGGCCACCGGCGACCCGGCCGTCACCCACCTTTTCGAGCGCGTCCAGCACATGGTCTCCCGTTAGCGCGCCCCGCCCCGCGGACCGGGCGGAGCCGCATGTCAACTCCCTGCGCCCGATGGCCTGTTTCATGCGAAGCTGGGTGTCATGAGCGTCGCAGAACCCCGCAGGATCGTCTTCTTCCGCCATGCGAAAGCCGACTGGCCACAGGTGACCGACCACGAGCGACCGCTCGCTGACCGGGGCCGTACGGACGCCGCCGTCGCCGGACGCAAGCTGGCGGACAGCGGCATCCCCTTCGACCTGGCCCTGTGCTCCACCTCCGTGCGTACCCGGGAGACCTGGAAACTCGCGGTCCACGAGCTCGCGCACCGGCCGAAAACCGTCTATGAGGAGCGGGTGTACGAGGCCTCGCCGGGCGAGCTCGTCGCCGTACTCAACGAGGTGCCCGACGATGTACAGAACGTCATCCTCATCGGTCACAACCCCGGCGTGCACGGCGTGGCCGAGATCCTGGCGGGCACGGCCGAGAGCGACGCCCGCGAGCGGATGAACCGCCGGGGCTTTCCCGCCGCCGCCTTCGCCGTCTTGACGTTCGAGGGCTCCTGGAAGGCCCTGGAACCGGGCGTGGCCACGCTCACGGACTACTGGGCGCCCTCCGAGTGAGACCGGCGCGTGGCCGCCGTACGACGGACGGCGGCCACGCGGCACGACCAGGGCCCGACACCGATCCGCTCGGTGCCGGGCCCCTTCGCGGCCGTGTGCCGGCGGTTCAGCCCTCGTCGACGGTGTCCGCCGCCTCCACCTCTTCACGGGTGACGCCCAGCAGGTACAGGACCGTGTCCAGGAACGGGAAGTTCACCGCCGTGTGCGCGGCCTCGCGGACCACCGGCTTGGCGTTGAAGGCGACCCCGAGACCCGCCGCGTTCAGCATGTCCAGGTCGTTGGCGCCGTCACCGATGGCCACCGTCTGCGACAGCGGCACGCCCGCCTCGGCCGCGAACCGGCGCAGCAGCCGCGCCTTCCCCGCCCGGTCCACGATCTCGCCGGTCACCCGGCCGGTCAGCTTTCCGTCGACGATCTCCAGGGTGTTGGCCTGGGCGAAGTCCAGCCCCAGCCGCTCCCGCAGGTCGTCGGTGACCTGGGTGAATCCGCCCGAGACGACCCCGACTTGGTAGCCGAGCCGCTTCAGCGTGCGGATCAGGGTCCGTGCTCCCGGCGTCAGCCGCACATCGGCGCGCACCTTCTGCACCACCGACTCGTCCAGCCCCTTCAGCAGGGCCACGCGCGCGTGCAGCGACTGCTCGAAGTCCAGCTCACCGCGCATCGCGGCCGCGGTCACCTCGGCGACCTGGTCCTCGCAGCCGGCGTGTGCGGCGAAGAGCTCGATCACCTCGTCCTGGATGAGCGTCGAGTCCACGTCCATGACGACCAGCCGCTGAGCCCGCCGGTGCAGACCGGCCGCGACGACCGCGATGTCCACGCCGAGTTCCGCCGCGTCGGAGGCCAGGGCGGTGCGCAGCGGCTCGGTCGCCACGCCGGACACCGCGAACTCCACCGCGGTCACCGGGTACTTGGCGAGCCGGAAGATACGGTCGATGTTGCCGCCGGTCTTGGCGATCCGGGCCGCGATGGCGGCCGTCGACTCGGCGGTCAGGGGGTGGCCTAGGACGGTGACCAGGGAACGGCCGAGACCACGCGGGCGGTTGTCGCCGCGCCCGGAGATGATCTCCGCCTGCATCTTCATCGACTCGGCCCAGCTGTGCACGGTCGCCCTGAGGTCGCCCTCGAGTCCCGCCGGGGGCTGGGTCACCAGCGCGCACAGCACCAGGCGGCCTCGCGTCACGACCTGCTCGATGTCGACCACGTCGACCATGTACGCGGCAAGGGTGTCGAAGAGGCCGGCCGTGATGCCCGGCCTGTCCTTGCCGAAAATCTTGACGAGGAGAGTGGGGACCTCGGAGGTCTGCGGATCGCTCATGGTGTAACCACCGTAACCGGCACGCAGTGCCTGCGGCGCAGGTGGTCCGCCTGACGGACACGGAACAACAGGTGTCGGGCCGGTGTCGGAGGCTTTGCGTCCGGGCGACCAGCGAACACGCGTGCGACGTCGGCGGGCGGTTCGCACCGTATTCCGCCGCATCCTCACGCACGCTTCGACGCGGGGACGGGTCCGAGGCGGACGTCGCCCGCCCCGGCGAGGCGGCCGGACTCACCGACGGGGCCGCCCGGACGGAGGCGGGGGAGGGGGCGGTGGTGGGGGTGGGGGCGGCGGACCGATGTACGGGCCGTCCGGGGCCCCGTCACCCCGACGCGGCCCCGGACGGCGTCGCCGTGGCTCCAGCGGCTGGGCCATGGTGGGGGCGCCGTACACATCGTCGGAGCCCGGCGGTACGTCGGAGGGGTCCCCGCCGTTCCCGGCCCGGATCTCCTCCGGGGGCCGATGGCTGCCGGCGGACGGCGAGTCCGGCGCCCCCGGTACTCCCGGACCAGCGACCGGCGCCGCCCCGGACTCGGGCCCCTGCTCCCTCGGCACCGGCCGCTCGTAAGGCCCACGCCCACGCGCCCCCCACGCACCCCCACCCCCCGGCGCACCCCCGGCGCCCGATCCCCAGCCGCGAGGCTCCACCTGCGACCCGGCCCCCGTTCCCGGGCCCCGGCCGCGAGCCCCTGCCCCTGCCCCTGACCCGGCCCCCGCTCCCGGGCCCCGGCTGCGAGCCCCTGCCTCCGGTGCGGCCCCCATGTTCGATCCGCGGTCGTCAGGTCCTGCCCCTGGCGCGCCCCCGGCACCCGGGCCCCGGCCGCGAGCCCCTGCCTCCGGTGCGGCCCCCGTGTCCGGGTCCCGGTCGCGAGGCTCCTGTACCCAGTCGGGCCAAGCCCGGTGGTCGGGCCCCTGCTCCCGTAGGTCGTCCGGCACCCGGAGGTAGGGATTGGTGTCGGGATTCGGCGGGCGGTACCGGTTTCCCGGCGCGTACGGACCCGCCGCTCCGCCGCCCGCCCTGCCCGGCGCCCCGCCTGCCACCGCGTACGCCGACCCGCCGGCCGCTGCCCCGCCTCCGCTGTCACCCAGTGCCGCCGGTGCCGCCCGTGACCCCGCCGTGCCGGTCACCCACGCCAGCAGCGCTCCCGCAAGCCCCGCCGCCGCGCCCCAGGCCGCCCCGAGGAGCAGCGCCATGCCCGACTGCCCGTGCAGCTCGATGCCCGCCCCGAACGCGTCGAAGCCGAGCACCGACAGCGAGGCGTTCACCGACACGTCCGTCAGCCAGGCCAGCAGCGGCAGCGTGAGCGCGGTCGCGATCCCCAGCCGCACGGCACACCGCCCGGCGAAACCGAGCGCACCCCGTTCCGCGCCCCCCGCCCGGCCTGCCGCGGCTCCCGGCCCCACCGGCGTCCGTACCGCCGTGAACACCCCCGCGAGCAGCATCAGCAGGGCCGCGGCGACCCCCAGCAGCCACACCCGTCCGTCCAGGCCGGCCAGGTGCCCCAGGGTCACCGACCCGCCGGACTTCGAGGTCAGCAGCTCGTCCAGGGGGTGGGGCAGGAACCTGGTCAGGACGCCCGTCGCCCTGCCGTCGAAGGGGACGAGGAGGCCGACCGGTATGCCGAGCCAGACCCCGTTGGGGGCGCCGAGCAGGGCCGCGCCCGCGATGCGCGCCGGGTGCGGGTCACCGATCGCCGCCCAGGCCGCCGCCGCCCACCCCGCGGCCACGGCCACCAGCAGGACCGTCACCAGCGCCGACACGGCCGGCCGTACCACTCGGTGCACGGCCCCCCACCCGGGTGGCAGGGGAGTGCGGCGCGAGGCCAGCAGGGCGATCAGCAGGACACCGGCGCACCAGCCGAGGCCACCGGCGAGGGTGGCCACGGTGTCCACGCTGAAACCGACCGCCGCTTTCGCCTTGACGAGGTCCCCGATGCGGTCCGGGAGCAGCCCGCCGACGTCCCCGATGCCGGGAATCGTCAGACCGCCTCCGCCTCCACCACCCCCTCCGCCGCCCGCCCCCGTCAGCCCGTCCAGCCCGAGCGCATCGCCGTCGATGGTCACGACCGAGTGCCCGGCCCACGCGAGTCCGCCCAGCGTCGCCACGAAGAGCACGACCAAGGAGCCCGCGCGGGCCAGCAGTTCGGCGGGGGCGACGACCGCCCCGGCCGCCCGCAGGGACCGTAGGAAGAACCATGACAACAGGAGCGCCCCGACCAGGCTCACGCCCAGTGGCGTGATCTGGACCGCCGTCGTGGCCTCCGCGCCCTTCAGACCGAACGCGGACAGATCTCCGGTCGGCGTGACCGAACCACCCGCCCCGAGCGCCACAACAGCCGCGGTCATGGGGCCGAGTGAGCCCGCCGCGTCGGCCCGCAGCAGATGCAGGCCGAGCGCGGCCGTACCCGCCATGCCGATCAACGCCCAGCTCACCGCGGCGATCGCGGACAGCAGGATGTCGACCCAGGGCAGCCGGGCGCGCAGGCGCGCGCTCTCGGCTCCCGTGCCGGAAGTGCCTCGCGTGCTCGACGTGCTCGACGTGCCCGACGTGCCCCATGTGCCAGAACCCATGGCAGACCCCCCGATCCGCGAACGCCCGGGGCCGCGCCGTCGCGCTTGTCCCCCTCGCGTGAATTACCACTCTCCGGCCCGGTTTCAACCCCGTCAACGGAAAGAGTCGAAGCGCTCGTGCGAGCTCTCCGCAAGGCCCGACTTTCGGTCAGAGGGCCGAGCCTGAAATAGTTCCCGACGATGTTCGACATCCCTAGACTCCCTGTGATGGGGGTAACTCGGGGGACTACTCATGGGGCTTGGCGTGCCGGAACTCGTACTGGAATCAAACGGACGTACCTGGACGCTCGATCCGTCCAGGACCTACACCCTCGGACGTGATCCGCAGGGGGACATCGTGTTCGACGACGCCAGGGTCTCCTGGCGGCACGCCACGATCAGCTTCGACGGCCGCAGTTGGGGCATCGAGGACCACGGCAGCACCAACGGCACCTTCGTGCAGAGCCGGCGGATCCAGCGCATGGAGATCGGTCCGGGCTCGGCCGTGCACCTCGGCAACGCGAACGACGGACCGTGCCTGAACCTCTCCGGCACCACGGCCGCCGCACCGCAGGCCGCGCAGCCGTACGCGGCCCAGGGGGCGGGCGGTGCCGGCTGGTCCCAGCCACCGGCTCCGCAGCAGCAGGCTCCGCAACAGGGCTGGCAGCAGGCCCCGTCGGCGATCCCGCAGCAGCAGGGAGCCCCGGCCATGGCCTCCGGTGGCGGCGCGGGGGCGCAGCCGGCCTACGGCGACCGCAGCCCGACCACGTTCCACCAGTTCTCCATCGGCCGGGTGATGCGCATCGGCCGTGCACTGGAGAACGAGTTGGTGGTCTCCGACCTCCAGGTCTCGCGCCACCACGCCGAGTTCCACTCCACCCCCGACGGCCGCATGGAGATCCGCGACCTCGGCTCCCACAACGGCACGTACGTCAACGGCCAGCCGATCGCCAAGGGCGGCAGCGCCCTGCTCGGCCCGAACGACATCGTCGGCGTCGGCCACTCCACCTTCCGGGTCGTCGGCGACCGGCTGGAGGAGTTCGTCGACACCGGCGAGGTCTCCTTCTCCGCACGGCGCCTGACCGTCACGGTCGACGGCGGCAAGCAGATCCTCAAGGACGTCTCCTTCGGCGTCCCGGAGAAGTCCCTGATCGCGGTCATCGGCCCGTCGGGTTCCGGCAAGTCGACCCTGCTCAAGGCGCTCACCGGCTACCGCCCCGCCGACGAGGGCGAGGTGCTGTACGACAACCGCAACCTGTACAAGCAGTTCGCCGAGCTGCGCCAGCGCATCGGTCTGGTCCCGCAGGACGACATCCTGCACAAGGAGCTGACCGTCAAGCGCGCCCTCAAGTACGCGGCCAAGCTGCGTTTCCCCGCCGACACCACCGGCCAGGAGCGTGACGACCGCATCGAGGAGGTGCTGCGCGAGCTGAAGCTCGACATCCACAAGGACAAGAAGGTCACCGCCCTGTCCGGCGGCCAGCGCAAACGGGTCTCGGTCGCCCTGGAGCTGCTCACCAAGCCGTCGCTGATCTTCCTCGACGAGCCCACCTCGGGCCTCGACCCGGGTATGGACCGCGATGTCATGCAGCTGCTGCGCGGTCTCGCCGACGACGGCCGCACGGTCCTCGTGGTCACCCACTCGGTGGCCGAACTGGCGCTGTGCGACAAGCTGCTGGTGATGGCGCCGGGCGGTTCGGTCGCCTACTTCGGGCCGCCGGAGGAGGCGCTGAACTTCTTCGGCTACGACACCTGGGCCGACGTCTTCTCCGCCTTCGAGAACTACCGCGACTACGACTGGGCGGGACGCTGGAAGGGCTCCCAGCACTACCAGATGTACGCCGCCGACATCGACGCCGGCGCCCCGCAGGCCGTACAGACGCCGCCGATGCAGGTGATGAAGCCGAAGAAGCCGCAGAGCTGGGGTTCGCAGCTGCTGACCCTGGTACGGCGGTACGCGGCGGTCATCGCCTCGGACAAGGGCTTCCTGGCGCTGACGGTGATCCTGCCCGCGGTGCTCGGCGCGGTCAGCCTGCTGATCGACAGCGACAAGACCCTGCTGGTGAACCCGGTCAACCACAAGACGGGCGTCCCCGTGCCCAACGGCACGGCGACCACGGTCCTGCTGATCCTCGCGGTCGGCGCCTGTTTCGCGGGTGCCGCGAACTCCGTACGTGAGCTGATCAAGGAACGGGTCATCTACGAGCGGGAGCGCGCGGTCGGCCTGTCCCGGTCGGCGTACCTGATGTCCAAGGTGGTCGTGCTCGGTGTGATCACCGTGCTGCAGGGCCTGATGGTCGGCCTGATCGGCTTCTCCAGCCGCACCATCCCGGACGAGGGCGTGGTCCTCGGCCACTCCGTCCTGTTCGAGCTGTGCATCCCGATCATGGGGCTCGGCTTCACCTCGATGATGTTCGGCCTGGTCATCTCCTCGCTGGTGAAGACGTCCGAGAAGACCATGCCGCTGCTGGTGATGTTCGCGATCATCCAGGTCGTCTTCACCGGCTGTTTGTTCACCCTGAACGGCGCGGTCGGCGCCAACCAGCTCTCGTTCCTGATGCCGTCCCGCTGGGCGGTGGGCGCCGCCGGCGCCACGCTGGACTTCAACAACATCGCGCCCAACACCGACGACCCGACCAGCAAGGACCCGCTGTGGGCGCACACGGCGGGCGCCTGGAGCATGGACATGGCGGTGCTGATCGTCCTCGGTGTGCTCTGCGGCTTCCTGGTGGCCCGCTTCCTGCGCCGCCATGAGCCCGAGGTCATGCGCAAGTAGCACCTCGCGTACGACGCCGAAGGGCGGCACCCCGCAGTGGGGTGCCGCCCTTCGGCGCGTCGGTGCCGAGGTCCGCGCCTGCCTCAGTACGCGCTGTTGACGTTGTCGATCGAGCCGTACCGGTGCGCCGCGTAGTTGGCGGCGGCGGTGATGTTGGCGACCGGGTTGTAGATGTCCCAGGACGTGCCGGCGACGTGGTAGGCGCTGAAGGTCGGCGGGATCACCTGCAGCAGGCCCTTGGAGGGGATGCCGTTGATGGCGTTGATGTCCCAGTTGTTGATGGCCATCGGGTTGCCGGAGGACTCCCGCATGATGTTGCGGTGCAGGCCGCTGTAGGAGCCCGGGATGCCCTTGGCCCTCATGATGTCGAGGGCCTGGCGGATCCAGCCGTCGAGGTTGTTGCTGTAGGTCTTCGCGGCGACCTGCTGGACCTGCGGGCGCGCGGCGGACCGGTTCGCCGCCTGCTCGGCGGTGCGCGCCTGGGCGGCCTGCTGGGCGGCGGCCCGGGCCTTCGCCTGGGCGGCGGCCTGCTGCGCGCGGGCGACGTCCAGGGCGTGGGCGGCGGCCGCCTTCCTGGCGGCGATCGCGTCGATCTTGACGGCCTGAAGCGCGCCCTGGTCGGTGACCGCGCCCTTGACGTCCTTGATCTGCTGGGTGCCGTACACCGCCTCGGTCGCGGCGGCGGGGGAGCCGGTCACGACCGTGTCCGCGCTGCTGGGCACGGCGGAGAAGGCGATGGAGGCGGCGCCGAGCGTGGCGATACCGGCGAGCGCGATCTTGTGGTGCTTGGTGAGCGTGGGACTGTGGGTGTTCTTGGGCATGGCAGTGGACCTCTTCGAATAGCGCGGAGGTCGCTCGTTGTCCGCGGGGGAGACCGGCTCCTCCTGCACGAACACCGCGGGGGGAAATCCGCGGTGCTGAGCGACGGCAGCCATTCTTAGCGGCCGCAAAATGCCGAGGCAAAGGTGTGACGTACGACCCCGGGTAGTAGGCACCGGAAGGGCAAAACGGGACAGACTGGGTCGTCTGTCCCGTTCGTGCCGGGGTTGTTTATCTCCTATGTCCGTTCGTACGTGATGTGCGCCCTATGTGCGGCCTCACATCGCGCCTCCTGCTTTTTCACGAAGAGTTGCTGTCGCAATGCTCTGCGTGAGGCCTCTCCTCCGGGAGGATGAGGTGCACGTCCCCGAACTCGTGCCAGAGGTAGAGCCCGCGCAGCGCCTCCGCGTAGCTGCGGTCGACCGCGGCCCGCCCCGCCACCGCCTCCAGCATCAGCAGGTGCGAGGCCTCCGGCTCGTGCAGCCCGGTCAGCAGCCCGTCCACCACCCGCACCCCGCGCTCCGGCGTGACCACGAGCTCCGTCCACCCCTCGGCCGCCCGCACCACCCCGTCCGCCCCGGCGGCCGACTCCACGGCCCGCACGGCCGTCGTCCCCACCGCGATCACCCGCCCTCCGGCCGCCCTGGCCGCGTTGATCAGGCGTGCCGAGGCCGCGGGCACGGCGTAACGTTCCGCGTACGGCGGCTCGTGCGCCTCGGGCGACGACACCCCCGTATGCAGCGTGATCGGCGCGAACTGCACCCCGCGGCTCACCAGCTCCGCCACCAGCCGCGCGGTGAACGGCCGTGCCGCACTCGGCATCTCCGCACTCCCCGCCCCGTCGTCCGACGGCAGTGCGAACACCGTCTGGTACACCGACAACGGCTGGTCCCGCTCCGTGTAGGAGTACCGGACGGGCCGCCCGTACTCCCGCAGCACCGCCGGCACCTCCGCCGACGCCCGCGCCCACCACAGCCGCTCGCCCCGAGGGC
Source organism: Streptomyces sp. NPDC021562 (assembly GCF_040640875.1). Taxonomy (NCBI): domain Bacteria; kingdom Bacillati; phylum Actinomycetota; class Actinomycetes; order Kitasatosporales; family Streptomycetaceae; genus Streptomyces; species Streptomyces sp. NPDC021562. Next base: position 107,050 of record NZ_JBFACN010000026.1, read on the forward strand.
TCAGCGGCTCCTCCAGGACCAGCAGCCCGCCGCCTGGCAGCAGCACCTCACTGCCCGCGCGCGTACCCGCACGCGCGCGTGTCGTGCCGTCGCCGTCCGGCTCCCGGAGCTCGACCGCCCACCGCCCGGCCCCGTGCGCGGCGTCCCCACGCGCCGAGAAGTGCACCACCACGCGCGCGTGCCCGACGCGCCCGTCCACGGCCGCCGCCAGCGTCGGAGAGGTGTTCACCACCAGCAGGTCCCCGGCCCGCAGCAGCCCCGGCAGTTCGGCGAAACCGTGATGCGACACCGCCGTCCCCCGCGACACCAGCAGCCGGACCGCGTCGCGGTCGAGCCCCGGCCCGCGCTGCTCGGCCGGCACCCGCGCGGACAGCTCCGGCGGCACCCGCACCACCGTCGTCATCGCCCCTCCACCAGAGCCGGCGCCCCGTACCGGCCGCTGACCGGCCGCTCGTCGAGCAGCCGCAGGAACGCCGGTACGACCGACTCCGGCGCCGGCCGGGGATCGTCGTCGTCCGGTACGGCCGCCGAGTACAGGTCCGTCGCCATGTCCCCGGGATCCACCGCCCACACCCGCAGCCCCGGCTCCTCCACGCCGAGCACGGCCGCCAGCTGGTCCAGGGCCGCCTTCGAGGCGCCGTAGCCGCCCCAGGTCTCGTACGCCTCGGAGCCCGCGTCCGAGCTGACCGCGATCACCGCCCCCACCGCCGACTCCCGCAGCAGCGGCAGCGCCTCCTGGACCAGGCCCAGTGCGGCCACCACGTTCACCTCCAGCGCCCGGCGCAACCCCGCCAGGGGCAGCTCACCGAGCCGCACCAGCGGCTCGGCGCCCAGCGCGCTGGCATTGCTCACCAGCAGATCCAGACCGCCCAGCGCACGCGCGGCGGCCACCAGCTCGGCCCGGTGCCCGGCGTCCGTGACGTCCCCGGGCAGTGCCGTCACCCGCCTGCCCGGCCCCGCCACGGCCTGAGCCGCAGCCTTCAGGGCCTGCCCACCCCTGGCGTCCAGCACCAGGTCCCAGCCCCGCGCGGCCAGCACCTCGGCCAGCGCCCGCCCCAGACCCTTCGAGGCCCCCGTGATGATCGCTACCGGCATGACAACCGTCCCCTCGGCTCCGTCCGCCCCTGATCGGCGGTGCCCCTCACCGTAGGAACGGGGCCGCCCCGGCCGCCTCGGGCGCGGGCCGCAGCCCGGCGGGGTCCTTCGGACTAAGCCACCGGTAGGAGCCCCAGGCCCTAGGCCTGACGTCGACCCGCCCAGGACCCCGGACCTACGCCCAGCGGCCCGGACGCTGCTCCCGGCGTCCGATCCCCGGTGTCCGGCCCCGCCGGTACCGTGAGGGCATGAGTCACGGTCCCCGGTCCGGCCTCGCCGCGGTGAGCTCCGCGCTGCTGGCCATGAGCAGGCATCTGGAGGTGCGCGACGTCCTCAAGACGATCGTCGCCTCCGCCCGCGAACTGCTCGACGCCCAGTACGCCGCCCTCGGGGTCCCCGACGACCACGGCGGCTTCGCCCAGTTCGTCGTCGACGGCGTCACCGACGCCCAGTGGAAGGCCATCGGCCCGCTCCCGCGCCAGCACGGCATCCTCGCCGCGATGCTCCGCGAGGCGAAGGTCGAGCGGCTGGCGGACGTCCGCAAGGACCCCCGCTTCGAGGGCTGGCCCTCGGCCCACCCCGACATGTCCGACTTCCTGGGACTGCCGATCCGCGACGGCGACGAGGTGATCGGCGCGCTGTTCCTCGCGAACAAGAACTGCGAGAAACCCGACGGAGGCTGCGGCTTCACCGCCGAGGACGAGGAACTCCTCTCCATCCTCGCCCAGCACGCGGCCATCGCCCTCACCAACGCCCGCCTCTACGAACGCAGCCGCGAACTGACCATCGCCGAGGAGCGCTCCCGGCTCGCCCACGAACTGCACGACGCCGTCAGCCAGAAGCTGTTCTCCCTGCGCCTCACCGCCCAGGCGGCCGCCGCCCTGGTCGACCGCGATCCGCGCCGGGCCAAGGGCGAACTGCAGCAGGTGGCCGTGCTCGCCGCCGAGGCCGCCGACGAACTGCGCGCAGCCGTCGTCGAGTTGCGCCCCGCCGCCCTCGACGAGGACGGCCTGCTCGCCACCCTGCGCACCCAGGTCCAGGTCCTCGACCGCGCCCACACCGCGCGCGTGACCTTCGCCGGCAGCGGCTTTCGCGCACTGCCCGCCGCACAGGAGGAGGCCCTGCTCCGGGTGGCCCAGGAAGCCCTGCACAACGCCCTGCGGCACTCCGGAGCGGAGCAGGTCGACGTGACCGTGAACCGGCGCGGCGGCGGCGCCGTGCTGCGGGTCACGGACGACGGCTGCGGCTTCGACCCGCACCTCACCCGCCGTGCCGGACGCCACCTCGGCCTGGTCTCGATGCGGGACCGCGCCGACAGCGTGGGCGGCACGCTGACCGTGGCATCGGCGCCCGGCAAGGGCACCACGATCGAGCTGGAGGTCCCCGGTGGCTGACGCAATCAGGGTGCTCCTGGTCGACGACCACCAGGTCGTCCGCCGGGGCCTGCGCACCTTCCTGGAGGTGCAGGACGACATCGAGGTCGTGGGCGAGGCGGCCGACGGCGCCGAAGGGGTCGAGCGCGCGCAGGAACTGAGCCCCGACGTCGTCCTCATGGACGTCAAGATGCCCGGCCTCGACGGGGTCGGCGCCCTGCGCAGGCTCCGCGAGCTCGACAACCCCGCGCGCGTGCTGATCGTCACCAGCTTCACCGAACAGCGCACGGTGGTCCCGGCCCTGCGGGCCGGCGCCGCCGGATACGTCTACAAGGACGTCGATCCCGACGCGCTCGCCACCGCCATCCGCTCGGTGCACGCCGGACACGTCCTGCTCCAGCCCGAGGTGGCCGGCGCCCTGCTCTCCCAGGAAGACGCCGGCTCCGGCCAGGGCCGGGGCGGCTCGCTCACCGAGCGGGAGCGCGAGGTGCTCGGGCTGATCGCCGACGGCCGCTCCAACCGAGAGATAGCCCGGGCCCTGGTGCTGTCCGAGAAGACCGTCAAGACGCACGTCTCGAACATCCTGATGAAACTCGACCTCGCCGACCGCACCCAGGCCGCGCTGTGGGCCGTTCGCCACGGCGTGACCGGCTGAAACGCCCTCCGCAACGCTTCACCGAAGGCAACCCGGCGGGTCGCCTTCCGGGCTGAGATTCATACCGTCGTGGGAATGTCACCCGGACGGCGCATCCTGTCCCGGCCGCCGCCGTTCTTCAGTGCGTGCCGCGGCGACCGCCGTGGCGATCGCCAAGGAGGCTCAAGAAGTGAAGAACCTGAAGAAGGCAGCGGCCGTGACGATGGTGGCCGGCGGGATCGTGGCCGCGGGCGCGGGCATGGCCTCCGCCCACACCGGCGGTGCCCACGCCGACGGCCGGGCCCAGGGCTCTCCGGGCGTCGTCTCCGGCAACGTCATCCAGGCCCCGGTGCACGTCCCCGTCAACGTCGTCGGCAACAGCGTGAACGTCATCGGCGTGCTGAACCCCGCCTTCGGCAACCTCGGTCTCAACCACTGAGACCGCGCCGCACCGCGGCATCGACCTCCGGTCTTCCGGGCGCCCCCGGAAGACCGGTCGGCTTTTCCCGACAGCCGATCGTGGGCCCACCGGGTTGTACGCCCAATGATCCGAACGGGCAGTGACGGACCCCGGTCCGTACCACCGGCGACCCCGCAGGCGTTGATCAGGCACGACCCACGGCCGGGTCGGCACCGCACACCCAGGAGGAACCCTTCCCATGAACATCGCCAAGAAGGCCGCCGTCGCCATGACCGTCGCCGGTATCGCAGCGGGCGCCTCCGCCGGTGCCGCCTTCGCCGACTCCACCGCCAACGGCGCGGCCCTGAACTCCCCGGGTGTCATCTCCGGCAACACCATCGAGGTCCCGGTCGACGTCCCGGTCAACGCCAGCGGTCTGTCCGTCAACGTGATCGGACTCCTCAACCCGGCGTTCGGCAACCACGCCACCAACAAGTAGGCGGCGCGGGTCTGGGGGCGACCGCCCCCAGACCGTCCGGCGGACCGCCTAGCGCCCCCGTTCACGCTCCTCCAGCACGGAGTCGTACGCCGCGACCAGGGCCCGCCGGGCCGTCCGCTCCACCGGCCGCAGCGCGGCTTGGCGCGCCGCCATCTCCGAGGCGCTCGCCGCGCCCCCGTGCCCGTTCTCGTACGCCAGCGAGACCAGCAGTCCCACGCGCTGCGCCAGCTCCAGGACCCGCACGGCCCGCGGCGGATACCCCGGCGCCAGCACCTCCCGGCCACGCTCCGCACGTGCCCGGTACGCGTCGATCGCCGCCTCCGCCACCGGCCCCGACCCGGCGGCGTCCAGCTTCGACAGCACCTCGGTCGCGTCCCGCAGCGCCTCCGCCAGCTCCCGCTCCGCCTCACCGAGCGACGGCACGTCGGCCGGCGGCGCCTCCCGCACCGGCAGCACCTGCCAGACCACCTCGACGTGCACATCACCGGCGGGCCCGGCCTCGGACACCTCGGGCACCAGGCCGAACGCGGCACCGTGACAGATCACCGCCTCCTCCGCCTCCAGCGCCCGCGCGTTGAACTCCGGCGGGCCGCTCAGCCCCAGCGGATGCCCCGGCGCCGGCAGCGCCACCCGCAGCGCGGTCACCCCGAGCGCCCGCAGCCGCCCCAGCGCGAGGGTGAGCCCGACCGGAGCGGACTCGCCGGACAGCCCCTCCACTCGGTGCACCGCGTCCTCGCCGACGATGGCGAGCACGGCGTCATCCGGAGAGACAAGTCCGGCCAAAAGGGCATTTCCCCAAGCGGCGAGGCGTCCTGAACGCGGTTCCGAGAGCATGCCCCCACCCTAAGGACCGGACCGATGGAATGGAGCGCCGCACGCGTGGCGTAGATTTCATAAGGGCTGCGCCCACCGGCGCCGCCGCCCGAGCCACAGGCGTACGCGACAGCCGAGACCGGCCACACTGCAAGGGGAGACAACGCGCTCATGAGCGATGTTCTGGAGCTTCAGGACGTATCCGTGGTCCGTGAGGGCCGGGCTCTGGTGGACCAGGTCTCCTGGTCGGTCAAGGAGGGCGAGCGCTGGGTCATCCTCGGTCCCAACGGCGCCGGCAAGACCACCCTCCTGAACATCGCCTCCAGCTACCTCTTCCCCAGCAAGGGCACCGCCACCGTCCTCGGCGACACCCTCGGCCGCGTCGACGTCTTCGACCTGCGCCCGCGCATCGGCATGGCCGGCATCGCGATGGCCGAGAAGCTCCCCAAGCGCCAGACCGTCCTGGAGACCGTCCTCACCGCCGCCTACGGCATGACCGCCCACTGGCAGGAGGAGTACGACGAGGTCGACGAGCAGCGCGCCCGCGCCTTCCTCGACCGCCTCGGCATGACCGACTACGTCGACCGGAAGTTCGGCACCCTCTCCGAGGGCGAGCGCAAGCGCACCCTCATCGCCCGCGCCCTGATGACCGACCCCGAACTGCTGCTCCTCGACGAGCCCGCCGCCGGCCTCGACCTCGGCGGCCGCGAGGACCTGGTCCGCCGCCTCGGCCGGCTCGCCCGCGACCCGATCGCCCCCTCCATGATCATGGTCACCCACCATGTCGAGGAGATCGCCCCCGGCTTCACCCACGTCCTGATGATCCGCCAGGGCAGGGTCCTCGCCGCCGGCCCGCTGGAACTCGAACTCACCTCCCGCAACCTCTCCCGCTGCTTCGGCCTCCCGCTCGTCGTCGAACAGCTCGGCGACCGCTGGACCGCCCGCGGACTGCCGCTGTCCTGACGGGCGTTGACGCGGCAAAGCACCCTGTCCGGCTGGGCACCCCCGGCCCTACCATGACAAGGTGAACAACATCGACGCGTGGGTGTGGTGGCTCGTCGTCGCGGCCGCACTCGGCATCCCGCTCGTGGTGACCGCGATGCCGGAGTTCGGCATGTTCGCGGTGGGCGCCGTCGCCGCCGCGGGCACCGCCGGACTCGGCGCGGGCGTCGTGCTCCAGGTACTCGTCTTCCTCGTCGTCTCCGTCGCCCTCATCGCCGTCGTACGGCCCATCGCGAACCGGCACGCCCTCCAGCGCCCCGGACTCGCCACCGGCGTCGACGCGTTGAAGGGCAGACAAGCCGTCGTCCTCGAACGCGTCGACGGCGCAGACGGACGGATCAAGCTCGCCGGCGAGATCTGGTCGGCCCGTTCCCTCCACCCCGACCGCGCCTACGAAGTGGGCCAGGAAGTGGACGTCGTGGAGATCGAGGGGGCCACGGCGATTGTCATCTGACCTCGAAAGACTCAACTGAACAGAAGAGTCCCCGAGTTGTGCGTGCGTCTGTCAGACTCGTCCAGCAAGATCTTCAACAGCCATAAGATCTGCCGAAGCGCCGAGGCGGAGAAGGGTACGGGGAGCGACGATGGAACCGGTCATCATCGTCCTGGTCATTCTGGTGGTGTTGGTCTTCATCGCCTTGATCAAGACGATCCAAGTCATCCCGCAGGCGAGCGCCGCCATCGTGGAGCGCTTCGGCCGCTACACGCGGACGCTGAACGCCGGACTCAACATCGTGGTCCCGTTCATAGACACTATCCGCAACCGCATCGACCTGCGTGAACAGGTCGTACCGTTCCCGCCGCAGCCGGTGATCACCCAGGACAACCTGGTCGTGAACATCGACACGGTCATCTACTACCAGGTCACCGACGCCCGCGCGGCCACCTACGAGGTCGCCAGCTACATCCAGGCCATCGAGCAGCTGACCGTCACCACGCTCCGCAACATCATCGGCGGCATGGACCTGGAGCGCACCCTGACCTCCCGCGAGGAGATCAACGCGGCCCTGCGCGGCGTCCTCGACGAGGCCACCGGCAAGTGGGGCATCCGCGTCAACCGCGTCGAGCTCAAGGCGATCGAACCGCCGACCTCCATCCAGGACTCGATGGAGAAGCAGATGCGCGCCGACCGTGACAAGCGCGCGGCGATCCTCACCGCGGAAGGCACCCGCCAGGCAGCCATCCTCACCGCCGAGGGCGAGAAGCAGTCCCAGATCCTGCGGGCCGAGGGTGAGGCCAAGGCGGCGGCCCTCCGCGCGGAGGGCGAGGCCCAGGCGGTTCGCACCGTCTTCGAGGCGATCCACGCCGGCGACCCGGACCAGAAGCTCCTCTCCTACCAGTACCTCCAGATGCTCCCGAAGATCGCCGAAGGTGACGCCAACAAGCTCTGGATCGTCCCCAGCGAGATCGGCGACGCCCTGAAGGGCCTGTCCGGCGCGATGGGCAACTTCGGCCCCCTGGGCGGAGGTTCGAACGGCGGCGGCAGCATCCCGGCCCAGGAACGCCGCGAAAAGCCGAACATCGACTAAGGGTCACTGAAAACAACCGTTCCCCGCGCCCACCCTTCTGGGGGGGGCGCGGGGAACTGCGCGACAAGCCGCAACACAGCCGCAGCCGCACGGCGCGACCGACCAGGCACACCTCTAGGCGGCGGCGTCCCCCGCCAGCCACTCAGGCAACGCCGCCAGATCCTCGGCCCCCATGGCCAGCAGCATCGCATCCTGCGGCGAGGGCTCGAACGGCTTGCGAAGCAAAGGCATTCCCGCCTGCTCCGGCGTCCGGTCCGCCTTCCGGTGATTGTCCTCCGCGCAGGACGCCACCGTGTTCAGCCAGGAGTCGGCGCCCCCCTGAGCCCGCGGCACCACATGGTCCACGGTCGTCGCCCGCTTCCCGCAGTACGCGCACCGGTGCCGGTCCCTGACCAGCACCCCCCGCCGTGACCAGGGCGCCTGTCTCCGGAACGGCACCCGTACATACCGGCAGAGCCTGATCACCCGCGGCGCGGGCAGGTCCACGTCCGCACCGCGCATACGCAGTTCGGGGTGGGCCTGCTCGACGACGGCCTTGTCCTGGAGCACCAGGACGACGGCGCGATTCAAAGTCACCGTGGACAGCGGCTCGAAGCTTGCGTTCAGAACCAGCGTGTCACGCATCCAGCCCACCTCCCATGTGCACCGTGCCCACCCCCGGCGGGCTTGGATCAACTCTGGACGGGCGCGCCGAGATGGACAACGCAATAAAAACTGCCCGCCTCTGATCACTTCCAAGACCAGAGGCGGGCAAACGTTCAATGAACGCTCGACTGATTTCGCGAGCCGGGTCAGCCCTCGGCGGGGACCTCGTACTCGCCGATCAGCTGCGCCCGCGCGATCGCGTGGAACCGCAGGTTGAACCCGACGACGGCGGGAGACACGTCGGCATCCGGACCCAGCTTCTCCTGGTCCACCGCGTACACCGTGAAGACGTACCGGTGCGGTCCGTCCCCGGGCGGCGGCGCGGCGCCGCCGAAGTCCTTCGACCCGTAGTCGTTGCGGACGTGCACCGCGCCCTCGGGAAGTCCCTCGAACTTACCGCTGCCGGCACCTGCGGGCAGCTCGGTCACCGAGGCCGGGATGTCGAACACGGTCCAGTGCCAGAAGCCGCTGCCCGTCGGGGCGTCCGGGTCGTAGCAGGTCACGGCGAAGCTCTTGGTCCCGGCCGGGAAGCCCTCCCACCGCAGCTGCGGCGAGGTGTTGCCCTTCGCGTAGACCTGAGCGTCCTTGAGCGTCGCCCCTTCCTCGACGTCCGCGCTCGTCACCGTGAACGACGGGACGGGCGGGTGGAAGTCATGGGGGAGAGGCCGCCGCTTCAGCTCGGTCACCTCGGTACCTCCTGATCGATACGGTCGATGCTGATCGATGACGGAATCCGTGGTTCCCGAGCCTAGAACCAGTTGCGCCTGCTGCCGACCTCGGACAGCCACTGGTTGAGATAAGCCGCCCAGTCGGTCCCGTGAAAGTCGTTCAGACCCACCTGGAACGACCTGAAGGTGTCGCTGCCCTCGCTGAACAGACCGGGCTTCTTGTCCATTTCGAGGACGACGTCCATGGCGTACGCGTCCGCCACGAAGCTCAGCTCCACCTGGTTGAGACCCCGGTACTGCGACGGCGGGTGGAACTCGACCTCCTGGTAGAAGGGGAGCGTCTGCCGCGTCCCCCGGATGTGCCCCTTCTCCAGGTCCGCGTTCTTGAACCGGAAACCCAGCCTGATGAAGGCGTCCAGGATCGCCTGCTGCGCCGGCAGCGGATGCACGTTGATCGGGTCCAGGTCGCCCGAGTCGACCGCCCGCGCGATCTCCAGCTCGGTCGTCACCCCGACGTGCATCCCGCGCAGTGCCTGCCCGTCGATCATCGTGACGGGCGTCTCCCAAGGAATCTCCAGCCCGAACGGCACCGCGTGCACCGCACCCGCCTGAAGCTCGAAGGCGCCACCGAGCCGCACCTTCGCGAAGTCGATGTCCTGCTTGAACTCCTCGTCGCCGTGCTCCACCTCGACCCGGGCCCGCAGACCCACGGACAGGCCCTGGATCTCCTGGTTCACCGACCCGCCCTGGATCCGCACCTCGCCCTGGACCACGCCACCCGGTACGACGTTGCTCTCGGTGAGCACCGTCTCGACGGACGCCCCGCCGGCACCCAGGCTCGCGAGCAGCTTCTTGAAGCCCATGACTCTCCCTTTACGTACGGACCTTTGACCCCTACAAACGCGATCCGGCCACGACCGGTTCCGGCCCATACCCTGGCAAGCAGACGATTCCTTGACCACCCCTTGGCGTCCGCGGCCTGGACTAGGCTCGGACGACATGATCACGCCCCCGGACCGTATGCCACTCCCCAGGAGCTTCTTCGACCGCCCTGTCCTGGACGTCGCCCCCGACCTGCTCGGCCGCACCCTCGTCCGCACCACCCCGGACGGACCGATCGCGGTGCGCCTCACAGAGGTGGAGGCGTACGACGGCCCGAACGACCCGGGGTCGCACGCGTACCGTGGGCGCACCCCACGCAACGAGGTGATGTTCGGTCCGCCCGGACATGTGTACGTGTACTTCACCTACGGCATGTGGTTCTGCATGAACCTCGTCTGCGGTCCGGAGGGCAGGGCGAGCGCGGTCCTGCTCCGCGCCGGCGAGGTCGTCGAAGGAGCCGAGCTCGCGCGCAAACGTCGACTCTCGGCCCGGTACGACAGGGAACTGGCCAAAGGTCCGGCCCGCCTGGCCACCGCCCTGGACGTCACCCGCGCTCTGGACGGCACGGACGCGTGCGCCTCCGGCGAGACACCGCTGCGGATACTGACCGGCACGCCCGTCCCCTCCGACCAGGTACGGAACGGTCCGCGTACGGGAGTCGCCGGCGAAGGAGGGGACGGAGAGGCCCATCCCTGGCGCTTCTGGGTTGCCAACGACGCGACGGTCAGCCCCTATCGGGCCCATGTACCCCGGCGCCGCTCAAGTTGACGCGCCCCTGGGAGGTGCGTAATGTATCCCGAGCCGCTTGACCCGGGTACGGCAATCGCCAGCAGCCGGAAGCGGCCACCCACTACCTACGACTCCCCCTGGCGGGGGCGAATTCTGCATGCCCGCATGCTCGAATTCGAACCCGCGGAACTCGATTATGAGTCCCGGCGGGAATCGGCTAACGTAGTGAATGTCGAAAGGCCGACCGGCGAGAGCCGGAAAACCCCAGACAATCCCGCCGACCGGGAATCGGACGCCGAAAGGATCTGATAGAGTCGGAAACGCAAGACCGAAGGGAAGCCCGGAGGAAAGCCCGAGAGGGTGAGTACAAAGGAAGCGACCGTTCCTTG
>NZ_JBFACN010000027.1:0-112877 GCF_040640875.1 Streptomyces sp. NPDC021562
AAAAAATAAACTTTTTTTTTTTTTTTTCCCCTGTCTCCCTCTCCCTTTCTCCGGGGGGGGTTACCCCCCCCCCCCCCCCCCCCGGGGCCCCCCCCCCCCCCCCCCCCCCCACCACGCCCTAGTCGAGCAGGCGTTCGCGCAGCCGCTCCCGGGTCGCCGGGGTGAGCCCGAGTCCCTGCTCCAGGTAGGTGTCGACGTCGCCCCAGGTCTCCTCGATGCTCTCGACGGCCGCCGCCAGGTACTCCGCGCGCGCGTCGAAGAGCGGGCTGAGCAGTTCCATCACCTCGGGGCTGTAGACGCTGTCCCCGCTGCCACTGCGCTTCACCCGGTAGCGGCGGTGCTTGGCGTTGGACTCCAGGTAGTCGGCGAGGATCGCGTCCCGTTCCACACCCACCGCGAGCAGCGTCACGGCGATCGAGATGCCCGCGCGGTCCTTGCCGGCCGCGCAGTGCATCAGCGCCGGGACGCTGTCCTCGGCGAGGGCGTGCAGCACGCGCGCGTGCTCGCCGGTACGGTCCTTGACGATCATGCGGTACGAGTTGACCATCCGGGCCGCCGCCCTGCCGTCGCCCAGGAGCCCCCGCAACTGCTCGATATCACCCTCGCGGACCATCGTCCAGAACTCGGCGCCGTGCGCCGGGTCGCTCAGGGGCAGGTTCACGTTCCGCACGCCGGGCAGTTCGACGTCCGGGCCCTCCAGCTTCTGGTCCGCCGCGTTGCGGAAGTCGAAGATCGTGTGCAGGCCCAGGGAGGCGAGGAACTGCGCGTCCTGCTCCGTCGCGTGCGCGAGGTGCCCGCTGCGGAACAGCACGCCGTGCCGCACCCGGCGCCCGTCCACGGTCGGCAGGCCGCCCACGTCACGGAAGTTGCGCACACCGGCCAGCTCGGGCTCGGTGGACGGGACCTGCTGCGTCACGGGGGCTCCTCCCGGCCGGCCCCGTCGGCGCGGCTCGTCGACGGGCACTGCGTCGACCATACGACATCGGTTTCCACAGGCAATGAGTTGTCCACAGACGTTGCCTCCGGGGCCCGCGGCCCTTGATGATGTTGGGGCTTGAGCGGATCTGTTGGCACCTGTGTGAGGTTTCTCGATGGTGGACATCGCCGAAAACGGTCGTACCTGGCTCCTGTCGGGCCCCGGGAGCAGCTACGCGCTGCATCTGACGGAGGCCGGCGAACTGCTTCACCTGCACTGGGGGCCGCGTATCCGGCTCGCCGACGCCGAGGCCCTCAGCACCCGGGTGCTGCCCGGCTACTGGCCCTTCGAGTCCCCGCTCGACGGCCGTGAGGAGTACCCCGTCGAGGGCGGCCCCCGCTTCGTGCGCCCCGCGCTGTCCGTGCGCACCGAGGAGCGCCGCGGCACGGAGTGGACCTTCGAGTCGTACGAGACGGCGGGCGACGCGGGCGACGAGGAACTGCGCCTGCGCTTCCGGGACGACGGGATCGTCATCACCCTGCACTACCGGATGCGCGGCGACGTCGTCGAGCGCTGGGTGACCGTCGGCAACGAGGGCCAGGCGCCCGTGGAGCTGCTGCGCGCCGACGCGGCCACCTGGACGCTGCCCGACCGCGAGGGCTGGCGGCTCTCCCAGCTGCACGGCCGCTGGGCCGCCGAGTCCCGGCTGGTCAGCACCCCGCTCACGTACGGCGAGAAGGTCATCGGCAGCCGTCGCGGCCACACCGGCCACCAGCACCTGCCCTGGGTCGCCCTGGAGACCGACGCCACCGAGGAGCACGGAGAGGTCTGGGGCTGCGCCCTCGGCTGGTCCGGGTCCTGGCGGATCGCCGTCGCCCAGCTTCCCGACGCGCGCGTGCAGATCACCGGCGGCGCCGGCTACGACGACTCGGGCCTGCTGATGCTGGCCGAGGGCGAGTCGTACACCAGCCCCGTGTTCGCGGCCCTGTGGTCCGACGGCGGCTTCGGCGGGGCGAGCCGGGCCTGGCACGCCTACCAGCGGGCGCACGTCATCCCCGACGCGGACCGGGACCGGCCGGTGCTGTTCAACTCGTGGGAGGCGACCACCTTCGACATCTCCGAGGAGCAGCAGGCCACCCTCGCCCGGCGGGCCGCCGCGATCGGCGTCGAGCTGTTCGTGGTGGACGACGGCTGGTTCGGCGCCCGCACCTCCGACCGCGCCGGCCTCGGCGACTGGACACCGAACCCGGACCGGTTCCCGAAGGGCCTGGCGCCCCTCGCCGAGTACGTGCACGCGCTCGGCATGCAGTTCGGCATCTGGGTCGAGCCCGAGATGGTCAACCCGGACAGCGAGCTGTACCGCGCGCACCCCGACTGGGTGCAGTACCAGCAGGGCCGGAAGCGCACGGAGCTGCGCAACCAGCTCGTCCTCAACCTCGCCCGCGAGGACGTCCAGGAGTACCTCTGGGAGCAGCTCGACGCCCTGCTGTCCAGCGCGCCCATCGACTACGTCAAGTGGGACTTCAACCGCTGCTTCACCGACGCGGGCTGGCCGGGCGAGCCCTACCCGCAGCGCCTGTGGGTGGACCACGTGCGGGGCCTGTACGCCCTGCTCGACCGGATCCGCGCGGCCCACCCGGACGTCGCCATCGAGTCCTGCTCCGGCGGCGGCGGCCGGATCGACCTCGGCATCATGAGCCGTACCGACGAGGTGTGGACCTCCGACAACACCGACCCGCTGGACCGGCTCGCCATCCAGCACGGCTTCAGCCAGATCCACCCCGCCCGGGTGATGTCCGCCTGGGTCACCGACAGCCCGAACCACCAGCTCAACGGCCGGGTCAGCTCGCTGCGTTTCCGGTTCGTCAGCTCCATGGCCGGGGCGCTCGGGGTGGGCGGCGACCTCTCGAAGTGGACCGAGGAGGAACTCGCCGAAGCCGGTCACTGGGTGGGGCTCTACAAGGAGATCCGGCCGCTGGTGCAGCGCGGCGAGCAGTTCCGGCTGCGGCCCCCGGCCGGCGGGCTCAGCGCGGTGCAGTACACGCTCGGCGACGAGACCGCCGTCCTCGCCTGGCTCCAGGCGCAGAGCTACGGCGAGCCGGTGCCGGCGCTCCGGCTCAGGGGCCTCGACCCGGAGGCGTCGTACGAATGCCGCGAAACGGGCGAAGTGCACCGCGGCGCCGTGCTGCTGCACCACGGGCTGCAGGTGGGGCTCAAGGGTGACCTGGATGCGGCAGTCATCCGACTCCGTCGCATCTGATCCTTCTGCCTGATTTGGTGCCTTCGTTCCAACTCGCTCTGGAATAGGGGGACGTGGCGTGACGTGCGTGAGGAGCGTCATATCGGTGACCGACCGTCGCGCGTCATGTCCACGTAATGGAGGTGCCTCACAAGGAATTCCCGGGAGCGGAAAAGGCCGGGATGCACGGAGGGTGACCGGGAATTCCCGTAACGGATCAACCGGAGCCAGGAGGTCGGGAACCGATCGCTTGTCCGGGTGCGTCCTGCTCGCTTACGTTCGCCACGCATCCGGACGGAACGCCGAATCCTGCCGCCGCCCGGAGTCCCCACACACTCACCCGTGCCCGGCAGGAGCGGGGGACCCACCAGGCAAGACCGCCTGTTCCGGTTCCCGGGACAGGCCAGGGGTGTAGTCACGCCTTCCGGCGTGGCCGGGCAGCTCCAGCCCGAACCCGACAGCTCACCTCGCAGGCGCCGGAGAGGAACGCGCCATGCCCGCGAGGGGTAAGCACCGCCGCCCGAAGACCCAGCGTCTCACCCGTTCGATGGCCGTCGCCGGAACCGGTGGCGCCGCGCTGGCCCTGCCGCTCATGGGGGCCACCGGCGCCCACGCGGCCACCGCGCAGTCCGTCTCCGCGAAGGCTCCGCAGGCGCTGCCGGCCGTCGCGAAGGCGGCGCCCGGGAAGGCGACCGTACGGACGTCCGCCGCCGCGCGTTCCGCGCACCGCACGTACACCGTGGTGCCGGGCGACTGCCTCTCGGAGATCGCGCGCGACCAGCACATCAGCGGGGGCTGGCACCGGCTCTACGCCGACAACCGGCAGGCCGTCGGAGACAACCCCTCGCTGATCCACCCCGGCCTCGAGCTCACGCTCGGCGGCCGCGGCGCCACGACCACCGGTACCGCCGACTCCGGTGCCCGGCCCGAGGCGCACTCGGCCACCTCGCCGGCCGCCTCGTCTCCGGCGGCCACCCCGTCCGTGCCGTCCACCCCGTCGACCCCGGACGACTCGACGGCGGCCGCCTCCGGACACGTCCTCCCGGTCAGCGGCGCCACCGTCGGCACCGGCTACCACGTGCCGGGCGCCATGTGGTCCAGCGGCTACCACACCGGCGTCGACTTCGTCGTGCCCACCGGCACCCCCGTCAAGGCCGTCGGTGCCGGCACGGTCGTCACGGCCGGCTGGGGCGGCGCCTACGGCAACCAGGTCGTCATCCGGCTCGCCGACGGCTACTACGCGCAGTACGGTCACCTCTCCGCGCTCTCCGTCTCGGCCGGCCAGACCGTGACCGCGGGCCAGCAGGTCGGCCTCTCCGGCGCGACCGGCAACGTGACCGGCCCGCACCTGCACTTCGAGATCCGTACCACCCCCGACTACGGCTCGGACGTGGACCCGGTCGCCTACCTCCGCTCGAAGGGCCTCGCCGTCGGCTGACGGCCGCCCCCGTCGGCCCGGCAATCATCGCGTCAACGTCGCTGAGCAGGCCGTTATTCCAGCCTTGGCCCACTATTTAAAGGTGTCTTATCTCACCGATCGTCAACCCTTTATTACGGTCGCGTAGGTCACAGTCAAAGGTGAATCATGATCCGACGTGGCAGACGATTCGAAGAGTGACAACGCATCAGTGATCGGGTCGTACGTGGCGCTGGGGGACAGCTTCAGCGAGGGCGTCGGCGACCCGGGCCCCGACGGGGCGTTCGTCGGCTGGGCCGACCGGTTCGCGGTACTGCTGTCGGACCGGCGCCCCGAGGACGACTTCCAGTACACCAACCTCGCCGTGCGCGGGAAACTGCTCGACCAGATCGTGGCGGACCAGGTGCCCAAGGCCCTGGAACTCGCCCCGGACCTGGTCTCCTTCTGCGCCGGCGGCAACGACATCATCCGTCCCGGCACCGATCCGGACGAGGTGGCCGAGCGGTTCGAGCGGGCCGTGGTCCGGCTGACCGGGGCCATCGGCACGGTCATGGTGACCACCGGCTTCGACACCCGCAACGTGCCCGTCCTCAAACACCTGCGCGGCAAGATCGCCACCTACAACGGTCATGTGCGGGCGATCGCCGACCGGTACGGCTGCCCCGTGCTGGACCTGTGGTCCCTGAAGACCGTGCAGGACCGGCGGGCCTGGGACGACGACCGGCTGCACCTCTCTCCCGAGGGGCACACGCGGGTGGCGCTGCGGGCCGGTCAGGTGCTCGGCATCGAGGTCCCCGCGGACCCCGACCAGCCCTGGCCGCCGCTGCCGCCCCGCGGCACCCTCGAGATCCGCCGCGACGACGTGCACTGGGCCCGCGAGTACCTGGTCCCGTGGATCGGGCGACGGCTGCGCGGCGAGTCCTCGGGGGACCACGTCACGGCCAAGGGCGCGCTCTCGCCGGACGACATCAAGATGCGGATCGCTGCCGTGGCCTGAGGCGCCCGCCCGCGGGGCGGGCCGGCGGCGGCCCTCTGGGGGCCGCCTCTCACTGCCCCGCGGGCAGCCCCAGTTCCCTGGCCAGCGCCTCGTCGGCCCACTCCTGCGCCCGGGAGCGCGGTACGGCGCCCGGGTAGGAGGTGAGCTGGACGGCGAGCCCGTCGAGCAGGGCCGTCAGCCGCAGGGCCGTGGCCATCGGGTCGGGGCACCGGAACTCACCGGCGGCCACCCCCTCGGCGATGACCTCGGCGAGCGCGGCCTTCCACTGCTGGTCCAGACTGCGGGTCACGTCCCGCAGAGCGGGTTCGCGCAGCGCCACCGCCCAGCCCTCGATCCACAGCCGCCACCCCTTGGCCTGCCCGGTCGGCGCGTACCAGCGCACCGCCGCCCGCAGCCGGCGCAGCGCCGACGTCCGGCGGCCGAGGAGCCGGCGCAGATGCGCGAGATCGCCCTCGGCGGCGTGGGTGAACGCGGCGGCGACCAGCTTCTCCTTGGTGGAGAAGTGGTACAGCACCAGAGCGTTGCTCACGCCGAGCGCCGACGCGACGTCGGCGATGCGCACCGCCGCCACGCCCCGCGCCTCGATCTGCTCGACGGCGGCCCGCAGCAGCTCCTCGCGCCGCTCGGCCACACTCAACCGCACTCTCGCCACGCGGTCACCCTAATCGGTCGTCCCGCCACCCGCGTCGCGGTCTCAGGACAGCGGCAGCCGCATGAGCGTCAGGTCCAGCCAGCGGCCGAACTTGGTGCCCACCTCCCGGACCGTTCCGGCGTGTTCGAAGCCGAACCGCTCGTGCAGCCGGACGGACGGGTCGTTCCGGGCCTCGATACCGGCGATCATCACATGGTGGCCCGCCTCGCGCGCCGCGGCGATCAGCGCGGCCAGCAGCGCGGAGCCGATGCCGAGTCCCTGGCTGCCCTCGCGCACGTAGACGGAGTCCTCCACCGTGTGCCGGTAGCCGTCCAGGGCGCGCCACGGTCCGTAGACCGCGAATCCGGCCACCTCGCCCGGAGCGCCGGCGGCCTCGGCCACGAGCGCCGAACCGCGTGCCAGGTGCGTGGCGAGCCAGGCCGCTCCCTCGGCCGGGGTCTGCGGCGTGTCGGTCCACAGGGCGGTCGAGTGCTCGATCGCGTGGTTGCGGATCGCCCGCACCGCCTCCGCGTCACCGGCCTGTGCCGGGCGGACCGTCACCACGGGGGTCCTCTCGTATAGTGGATTCATGTCCAACATAGTAGATCCCGCGCCGGACGACCTCGTGGCGAGGATCGCGGCCAGGGTCCGCGCCGAACGGGAACGGCGCCGCTGGACCCTGGCGCAGCTCGCGGACGCGTCCGGGGTGTCCGCGGCGATGATCAGCCGGATCGAACGGGGCGAGAGCAGCCCCACCGCCGTCGTCCTCGGCAAGCTGTCCGCCGCCTTCCGGCTCGGCGTCGCCTCCCTGCTCGCCCTCGCCGAGGGCGCGCCGGACGCCGTGGCCGACACGGCGGGCGTACTGCGCGGCGCGGACGCTGCCGAGTGGCAGGACCCCGGCACCGGCTACCGGCGCCGTCAGGTCACCGGCCCGCGCTTCCCGGCGGAGATCGCCGAGATCCGGCTGCCCGCCGGAGCCCGCGTCCCGTACCCGGCGGCGGCCTTCGCCTTCGTACGACAGCTCGTCTGGGTCCTCGACGGGCGGCTGACCTTCCACGACGGCGACGCCGTCCACGAACTCGGCACCGGCGACACCATCGAACTCGGCGCCCCCGCCGACCGCGTCTTCGCCAACACCACCGCCACCGAGTGCCGTTACGCCGTGGTCCTCACCCGCGACACCCGGCCGTGAGCCACCGGCGCCCCGCACGCCTCGCCTCGGGTGGTTCCTCCGACGCGGTTCCCGTGCGCCGCTCGCACGGCTGTGCCGCGCGACATCCGGCCGTGAGCCACGGCCGGATGCACGCCTCGGCACCGCGCGGCTCCTCGACGCGGCACCCGTGCGCCGTCGGCCCGTCAGCGGTACCAGCCGAACCGTTCCGCGATCACCGGCAGCCGGTCGGTCACCAGTGCGTGCGCGGCGGCCCGCGGCGTCGTGCCGTCGGACTCCGCACGGTCCAGCATCAGCCCCACCAGGGCCCGCATCGAGCGCCGCATGTGGGCGAACGCCTCGTCGGCGTCCGGGCCGATGTCGCCGAACAGGGTCCACCACCACCAGGCGTTGGTGCCCGAGTTGACCACCACGTCCGGCAGCACGGTCACCCCGCGCGCGGTGAGCCGTTCCTCCGCCTCGGGCAGCACCGGCATGTTGGCCGCCTCGACGATCCAGCGGGCGGTGACCAGGTGCTCGTTGGCCGTGTCAATGGCGTACGACACCGCGGCGGGCACCAGCACCTCCGCGTCCGTGCCGAGCCAGGCGTCCCCCGGCAGTTCGAGGTCGCCGGGGCGCAGCACCGCGCGGTCGACGGTGCCGTACGCGTCCCGCGCGCGCAGCAGGGCCTCGACGTCCAGGCCCGCCGGGTTGGCGATGGTGCCCTTGACGTCGGCGACGGCCACCACCGTGAGCCCCGCGCGGGCGAGGAAACGTGCCGTGGCCCCGCCCATCGTGCCGAGCCCCTGAACGGCGACCCGGGTCCCCCGGTGCGGCACCCCGGCCCGGTCCAGGGCCGTCAGCGCCGACTCGGCGACCCCGCAGCCGCCGGCGAGCTCGTCGAGTCCGAGGCCGTCCACCTCGACGGCGAAGGCGTCCGCCAGCCGTCGCCGGGCCGCCGTCTCGTCGTCCAGCAGCGGGTACACCGCCTGGACCGAGGAGACCAGGCCCGCCTCCGCGGCGGCCCGGTCCACCAGGTCCTGGGTGAGCCCGAGGTCCTCGCCGGTGGTCCAGAGGCTCTCGATGTACGGCCGCATGGCCCGCAGGTAGCGGACCAGCAGCGGATACGCCCCCGGGTCGCGCGGATCGCAGTCGATGCCGCCCTTGGCACCGCCGAGGGGGACGTAGCGGCCCTCGGGGTCGTAGTGCAGGGCCTCCTTCATCGTCATCCCCCGGGCGAGCCCGGTGACCTCCTCCAGGGTGCAGCCCGGCCGCATCCGCAGACCGCCGCTGGCCACGCCCCGCACCAACCGGTCCACGACCAGGAAGCCCTGGCGGCCGGTGACGTGGTCGGTCCAGACGAGAGACATCAGGGGAGCGGACACGGGGGCTCCTCGCGAACTGTGTGAAGAAAGAGTGTTACTGAACAGTGGGTCAGTATTGGGACGCGGGTGGCGCGGTGTCAACGCCGACCGCCCGCGGGGCCGACCATAATGGAGGCCTCGGCAACAGCACTGGAGGCACCGTGACCGGTTCGAGTCCCCTGAGCTCCGGGCTCCGCGCGCTGCGGCCCGCCGCCTTCGGCGCGGACCCCGGCGGTGAGCGCCTGGCCCGCATCCAGGGCTCACCGCACTTCAAGGACGGTGTCTTCCAGAACCCCGGCGGGGTCGCGCGCACCCGGCCCTCGGGTTCGATGCTGGACTTCGCGAAGAAGTACTTCGAGAAGGAGCAGCGCGCCCGCCGCGCTCCCCGGGGCACCGTCCCCGTGCACCCCACCGCCGTCGCCGACCTCGCCAAACCCGCGGCGAGCGGTCTCCGGGTGACCTGGATGGGGCACTCCAGCGTCCTCGCCGAGATCGACGGGCACCGCGTCCTGTTCGACCCCGTCTGGGGCGAACGCTGCTCGCCGTTCCCCTTCGCCGGCCCCAAGCGCCTGCACCCGGTCCCGGTGCCGCTCGCCGCGCTCGGCCCGGTCGACGTGGTCGTCATCTCGCACGACCACTACGACCACCTCGACCTGCCGACCATCAGAGCGCTGGCCGGCACGGACACCCTGTTCGCCGTGCCGCTCGGCGTCGGGGCCCACCTGGAGCAGTGGGGGGTGGCGCCCGGCCGGATGCGCGAGCTGGACTGGCACGAGGCGACCGAGGTCGGCGGTCTCACCCTGACGGCCACCCCCGCCCGCCACTTCTGCGGCCGGGGGCTGCGCAACCCCCAGCACACCCTGTGGGCGTCCTGGGTCGTGGCGGGCGCGGAGCACCGGATCTACCACAGCGGTGACACCGGCTACTTCGACGGTTTCCGGGACATCGGAGCCGACCACGGCCCCTTCGACCTGACGATGATCCAGATCGGCGCGTACAGCGAGCACTGGCCCGACATACACATGACACCCGAGGAGGGCATGCGCGCCCACCTCGACCTCCAGGGGGGCCGCCCGCACGGCGTGCTGCTGCCGATCCACTGGGGGACCTTCAACCTCGCCCCGCACGCCTGGGCCGAGCCGGGGGAGTGGACCAAGGACGCGGGTGACGAGGCGGGCCAGGCGGTGGCGCTGCCGCGCCCCGGCGAGCCCTTCGAACCGTCCGGGAAGCTGCCCGCCGACCCCTGGTGGCGCACGGTGTCGGCGCCGATCACCCGGCCCTGGCGCCTCGCGGTACGGCCGGAGAACGCACCGGGACGAGGAGACCTCGACCTCGCGGGCGAGGCGTGACCCGGACGCGTCGGTGACGAGACCGTGAGGTGAAAGTGGCGTGCGTGCCCCTGCCCGGACCGGGCGGGGGCACCGTCATGACCGGCCGTGCGGTCGTGCCGTTCCTCTGCCGCCGGGGGCCGGCGGCAGTCGGCAGGCGGAGGCCAAAGGGGTCACTCTGGGTGATGCTTTCGGGGTGGTGGTGAGGGTGTGAGGGGGTGGTCCGGTCCTCGGTCCGGTCGGTCGGTGCGTTGTGCGGCGCGCTCCGCTGCGGGGGAGCGGTACGACGGGCGGCCCGGCTCGCCCCTTCTGGCGGTGACCGTTTTTGAGCAGGTCGGATCGGTCGGTGGTCGTTCGGGGACGTGGCGCCGACGAGGTTATCGGGCTTTCGTACGACGGCTCATACCAGAGCGGGACCATCTCCGGGTGACTTTGTCAACTGCCCACCGCACATGATGCCTGGGCGACTACTGTGAGTGTCCGTCGGACGACGCGGGGCCGGAATCTTCTGCGATCCCCTCGGCCGGCACCGCGATGGCGCATGCCCAGCTCGCGCGACCCGCGCGAGAGACCAGGCCCGACGGACCAGTACGAGGACGCAGATGTCTCACCTCCGTGCACCGGCCGCCCGCGCCGACCGCCGTGAGGGCGGCCGGCACGGACGTCCGGTCGCCCGACCCGTTCCCGCGCTGCCCGAGGCACACATACGGCCGCAGCTGATGCGTCTCGCCGTGCTGCCGCCGGTCGCGGTGGCGCTCAGCGGCTGCGCCGCCGTCCTCTTCACGATCCGCTCCACCGGCGCCCGCCCCGGCCTCGGCCTGCTGGCCGTGCTCGCCGGAGCGCTCTCGGTGACCGCCGCGGGCATCGTGATCGCCGCCGTGGCCGCGGCCCGCGCCGCCCGCTCGGTCAGCGACCGCGTGGACGTGCTGCGCCGCACCGCCGCCCGCGGGGAGACCGATCTGCGCGCGCTCGTCGAGGCGCTGCGCCGGGGCGAGAACCCGCCCCCGCGCACACCGCGCGGCGGACCGCCCGAGGACGCCGACGACTTCGAACTGCTCGCCGCCGACCTGTCGCGCGCGCACGACGGCGCCGTCACCGCCGTCGTTCAGGCCGCCCAGCTCTCCAGCCAGGCGGGCAGCGAACAGAAGCTGGAGGTCTTCGTCAACCTGGCACGGCGGCTTCAGTCCCTCGTGCACCGGGAGATCTCCATCCTCGACGACCTGGAGAACGAGATCGAGGACCCGGACCTCCTCAAGGGCCTCTTCCACGTCGACCACCTGGCCACCCGCATCCGGCGGCACGCCGAGAACCTCGCCGTGCTCGGCGGAGCCGTCTCCCGGCGGCAGTGGAGCAACCCCGTCTCCATGACCGAGGTGCTGCGCTCCGCCATCGCCGAGGTCGAGCAGTACTCCCGGGTCAAGCTCGTCCCCCCGATCGACGGCGAACTGCGCGGACACGCCGTCGCCGACGTCATCCACCTCCTCGCCGAACTCGTCGAGAACGCCACCGTGTTCTCCGCCCCGCACACCCAGGTGCTGCTCCGCGCCAACCTCGTCACCTCCGGCCTCGCGGTCGAGGTCGAGGACCGCGGGCTCGGCATGCCGGTCGGCGAACAGTCCAAGATGAACGCCCTGCTCGCCGACCCCGACCAGGTCAACGTCGCCAGCCTGCTGGCCGACGGCCGCATCGGCCTGTTCGTGGTCTCCCAGCTCGCCCGCCGCCACGGCATCCAGGTGCGCCTGCAGACCAACATCTACGGCGGCGTCCAGGCCGTCCTCGTCGTCCCGCAGGCCCTGCTGGGTACGGCGCCGGGCGCACTCGGGGCCGTACCGCAGCCGCGCGGCACGGCGGCCGGAGGCGGTACGCCGACGGCGCCGGGGGGTGCCCCGGGCACCGGGACCGCGTGGCCGTCCGCCGGCACCGGGGCAGCGGAGGGCGGCGCACCGCCCGGCGCCGCGGGGACCGGCACCTTCACCGGCACCGGCACCGACACCGGCACCGGGAGCCGGGCGGCGACCGAGGGCGGCCCGCCGGCCGGAGGACGCACCGGGCGACAGCCGGGGGCTCCCGGTGCGGCCGGCGGTGAGCGTCGTCGGCACGCGCAGCCCGGCGGGGCACCCGCGCCGCTGCCCGTGCGCGGCGCCCGGGACACCCGGCCCAACCCCGCCGAGGCGCTTCCCGGTATCCGGCCCGAGGACCGGCCCACGGTCGCCGGGAACGCCGGCGCCCCGCCCGTGCCCCGCGTCGGCGCCGTGCGCGGCACCATGGGCAAACCCCAACTGCCGCGCCGTCGCGCCCAGGAGCACATCGTCCCCCAGTTGCGCGGCGGCCCGGCGCCCCGCCAGGACAGCACCGAGGCTCCGGCCGGACACGACCCCGGCCTGATGGCCGCCTTCCAGCGGGGCATCGGCCTCGCCGAGGCCCAGCAGCACCTGGAGGCCACCCAGCCGGACCCACCGGCACCGGCCACCGCACCGGCCGAACCGGCGCCCCCCGTCATCGGAGCGCTCGACACGGCGGTGACGGGAGCAGGCGGCGGCGCGGGCGCCTCCGGGGGCGACCCGGCGAGCAGCACCTCGGGCGCCACCCACGTCCACGCCACCCACGTCCACACCGCGCACGACCACCTGGCCGACGAGTACATGGCCGGCGACCACTCGGCCCAGACGCACCTGAGCTGGGCACACCGCGACCCCGCCGACCCCCCGTCGGTGTCCCGGCCCTCGTCGCACTCCCAGGCCCTGCGCCCGGTGCACACCTCCGAGTTCACCGCCCGGCCCGACGGGAGCACACCGGCCGGATGACCAGCACCGTCACCACCCCCACCGCCCACTCCACCCCCACCCCCAGTGCTCCCGGGGACCTTCGTACTTCAAGGAGTCGATCCACCATGGCGAGCGATGCGACGACCGCCCAGGTATCCGACCTCGACTGGCTGATGAGCGGCCTCGTGCAGCGCGTACCGCACACCACCAGCGCCGTGCTGCTCTCCTGCGACGGGCTGGTGAAGTCCGTCCACGGCCTCGACCCGGACAGCGCCGACCACATGGCGGCGCTCGCCTCCGGGCTGTATTCGCTCGGCCGCAGCGCGGGCGTCCGGTTCGGCGACGGCGGCGACGTCCGCCAGGTCGTCGTCGAACTCGACTCCACCCTGCTGTTCGTCACCACCGCCGGCTCCGGCACCTGCCTCGCGGTACTGGCCGGCCGGGAGGCCGACGCCGCCGTCCTCGGCTACGAGATGGCGATGCTGGTGAAGAGCGTCCGCCCGTACCTCGTCACCGCGCCCCGGCAGCACGCCGTCGAACCCACGGCGATGAGGCCTTGAGGGTGGCGGCAGCCGGCGACGGGCCGTGGCTGGACGACGCGGCCGGACGCCTCGTGCGCCCGTTCACGGTCAGCAACGGCCGCACCGAGCCCAGCATCGCCCTCGACCTGATGTCTCAGGTGATGGCCACGGGGACCACGCCCCTCGGCTACCTCGGCCCCGAGCACGCGCAGGCGCTCGACCTGTGCCGCGGCCCCCTCTCGGTCGCCGAGATCGCCGCGCACCTCAAGCTGCCCGCCGTGGTCACCAAGGTGCTGCTCTCCGACCTCGTCGACTGCGGGGCGCTCACCGCCAAACCCCCCGCCTTCCGCCACAACCCCACTGACCGGTCCCTCCTGGAGGCAGTGCTCGATGGACTACGACGACAGCTCTGACCCCTTCCCCACCGCGCTGAAAATCCTGGTGGCCGGTGGGTTCGGGGCCGGCAAGACCACTTTCGTGGGCGCGGTGAGCGAGATCGCACCGCTGTCCACGGAGGAACTGCTCACCACGGTCAGCGCCGCCACCGACGACCTCGAAGGCATCGAGAACAAGGTCGAGACGACGGTGGCCATGGACTTCGGCCGGATCACCCTGGACCCGGAGCACGTGCTGTACCTGTTCGGGACGCCCGGGCAGGAGCGGTTCTGGTT
The DNA here is from genome assembly GCF_040640875.1 of Streptomyces sp. NPDC021562. NCBI lineage: Bacteria > Bacillati > Actinomycetota > Actinomycetes > Kitasatosporales > Streptomycetaceae > Streptomyces > Streptomyces sp. NPDC021562. The sequence continues at coordinate 14,000 of NZ_JBFACN010000027.1, forward strand.
CATGTGGGACGAGCTGTCCGAAGGCGCGCTCGGCGCGGTCATCCTCGCCGACACCCGCCGGCTGGAGGACTGCTTCGCGGCCGTCGACTTCTTCGAGGAACGCGGCCTCGGTTTCATCGTCGCCGTCAACGAGTTCGACGGCTCCTACCGCTACGACCCGGAGGAGGTGCGCGCCGCCATCGACCTCGACCCGCAGATCCCCGTCGTCCGCTGCGACGCCCGGATCTCCAGCTCCGGCGTCCAGACCCTGCTCACCCTCGTCCGCCACCTCATCGCCCACGCGCCGGTCTCCGCGCCAAGCCACGGCGCCCACAGGTGAAGCCCGCACATCCCTCACGGAGCCCGTACATGACCCACGTCCACAGCGCCGGAGCCCGCGCATGAGGTACGACCCTGCGCGCCCGGCCGGCCGTCTGCTGCTCACCCCGGAGGACAAGGAGGCACCCGAGCGCACCCGGCGCCTCGGCCAACTGCGCCTGGGCGGCCGCCCCGACCCCGAGCTCGACATCTACGCGGACCGGCTCGCCGAGATCACCAGGGCGCCGTACGCCATGGTCAACTTCATCGACCAGGACCGCCAGTTCTTCGCGGGCCTGCACCTGCCGGCCGTGGCGCCACCCGTGGTGAAGCCCGACGGCAGTACGCCGGTGCTCGGCCGTGAGCTGGCCCGCGACCACGGTTTCTGCCCCCACGTGGTGGTGCGGCGCAAGGCGCTGGTCCTGGAGGACGTCTGCGACTACCCGCGGTTCGCGGGCAACCCGATCGTCGACGAGTTCGGCATCCGCTCCTACCTGGGCGCCCCGCTCGTGGACAGCACGGGGACGGTGCTCGGCACGGTGTGCGCGGTCGACGTGGAGCCACGGCCCTGGGGGCGGCCCGGTCTGGAGACCATCAAGGCGTCGGCGGCGGAGCTGGTGGCCCGCCTGGAGCGACGCGAGGCCGACGGGTTCCCGCTGCTGTGACGACGGGAACGCCCCGGTCACCAGCCGACCGGTCTAGTACCTCCGTACCCTGGTCCCATGGGACGTACCAGTGACGCCAAGCTGAAGATCCTCGCCGCCGCCCGGTCGCTGATCGAGGGGCGCGGGTACGCGGCGCTCGGGGTGGCCGAGATCTGCCGGGCGGCCGGGGTGCCCAAGGGCAGCTTCTACTACTTCTTCGAGTCCAAGGAAGCGCTCGCGCTCGCGGTCGTGGACGAGCACTGGGCGGCGCAGAAGCGTGACTGGACCCGGGCCCTGGCCGGTGACGGTGAGCCGTTGCGGCGGCTGCGGCGGCTGTTCGAGGAGACGGAGGCCGGGCAGCTCGCGGGCCAGCGGGACTGCGGCACCGTTGCGGGCTGCCTGTTCGGGAACCTCACCCTGGAGCTGAGCAACCAGACCGAGGCGGTCCGCGGACGGCTGCAGGAGATCTTCGACGCCCAGGTCGACATGGTGGAGTCAGTCGTCACCGAGGCCCGCCGGCGTGGTGAGGTGGACGTGACCGACAGCCGGGAGGCGGCGCGGGCGGTGGTGGCCCAGCTGGAGGGCCAGGTGATGTTCGCCAAGCTCTACAACAGCCCGGGCCGGCTGAGCCCCCTGTGGCAGAACTGCCGGGCCCTGCTGGGGGCGACGGAGGGCTAGCCCCCTCGGGGGACGACGGCCGACGCCCGTGCCGTGGCGAGCGCGGGCCGGGGCCGCCGAGGGGCGGGCGCGCTGCCGCGCGGCCAGGACCGGCTGCCTCGCGGCTGAGAGGCTCGGCCTTCCAGCACGCGTAGCATGGCGCGCGTGGAACTCCGCCAGCTGCGGTACTTCGTCGCGGTCGCCGAGGAACTGAACTTCGGCCGGGCCGCCGAGCGGCTGCTCATCGCGGGGCCCTCGCTCTCCCAGCAGATCAAGGCGCTGGAACGGGACCTGGGCGTCCGGCTGTTCGACCGGGACCGCCGCTCGGTCTCCCTCACCCCGGCCGGCGCCGACCTGCTCCCCCACACCCGCGCCCTGCTGGAGCGGGCCGACGACCTGCGACGCCGGGCAGGCCGCCTCTCGGGCTCCCAGTCGGTGCGGCTCGGCTACGTCAACTGGCTGCCACCGGACCTGACCTCCCGTACGGCCGCGGTGGCGCGGGTGCACCTGGACGCCTGGGTCGCCCCCTCCCACACCCAGGCCGCCCGGGTCGCCGACGGCAGCCTCGACCTCGCCGTCTGCTGGGTGCGCACCGAGGACCTGAAGCGGCTCGGACTGCGCGCCAGGCTGATCGGCGCCGACCGGCTCTACGCCGTCGCGAAGGGCCCCGACACCGGCGAGGTGCGGGCCGGTGACGTCGACGTCCTCATCGACGACGACGTCACCTCCTGGGCCTCCTGGAACGCGTACGCCGAGGAACTGACCGAGACCGTCGGCGCCCGCGCCGTACGCATCTCCGACGGCGCGGTCACCGGTCCGGCCTTCTTCGACCACGTCCGCCGCTGCACCCGCCCCGTCCTGAACTCGCCCAAGGGACAGACCGCCCCGCTCCCGCCCGACCTGGTCCGCCGGGAGGTCGCCGGGCCGAAGGTGTACTGGACCTGGTCCCTGGTCATGCGGGAGAGCGAGGACCGCGCCGGGGTCCTGGCCGCCGCCGACGCCCTGTGCGACGGCGTCGGCGACCTCGGAATCCAGGCCCCGGACGCCTGGCTGCCCACCGGCGACCCGTACGCGCCCCTGCGCTGAGCTGCGCTGGGAGGCAGCGCCTCCCAGCCAGGAGGAGACTGATCCTGGCATGCCCCGCCCGTCCGACCTACCGTCCAAATAGTCGACCGGTCGGCTAGTAACCGGTCAGCCATACGGAGAAGGTCATCATGAGCACACCCCAGCAGAAGGTCGCGATCGTCACCGGTGCCTCCCAGGGCATCGGTGCCGCCCTGGTCGAGGGCTACCGCAAGCTCGGCCACGCCGTCGTCGCCACCTCGCGCACGATCACCCCCGCCGACGATTCCGACGTCCTGACCGTCCAGGGCGACATCGCCGACCCGGAGACCGCCGAGCGGGTCGTGGCCGCGGCCGTCGACCGGTTCGGCCGTGTCGACACCGTGGTCAACAACGCGGGTGTCTTCGTCGCGAAGCCGTTCACCGAGTACACGGCCGCGGACTACGCCACCGTCACCGGCATCAACGTCGCCGGCTTCTTCCACCTCACCCAGCGGGCGGTCCCGCACCTGCTCGCCCAGGGCGGCGGACACATCGTGAGCGTCACCACCAGCCTGGTCGACAGCCCGGACGCCCGCGTCCCCTCCGTCCTCGCCTCCCTCACCAAGGGCGGGCTGCAGTCCGCGACCAAGTCCCTGGCGATCGAGTACGCCACCCGCGGCATCCGCGTCAACGCCGTCTCGCCCGGCACCATCAAGACCCCCATGCACCCGACGGAGACCCACGAGTTCCTCGCCGCCCTGCACCCGGTGGGCCGGATGGGCAACGTCAGCGACATCGTCGACGCGGTGCTCTTCCTGGAGACCGCGCCCTTCGTCACCGGCGAGATCCTGCACGTCGACGGCGGCATGAGCGCCGGGCACTGACCGGGCGCCACACCGAAGACAGGAGTGGACATGATCACCACGGCTGACGACACGGCGGTCCTGAGCCGGGTGCTGGACCGGTGGAAGGCGGCCGTCGACGGGCACCGTCCCGCGGACGTCGCCGCCCTCTTCACCGAGGACGCCATCTTCCAGGGACTGCACCCCTACTCGGTCGGGCGGCCGGGCGTCGCCGCGTACTACGCCTCCCAGCCCCCGGGTATGAAGGCGGCGTACCGGATCCTGGAGACCCGGCGGCTCGCCGACGGGGTGGTGCTCGGCTACCTGGCCGTCGAGTTCTCCTTCCGGGACCGGTCACCGCTGGAGGTGAAGCTCTCCGTCGTCGTCACCCGGGTGGCGCAGGACTGGTACCTCGGCCACTACCAGGTCTCGCGCCTCGAATAGGCAGACGCCGCCGGGGGTTTCGGGGGGCGTGAAGCGCAGCTGTGGCGGCGCTTAAGAAAACCTCGATGGACCCCGGCGCCCGGGTGCGGCAGATTTCTGTGCGATACCACCCCCCATGCCCGGTCGCGGGCCGCTTCGGCGTGCCCGCGACCGGCATCTCACGCACAGGAGCCGTAGCGTTGAAGGCGCTGGTCAAGGAGAAGGCGGAGCCCGGCCTGTGGCTCGCGGACGTGCCGGAGCCCGCGGTCGGACCGGGTGACGTCCTGGTCAGGGTGCTGCGGACCGGGATCTGCGGCACCGACCTGCACATCCAGGCCTGGGACGGCTGGGCGCAGCAGGCCGTCACCACGCCGCTGGTGGTCGGGCACGAGTTCGTCGGCGAGGTGGTGGCCACCGGACGCGACGTCGTGGACATCAAGGCCGGCGACCGGGTCAGCGGCGAGGGCCATCTGGTGTGCGGCAAGTGCCGCAACTGTCAGGCCGGGCGGCGTCACCTGTGCCGGGCCACGGTCGGCCTCGGTGTCGGCCGCGACGGCGCGTTCGCCGAGTACGTGGCACTGCCCGCCGGGAACGTCTGGGTGCACCGGGTCCCGGTCGACCTCGACGTGGCCGCGATCTTCGACCCGTTCGGCAACGCCGTGCACACCGCGCTCTCCTTCCCGCTGGTCGGCGAGGACGTACTGATCACCGGTGCCGGACCGATCGGCCTGATGGCGGCGGCGGTGGCCCGGCACGCGGGCGCCCGGCACGTCATGATCACCGACGTCAGCGAGGAGCGCCTCGACCTGGCCCGCAAGATCGGCGTGAGCCTGGCACTGAACGTGGCGCAGGCCTCCATCGCCGACGGTCAGCGGGAACTGGGCCTGCGCGAGGGCTTCGACATCGGCCTGGAGATGTCCGGCCGGCCCGAGGCGATGCGGGACATGATCGCCAACATGACGCACGGCGGCCGGATCGCGGTGCTCGGCCTGCCCACCCAGGAGTTCCCCGTCGACTGGGCCCGTATCGTCACCTCGATGATCACCATCAAGGGCATCTACGGCCGGGAGATGTTCGAGACCTGGTACGCGATGTCCGTCCTGCTGGAGGGCGGTCTCGACCTCGCCCCCGTGATCACCGGCCGCTACGGCTACCGCGACTTCGAGGCCGCCTTCGCCGACGCGGCGAGCGGCCGCGGCGGCAAGGTCATCCTCGACTGGACTGCGTAATCCCTTAGGAGCTTCTGCCATGTTCGACTCCGTACGCGACGACCTGCGCGACACCCTCGACGAGATCCTCGCCGCCGGGCTGCACAAGCCCGAGAGGGTCATCGGCACCCCGCAGTCCGCGACCGTCGCCGTGACCGCCGGAGGCCGCCCGGGTGAGGTCCTCAACTTCTGCGCCAACAACTACCTCGGCCTCGCCGACCACCCCGAGGTGATCGCCGCCGCCCACGAGGCACTGGACCGCTGGGGCTACGGCATGGCCTCGGTCCGCTTCATCTGCGGGACCCAGGAGGTCCACAAGGAGCTGGAGGCGCGGCTGTCGGCGTTCCTCGGCCAGGAGGACACGATCCTCTACTCCTCCTGCTTCGACGCCAACGGCGGCGTCTTCGAAACCCTGCTCGGCGAGGAGGACGCGGTGATCTCCGACGCCCTCAACCACGCCTCGATCATCGACGGCATCCGGCTCTCCAAGGCCCGCCGCCTGCGCTACGCCAACCGCGATCTCGACGATCTGGAAAGGCAGTTGAAGGAGGCGGCCGGGGCGCGGCGCAGGCTCGTCGTCACCGACGGGGTGTTCTCCATGGACGGCTACGTGGCGCCGCTGCGCGAGATCTGCGACCTGGCCGACCGGTACGACGCGATGGTCATGGTCGACGACTCGCACGCCGTCGGCTTCGTCGGCCCGTCCGGCCGGGGCACCCCCGAGCTGCACGGCGTGATGGACCGCGTCGACATCGTCACCGGCACCCTCGGCAAGGCCCTCGGCGGCGCCTCCGGCGGCTATGTGGCGGCCCGCGCCGAGATCGTCGCCCTGCTGCGTCAGCGCTCCCGTCCCTACCTCTTCTCCAACACCCTCGCCCCGGTGATCGCCGCGGCCTCGCTGAAGGTCCTCGACCTGCTGGAGTCCGCCGACGACCTGCGCGTGCGCCTCGCCGAGAACACCGCGCTGTTCCGGCGCCGGATGACCGAGGAGGGCTTCGACGTCCTGCCCGGTGACCATGCCATCGCCCCTGTCATGATCGGCGACGCGGCCGAGGCCGGACGGATGGCCGAGCTGCTGCTCGACCGGGGCGTGTACGTGATCGGCTTCTCGTACCCGGTGGTCCCGCAGGGCAAGGCCCGGATCCGCGTCCAGCTGTCCGCGGCCCACTCGACGGCCGACGTCAACCGCGCGGTGGACGCCTTCGTGGCGGCCCGCGCGGAACTGACGAGCTGAGCGCGGGGCCCGCCGAGCAGCCCAGCACCGGCTCCGGAGACGACCGGCACCAGCGACCGCCGCCCACGCGCTCGACCGGGAAGCCGGGGGAAGCAGCGCTTCCCACCCGGTCGGCACCCGCGGCCGGTGCCCGGGGGCGGTGCCTGCGGCCAGTGGCCGGTGTCGGCGGCCCCCTGCCTGCATTCCGGTTGCCGTAACCCGGTGTCCGCGCCCCCCTGCCTCCCCGCCGGCGGTTCGGGGGCGCGGACATATTGCAATAATCGGCCCCGTGATCGAAGCGCGGCGGCTCCATATCCTTCGTGCGGTGGCGGACCACCGCACCGTGACGGCGGCTGCCGCCGCGCTCTTCCTGACCCCGTCGGCCGTCTCCCAGCAGCTGGCGGCCCTGGAGCAGGAGACCGGCCACCGCCTGGTCGAGCGCAGCGCCAAGGGGGTACGGCTCACCCCGGCCGGCGAGATCCTGCTCGGCCACACCAACGTGGTCCTCGCCCAGCTGGAGCGGGCCGAGGCCGAACTGGCCGCGTACAGCTCGGGCGAGGCCGGCACGGTCACCGTCGCCGCGTTCGCGACCGGGATCGCGCAGGTGGTCGCCCCGGCCGTGGCCCACCTCGCCCGTACCGCCCCCGGCATCCGCATCCGGGTCCAGGACGCCGAGGGCGACGCCAGCCTCCCGATGGTCCTGGACCGGCAGGTCGACGTCGCGGTGGCCGTCGAGTACCGGGGGGCCCCGCCCGCCGACGACCCGCGGCTCACCCACGTGCCCCTGTACGCCGAGCCCTTCGACGCCGTCGTCCCGCTCCACCACCGTCTCGCCGAGCTCCCCGAGGTCTCCCTCGCGGAGCTGGCGAAGGACGTCTGGATCGGCCCGTACCCCGGTAACCCCTGCCATGACGTGGTCGTCCTGGCCTGCGAGAACGCCGGTTTCCAACCCCGCCTCGAACACTCCTCGGACGACTTCCGTGCCGTGGTCGCCCTGGCCTCGGCCGACGCGGGCGTGGCCCTCGTACCCCGCTCCGCGCTGCGCGGCATGGACCTGACCGGTGTGGTCGTACGCCCCGTCGACGGGGACGCCCCCACCCGCCGGGTGTTCGCGGCCGTACGGCGCGGCGCCGAGGGGCATCCGCTGATCCGTCCGGTGCTGGAGGCACTGGGCGGGGCGGCGCGGCCGTGAGGCATCCGTAACACCGGTGTTTCACATGTGGGATAGCGTCCCGAATGTGAAACGCGACGACGATGTGATCGCCCCCGCCCCCGCCCCCGCCGGTACCGGTCTCGATGTGCGTCTCGGGGCTCGCCTCGCCGCCCTGCGTGCCGAACAGGGCTGGTCCCTCGGGGAGCTGGCGGAGCGCAGCGGGTTGAGCAGATCGACCCTCTCCCGGGCCGAACGGGCCGAGACCAGCCCCACCGCGGCCCTTCTCAACCGGCTCTGCGGCGTCTACGGCCGGACCATGTCCCAGCTGCTCAGTGAGGTCGAGGCGGAACCCGCGCCGGTGCTGCGCGCGGCCGAACAGCGGGTGTGGGAGGACCGCGCCTCCGGTTTCGTGCGGCGTTCCGTGTCGCCGCCGCACGACGGGCTGCGCGGCGAACTCGTCGAGGGCCGGCTCGCCACGGGCGCGGACATCTCCTACGACCGCCCGCCGGTCCCCGGCCTGGAACAGCACCTCTGGGTGCTCGACGGGACGCTCGCCGTGACCGCGGAGGGCACCGAGCACCTCCTGGACACCGGCGACTGCCTACGGCTGCGGGTCTGGGGGCCGACGCGGTTCCGGTGCGCCGGGACGGGGGAGACCCGGTACGTCCTGGCGGTGGTGCGGCCATGACCACAGTGCGCCTCGGGGCGGACCAACTGAGGGAGCGCGCGGCCGAGTTGGCGGACCTGCTGGCCGACACGGTGAACGCGGGCGCGTCCGTCGGCTTCCTCGCGCCGTTCGCGCGCGAGCATGCCCTCGACTGGTGGCGGGGGAGGGCGGACGCCGTGGCGGCCGGGCAACTCGCCGTGTGGGCGGCGCTCGACGGCACCGGCCGGGCCGTCGGCACGGTCGGCCTCGCCTTCCCCGAGAAGCCCAACAGCCGGCACCGCGCCGAACTGGTGAAGCTGATGGTCCACCGCCAGGCCCGCGGGCAGGGCCTCGGGCGCGGGCTGCTCGCCGTCGCCGAGGAGGCCGCCGCGGCCCACGGGATCACCCTGCTCCATCTGGACACCGAGACGGACAGTCCCGCCGAACACCTCTACCGGGCGGCGGGCTGGACCCGCGCCGGCGTCATCCCGGACTACGCGCTCGACCCCTACGGGACGCTGCGCCCCACCACCCTCTACTTCAAGCGCCTGGCCGCTCCCGCCCGATGACTGTCAGTGGCGGGGGCTACGGTTCGTCCCATGCCGGAAGCCGAAGACGTACGCCGTGTCGCCCTGTCCCTGCCGGACACCGCGGAGAAGACCGCCTGGAACATGCCCACGTTCCGGGTCGCCGGGAAGATGTTCGCCACCCTCCCGGAGGACGAGACCTCGATCGCGGTGCGCTGCCCCAAGGAGGAGCGCGACGAACTGGTGCTCGCCGAGCCGGACAAGTTCTGGATCGCCGATCACGAGGCGATGTTCGCCTGGGTCCGGGTCCGGCTGGCCGCACTGGAGGACGAGGCCGAGCTGCGCGACATCCTGGCCGACTCCTGGAGGCAGGCGGCCCCGCCGCGACTGCTGGAGGCGTATCCGGAGTTGGGGCTGCCGGACGAGGGCTGACCGTACGTCGCGGCTCCGCGGGCGGAAAAGCCGGGTACGACCACCAAGCCGAGTGCGGTATTGTTTCCTTGCGCGTTTCGACCGGGGAAACCCCAGGTCAAACGGCACCGGGACGTGGCGCAGCTTGGTAGCGCACTTGACTGGGGGTCAAGGGGTCGCAGGTTCAAATCCTGTCGTCCCGACTTGCGAGGAGCAGGTCACAGGGCATGTCGGAGACATCCGGCATGCCCTTTCGGTTGTGCTGCGGCGGTGCTCTGCCGGCACTCTCGTCCCCACCGCACGGGCGGGCGCTTACCTCCCGCCGACAGCCGACCGGCGTAGGCTGACGAGCGAGAGTTTGAACTCTCAAACATTCGCTCATCGGAGAACGTCATGCGCGTCGCGATCACCGGATCCACCGGCCTCATCGGTTCCGCCCTCACCCGCTCCCTCCTCGCCGACGGCCACCACGTGCTGCGTCTCACCCGCGGCCGGACCGCGCCCCGGCCCGCCGACGGCACCCGGAGCGCACTCTGGGAGCCCGGCAGGCGGCTGGACCCGGCCGTCCTGGACGGTGTCGACGCCGTGGTGCACCTGGCCGGCGCGGGCGTCGGCGACCGGCGCTGGACCGCGGCGTACAAGCAGGAGATCCGGCTCAGCCGCCTCGCCGGGACGCGGACCGTCGCCGAGGCGTGCGCCGAGGCCGCCCGGCCGCCCCGGGTGCTGGTCTCGGCCTCGGCCACCGGGTACTACGGAGACACCGGCGACCGGGTCGTCACCGAGTCCGACCCGGCCGGGAGCGACTTCCTGGCGGGGGTCTGCGTGGGCTGGGAGGCCGCCGCCGCGCCCGCCGCGGGAGCCGGCGTCCGGGTCGTCCACCCGCGGACCGGTCTCGTGGTCTCCGCCGACGGCGGCGCCTGGGGCAGGCTGTTCCCGCTCTTCCGGTTCGGACTCGGCGGCCGGCTCGGCTCCGGCGACCAGTTCTGGCCGTTCATCTCGCTGCCCGACCACATCGCGGCGCTGCGGTACGCGATCGACCACGACGACATCAGCGGACCCCTCAACCTCACGGCCCCCGCACCGCTGACCAACCGTGAGATCACCCGGGCGATGGGCCGGATCCTGCACCGGCCCACCCTCGCCGCCGTCCCCGCCTTCGCCCTGAGGGCCGTCCTCGGTGAGTTCTCGGAAGGCATCACCGGCAGCTGCCGCGCGGTCCCGGACGGCCTGCTGAAAGCGGGCTTCACCTTCCGGCACCCCGCCATCGACGACGCGCTGCGCACGGCCCTCCAGCAGGGCCCACGGCGCTGACCTAGGGGATCAGGCCGGGCTGAGGGGCTGGACGAGGGAGGCCGGGGTGTGCCGGGCCGGGTGGAGCTGCCTGGTGACCTCCGTCAGGTCGGCGATGAACATGCCCGCGAGTTCCGCGGTGAACCCGGTCCGTACGACCAGCCGCAGGACGGTGACGTCCTGGCAGGGGGCGGGGAACGCGTAGGCGGGCAGGTGCCAGCCGCGGGCGCGCATGGCGTGGGAGACGTCGAAGACCGTGAAGCCCTCCGTGCCGGGCGCCAACCTGAAGGAGAAGGCGGGGAGTTCGGAACCGTCCGTGATCAACTCGTAGGGAGGCATGGAGCGGATGCGGGTGGCGAGCGCACGGGCCGTCGTACGGCTCTGGGTCGCCAGGTTCCGCAGCCCTTCGAAGCCGTAGCGCAGGAAGCTGTAGTACTGCGCGACGACATGGGCCCCGGGACGGGAGAAGTTGAGGGTGAAACTGGGGGAACGGCCGCCCAGGTAGTCGACCTCGAAGACCAGGTCGTCGGGGAGGGCGTCGGCGTCCCGCCACAGGGCCCAGCCGAGGCCCGGGAACACATGCCCGTACTTGTGCCCCGAGGTGTTGATGGAGGCGACGCGTTCGAGCTGGAAGTCCCACATCAGGCCCGGGTCGAGGAAGGGGGCCACCATCGCACCGGACGCGCCGTCGACGTGCACGGGGATGTCGGTGCCGGTGGCGGCCTGGTAGCCGTCCAGGGCCATGCAGATGTCGGCGACGGGTTCGTAGGAGCCGTCGAAGGTGGACCCGAGGACGGTGACCACGCCGATGGTGTTGTCGTCGCAGTACGCGGTGAGGGTGTCGGGCGTGAGGTGGTAGCGGCCGGGTTCCATCGGGACGTAACGCGGCTCGACCTCGAAGTAGTTGGCGAACTTCTTCCAGCACACCTGGACGTTCGCGCCCATCACCAGGTTCGGGCGCGCGGTGTCCTTGCCCTGGGCGCGACGGCGCGCCTGCCAGCGGCGCTTGAGCGCGAGGCCGCCGAGCATGGCCGCCTCGCTGGAGCCGGTGGTGGAGCAGCCGCGGACCTGCTCCGGACGCGGCGCGTGCCAGAGCCGGGCGAGCATCCGCACGCAGCGCTCCTCCATCGCGGTGATCTGCGGGTACTCGGCGCGGTCCGCGAGGTTCTTCTCCGCGGTCTCCGCCATCAACTGCCGTGCCTGCGGCTCCATCCAGGTCGTCACGAAGGTGGCGAGGTTGAGCCGGGCGTTGCCGTCGAGCATCAGCTCGTCGCGGACCCGCCGCAGGACCAGGTCGGGCGGCGCCGCCGACTCGGGCAGCTCGTCGACGGGCGACAGGAGGTCGGCGGCGGAAGCGGTCAGGGTGTCGAACTCGGTCGCGGGCAGGACGTCGGTATTCGGGAGGACGTCGGTATTCGGGATGGGCATGCGTGCCTCGGTGCTTTCTGGTCCGTGGTGGCCCCCGTGCACTCCGACGCTAGATCGCCACGCGGTCCGACATGTCTGCCGATTACACCGATCCAGCGATCGATTTGCGCACTGATGAACTGAATTTTCCCTCGCGCATACTGGCCTTTGCCGTGGCCGGCCGCCATCGCCTCACCGGGGACCCTGCCCCGACCGGCCACGGCGCGCCCGGCGGGCCTCCACCAGCAGGGGCACCACGGAGAGCACGACGATCACGCCGACCAGCGGCAGCAGCCAGTCGTCGATGTGGGAGACCGAGGAACCCAGGGCGTACCCGGCGAGGACGAAGCTCTGGGACCAGAGCAGGCCACCGACGCTCTGCCAGAGGGTGAACGGCCGCATCGGCACCCCGAGCGCCCCGGCCGCCGGATGCAGCACGGAGCGCAGCATCGGCACGAAACGGCCGATCACCAGCGCCTTGCCGTAGCCGTAGCGGGCCAGCAGCCGTTCCGCACGGGCGGCGCCCTCGCGCACCCGCGTCCGGGAGGTCCGGGCCAGCAGCGGCCGGCCGCCGTGCCGGCCGATCAGATAGCCGACCTGTCCGCCCGCGACCGCGCCCACGGCCGCGCACACCAGCACCTGCCACAGCTCCAGCCGCGGCGGCCGGTCCGCGGTCGCCGCGCACAGCACACCCGCCGGGAACAGCAGCGTGTCGCCCGGCAGGAAGAACCCGACGACCAGCAGCGCCGACTCGGCGAAGATCACCGCCAGCACGCCCAGCGCCCCGAAGGCAGCCAGCAGCGAGGCGCTGTCCGTCGGATTGACGGCAATCACCACGCTCGCCTCCACGCTGTTCGCCGACCGCCTTCCCCCCAAGTGTCCCGTGACGACCTCCGGCACACTCCTTCCCCACCACACTGCGCGCCACCCCGACCGCCCCGGAGCGGGGAGCGCGGGAGCCGAATGAATCGACCACCCTGGGGCACCCGACCGGCGAGGCCGCCGAGTGCGACGTAGCGCCTTGTCGGCTGCTGTCAATGCAGCCGTCACCCGATCGGATTGCTGCCGGACGGAGAATCCTGGGGGCGGGACACGAGGCGTACGGTCGCTGGATCGCCCCGGCCGACGTGGCGGGTGGCATGGGAACGGGAGGGGACGGCACCATGGCGGTCAGTGCTGGCGAGGAGTGGCAGGCGCGGGCGAAGTGCCGTACCGCCGACCCTGAGGAGTTGTTCGTCGAAGGGGCCGCCCAGAACCGGGCGAAGGCCGTCTGCACGGGCTGCCCGGTGCGCACCGAGTGCCTCGCCTACGCCCTCGACCACCGTGTGGAGCATGGCGTGTGGGGCGGGATGACGGAGCGGGAGAGGCGCGGTCTGCTGCGACGCCGACCGACGGTGACCTCGTGGCGGCTCCTTCTCGAGGCCGCGCGCACCGAGCACGAGCGCCCGGCCGACCACCTCCGGAAGCAGGCCTGCTGAACGGAGCCACCCACCCCCACCGCGGCCTCGGTCACACGGCGCGCTCCATGCAGACCAGTCGGTCCCGTGCGTCCCAGGAGCCGGTGACGGTGAAGCCGAGGCGCTCGTACAGGGCGATGGCGGCCGCCCGCCACTGCCAGACCGACAGCCGTACCGTGTCGACACCGGTGTCCGCGGCATGGGCGAGCGCGGCGTCGACCAGGTCGGACGCGATGCCACGGCCCCGGAACGCGGGAGCGGTCCAGAGCCTCTTGATCTCGCACCGCCGGTCGACGGGAGCGGTCACCACCAGGCAGCCGACGGCGGTGCCCCCACTCGACGCCAGCAGCACGACATCGTCGGCGAACGCGGCGCGCGGGTCCAGGATTTCCGCCCGGTAGCGGTCCGGCAACGCGTCGGCATCCGCGACGGCCTCGCCCTTCTCGGCCTGCGTCTGCAGGTGGTAGGCCGCCAGCAGTGCGGCCGGCCCGCCCTCGTCGCCGGGGTCCCGGCCTGCCCAGCGGACGATGGCGACCTCGCGTCGGTTCGTCATGCCGCCAGCATGGCACGCCGTGTCGACGCCCTTCAGGGCAGCCGGGGCAGGATGTCCCGGGCCGAGTGGCTCAGGATGCGCAGGTCCTCCGCGAACCGCTCCCGGTCCTCGGCCGGCAGCGGCTCCAGGAAATACCGGCGGATGTTCTCCACGTGCAGCCGCGCCGCGCGCACGCTGGTCCGCGCCCCCAACTCGGTGAGGGACACCAGCTTTCCGCGCCGGTCGTCGGGATCCTCGACGCGTTCCACCAGCCCGGCCGCCTCCATCCGGTCCACCAACCGGGTCGCGCCGCCCGTCGTCAGCACCTGCTCCTGGGCGATGGCCCGCATGGAGAGCCCGGCGCCCCCGGCCCGGCCCAGGATGAGCAGCACCTCGAAGGTCAGGTGCGTGATACCGCACTGCCGCTCCAGATCCCGGCCCAGGATGTACCCGAGCCGGTTCGCCGCCCCCTGGAGTCTGCCGAAGGCCAGCACCAGGGGGTCGTTCGCGGCCTGCGCCGGCGACGTGATCCCCGACCGCTCGTCCACGTCCCCACCGCCTTTCGGGTCTTCCACGGCGTCCATCCCCTGATCATGCCGTGTCCGCGCGCGCCCTGCCGAACTCGCGTCGAGGTCGAGGACAGCAGCTGGTGCCGGTCGCGCCGGGCGGGCGGGGCGTCGGACGGCGGACCGGGGTCCGGCCCGACGCCCCCCCGCCCGGGCATCAGCCCTTGACGGGACCGCCGTTGATGGCGACGCGCTGGCCGTAGCGGGCGTACGGGTAGTAGTCGTACGTCGCATGGTGCTGGACACAGCGGTTGTCCCAGAAGACCAGGGTGCCCGGGGTCCAGCGGACGCGGCAGTGCAGCACCGGCCTGCGGGCGACGATGTCGAACAGCACGTCCAGCAGGGCCCGGCTCTCGTCGGCGGAGAGCTGCGGGATCCGGCTGGTGTAGGCCTTGTTGACGTACAGGAGTCTGCGGTCGGTCTCGGGATGCCGGGCGATGAGCGGGTGCTCGCTCTTGGGGATGACGTAGTCCGCGGGCGGTGTGTACCCGGCCAGCGCCTGCGCCCCGTCGTGGATCGCGGTCAGCGGGTCCAGCAGGCCGCGCATGGCCGGTGACAGCATCTCGTAGGCGAGGTGCATGTTGGCGAAGAGGGTGTCCCCGCCGCACCCCGGCTCCGGTGTCTCGGTGATGTAGAGCATCGACCCGAGCGACGGTTCGGCGTCGGCGGTGCCGTCCGCGTGCCAGCCGTTGCCCGCCACGTCCGCCGCGGCCGAGGTGGTGCGGATCTCCAGGATGTACGGATCGCCCTCGGGCGGCGGCGGGTTGACGGGGCGCAGCTCGCCGAAGGCGGCGGCGAAGCGCTTGTGCTGCTCCGCGGTGATCGTCTGGTCGCGGAAGACGAGGACGTGGTGATCGAGGAAGGCGGTCCGGATCTCCTCCAGTTGCTCCGCCGGGATCTCCCGTGACAGGTCGACGCCCGAGACCTCGGCCCCCAGTACGGGGGTGATCCGCTCGACGGTCAGCGTGCGGTAGGGGTGCACGGGACGCGTGGTCACCGCTTCCAGGGCTTCGCGTTCGTATGACTCCAAGGCAACCTCCAGAGCGGGATGGGGTTTACAGGTGGGCGGTCCCGTGGGTCCCGGAACCCGGGGGCGCCAGCGTCGCCCTGATGGTCTCGGCCACCTCGTGCACGTGGGGGGCCGCGACGACGCCGTAGTGGTCCGTGGGCAGATACCCGAGGACGGCGGACGGGGGCAGGCAGACGGTCCACTGCCGGTCCGGCCGCTCGGGGTCCGCGGGGACGGGCAGGCCCGCCGTGGGGTGTCCGGCCAGCCACAGGTACGTGGGGACCGAGACGAGCGGCCGTACCCGGTGTTCCCCGAGACTGCGCAGGTTGGCGCGGCAGCAGCGGGCCAGCCTCTCGGCGTACGCCTGTGCGTGCCCGGTCGGCGGCGCGGAGCCGCCGGCGCCGAGTTCGGCGGCGAACACCCTCTCCAGGTGCGCCTCGTCGTAGGCGGCGACGAGCGCCTCTGCCCGGGGTGGTGGCGGATCCAGCAGGTAGAGCGCCTCCGGTGGGCGGCCCGCCGACTCGGCCAGGGCCGCCATCTCCATCGCCACCCGGGCGCCGAAGGACCACCCGGCCAGGTGCAGCCGGTGGTCAGGACCGCCGAAGCGGTCACGGAGGGCCGTGTCGTAGTGGCGGGCGCGGTCGGCCAGCGACCACGCGGGCGTCCCGGTGCCGCGGAGTGCCGGGTCGGCGATGAGGCACACGGTCGGCGCGGGTCCGAGGGCCGCCACCAGGGTGCGGTAGGCCTGGATGTCTCCGCCCACGGGATGCACCAGGCACAGGACGGACGGACCGGTGCCCTCCTGCCAGATGTCGAGGCCGACGGGGGAGGCGCCTGCGGGGGGCTCGTCGCTGGTGAGTGCCGCCTCGATGTGTTTCAGGATCTCCGTGAGGCTGACCCGGTGGCTGAAGGAGGCCAGGTCGAACTCGACGCCGTAGTCGTCCTCGATCTGCGCGATCAGGGTGATCAGGGTCAGCGAGTCGGCGCCCAGGTCGTAGAGGGAGTCCTCGGGGTCCAGTTCGGCCACGCCGAGCAGCTCCCGGACCGCCCGGGCCATGGCCTCCGCGCGCGCCACGGACCCACCGGCGGCGGAGGGTTCCTCCGCCGTGGCCGTCGGCTGTGCCGGTGCGGTTCCCGAGGATGTGCCGGCGGTCCCGGGAGCGTAGAAGCCCCGGGAGACATCGATGTCGGTGGTGGACACGAGGAGTTGCGGCAGTTGCAGGGCGAGGGCCCGGCCGAAGACCGCTCTGCCCTCCTCGGCGGTCAGGCCGACCGCCAGGTGGGCCTGGTGGCGGCTGTCCGTGTGCAGCACCCGGGCCGCCATTCCGGTCTCCCGCCAGATGTCCCAGTCGATGCCGATCCGGACGGTCGTCTCCGCGTCGTCTGCCCGGTGGTGGGCGAAGGCGTCGAGGAGGCTCGCGCCCGCCGCGTAGTCGCTCTGGCCGACACCGCCGAGCAGCGCGGACATGGAGGAGCAGTAGACCGCGATCTCCGGACGGAACGCTGCGATCAGCTGCTCGACGACGAGTGCGCCGCGCTCGCGGACCGCGGCGGCGTCGCGCATGGCGGTGGCGTCGCGTCGTACCAGCAGGCCGCCGTGGCCGAGACCGGCCGCGTGCACGACGCTGTCCAGCCGCGCCGTGCGGTCGGCGACGGCCTCCGCCACCTCGTGCACGGGCAGGGCCGCGAGATCCGCCGGGACGAGACCGACGCGGTCGGCCCATCCCCGCAACTCCTCGGGCAGCCGCGGGTTGCGCGACAGCAGCAGCACCCGGCCGCGGGTGTGTTCGAGCAACCAGGCGGCGACGGCGCGGCCGATACCGCCCGTGCCGCCGAGCACCAGGTGGACGGTGTCCGCTCCGGCCGGCACGGGGGAGCGCGCGCCCACCGGCTCCCGCGCCGCCACGGGCACGGTGCCCGGCCGCCACCAGTACCCCTGCCGCAGCGCGAGCTGGTGCGGCAGGGCCGGTTCGTCGCCCTGCCCGGCGGCACGTGCCCCCGCGACGACCGCGGCCACGTGCCCGGCCCAGCGCGTGAGGTCGCCGTCGGGCAGGTCGAGCCAGTGGCCGCGCAGCGCGGACTCCTGAGGGGCGACCTCGACCGGCCCGGCGAGGAGCGCCAGTTCCGGCCTGTCCACCGCTCCCGCCACGGGCCGGGCGCCGTACGACAGCCACCACACGCGTGGGGAGCCGTCCCGCCCGGCCAGCGCCTGCGCCAGCGCGGCCGCGCTGTCCAGGCAGGTGTGCCGGGCCTGCGCCAGGGTGCCGGTACCGACCGGGCCCGTCACGTCGAGGGGCAGGGCGTGCACCCACTCCGTGTCGACGGAGACCGGGGCACCGTCCTCGGCCAGCGCGTCGAGCAGCAGGCGCACTGACGCGGGGTCGGCGGGGTCCACGGCGTAGGTGTCGGGTCCTGTGCGGGCGAAGGCGCCGGCCGGGTGCACCCGTAGCACGCGCGACGCGACCGCCCCGAAGGGCGCGAGCGCCGTCCCGGGGGTGTTCCCTGGGGCCACGACGACGACGGACGCGCGGCCGGCCGGTGCCGTGGTGTCCGCGACGGCGGCGCGCCGCAGCCGTACCCAGTGCGGCTGATGCAGCCAGTCGTCCTGGGGCAGCCGCCGGGGGACGGCGGCCGGGACCTCGCGCGGCTCCTCGCCCGGCTCCCCGTGCGTCTCCCCGGACGGGCGCTCGGGCACGGGCTCGGACAGCCGCTCGAAGTCGTACGTCGCGAGGGAGAAGGACGGGGGCGGGAAGTCCCACGGGGCCGGCGCGGGGCCCGGCCCCCAGTCGACGGGGCGTCCGGCGATCCAGTCCTCGGCGAGGTCCTGGGCCGTACGGCCGGTCGCGGAGACCGCCGCGGCGTCCGGGTCCGCGGTACCGGGCGCCACCGCGCCCGCGGCCACCGCGCGCAGCCAGTGCCCGGCCGTGGCGGCGTCCGCCACGGCCGCCGCGGTCCGCAGACGGCGCGGGACCCGCCCGGACTGGAGGTGACGCAGCACCGCCCCGTAGCGCTCGGGCCTGAGCCGGAGGTAGTCGGCGATCCGGGCGGCGTCGGCGGCGAGGGCGTCCGCGCTGGACGCCGACAGCACGAGGCACCCGGGTGCCTCGCCGACCGTCGCCGGTCCGGGCGCGGTGTCCTGCTCCACGATGACGTGGGCGTTGGTGCCGCCGATCCCGAAACTGCTGACGGCCGCCACCCGTGCACGCCCCCCGGGCCAGGGCGCGGCCTCGGCCGGGACGTGGAAGGGGGTGGGATCGGGGCCGATCTCCGGGTTGAAGGCACGGAAGTTGAGGCTGGGCGGGAGCGTCCCGTGGTGCACGGCGAGGACCGCGCGGACCAGGCCCACCACACCGGCGGCCGCGCCCATGTGGCCGAGCTGGCTCTTGACGGAGCTCAGCGCGCAGCGGCCGGACTCCCGCACGTCGAACGCCTGGCGCAGCGCCCCCACTTCGACCGGGTCGCCCAGGCGGGTGCCGGTGCCGTGGGCCTCCACATAGCCGACGTCGGCGCCCGTACGTCCGGCGCGGGAGAGGGCGGTCCGGATCACCTCCCGCTGCCCGGCCAGGGACGGCGCGGTGTAACTCATCTTCGCCGCACCGTCGTTGTTGACGGCGGAACCCGTGACGAGCGCGTAGACGGTGTCGCCGTCGCGGCGTGCCTGCCGCAGCGTCTTCAGGACCACGACCCCGACGCCGCTCGCGCCGACCGTGCCGGTGGCGTCGTCGCTGAAGGGGCGGCAGTCGCCGTCCGCGGAGAAGATGTGCTGCGGACGGTAGCGGTACCCGCCGGTCAGCCCGGGGTCGACGAGCACACCTCCGGCGAGCATCACGTCGGCCTCGCCCTGCCGGAGCAGACCGGCGGCGAGATGCACGGCCACCAGCGAGCTGGAACAGGCCGTCTGGGCGCTGAACGCGGGGCCGGTCAGCCCGAGGTGGTACGCCACCTTCGTGGCCAGGAAGTCCTTGTCGTGGTGCAGGGCGAGCTGGAAGCCGTCGGGCAGCCGGCCGGGGTCCGCCTCGCGCAGCAGGGACTGGAAGTAGGTGTTCTCGCCCGCACCGGCCACCAGGCCCACCCGGGTGGCCGAGGTGTCCGCCACTCCGGCGTGCGCCAGGGCCTGGACGGCGGCCATCAGCAGATGGCGCTGCTGGGGGTCCATCAGACGGGCCTCTTGGGGGCTGATGCCGAAGTGGCCCGGGTCGAAGTCGAGGATGCCGTCGAGGGTGCTGTGCACGCCGATGACACCGTCCGGCGCGTCGACGCGGCGGATTCCCGTGCCGCCGGACACCACCAGCTCCCAGAAGGCGGCCAGGTCCGGGGCGCCGGGCACCCGCACGGCCATGCCGACCACCGCGATCGGCTCGCCGGGTAGCGGGGTCCCGTCCTCCTGCGCGGCCGGCCCGGGGAGCGGTCGGGGGGCGGTGAGGTGGCGGGCCAGGGAGCGGACGGTGACGTGCTCGAAGAGGTCCGCGACGCTGAAGCGCAGGCCGAGCGCCGTGGTGCAGCGCAGGTGGAAGCGCATCAGGGCGAGACTGGAGGCACCCGCCTCGAAGAACGTCTGGTCCGGTGCGATCGGCGCCCCGGTGACCTCCTCGAAGGCGGCGCTGAGCCGCTCCTCCTCGGCCGACAGGCCCGTGCGGACGGCCGCGGAACGGCGTATCTCTTCCCCCGGCGCCCGGACGGCGGCCCGCCGGTCCAGCTTGCCGCTGGGGGTGCGGGGCAGTCGCGCCAGCCTGCGGAACCGGTCCACGCGTACGTAGGCGGGCAGCAGGGCGGACAGATGCGCGGCCAGCTCGTCGGCGGACGGTGTGTCGCCCCGCACCTCCAGGCCCGCCGTCAGCCCGTCGCCGTCACGGGTGACCACGGCGTTGACCACCGCCGGGTGGCGCAGCAGGGCCGCCTCGACCGACCCGAGTTCGAGCCGGTGCCCGCTCAGTTTGACCTGCTGGTCGTCCCGGCCCGCGAAGTGCAGCAGACCCGCACGGTCGAAGAACGCCCGGTCACCGCTGCGGTAGAACAGTCCGGCACCGGGGAGTTCGACGAAGCGGGGATCGTCGGACGCCGGGTCGTCGAGGTAGCAGCGGGTGGTCATGGTGCCGCCGATCAGCAGCTCGCCGGTGCACCCGGCCGGGACCGGGTCGCCCTGGGCGTCCACCACCCGCAGATCCGCGCCGGCCACCGGGCGCCCCACGGCGGGCCGCTCGGGCCACCGCCCCGGGTCTCCCGCCAGGCACAGCGCGCTGACCACATGGGTCTCGGTCGGCCCGTAGTGGTTGAACAGGCGCGCGCCGGACAGCCCAGCGAACCAGCGCCGGATGCTGTCGGTGCACACCAACTGCTCGCCCGCGGTGACCACGTCGCGCAGCCGGGAAGGGTACCTGTGCAGGCGGACGGCGTACTCGGCGAGCAGTTGCAGGGCCACGTAGGGCATGAAGATCCGCTCGGCGCCGGAGGACTCCAGCCGGTCCAGGAGCGCGGGCACGTCCTGACGCCACTCGGGACGTACGAGATGGAGACTGCCCCCGGTGCACAGCGTCCCGAAGATCTCCTGGAAGGACACGTCGAACGCCAGCATCGAGAACTGCTGGGTGGCCGCGGGGGCGGTCAGGCCGCCGGGCCCGGACTGCCACCTGATGAGGTCGCACAGCGTACGGTCCTGTATCTGCACCCCCTTGGGGACGCCGGTGGAGCCGGAGGTGAACAGCGTGTAGAGGGGGCGGGCGCCGTCGTGCGTCGGCGGGCCGGCGGTGCGCCGGTCGTCCGGGTGCCCGCCGTACGACGCGCCCGTGCCCTCGCCCCGCGGTGGCGCCGGGTCCGACGTGCGGACGGTGTGGCGCGCCACACCGTCCGGGAGCAGCGTGTCCAGAGCCGATGAGCTGTCCCGTGCGGTCAGGACGCAGAGGGGGTCGATGCGGGCTAGGACGCGGCGCAGCACGTCGGCCGGGTACGACGGGTCGAGCGGGACGGCGGTGACGTTCAGCCGCGCCAGTGCCAGCAGCGCCACCACGTGTTCGGGGGAGGGGTCCAGGTACAGGGCCGCCCGGCAGGGGCTGCCGTCGGCCGGGATCGGGTAGCGGTCGGCCAGCTCCGCGGCGAGGGCCGCGGCCCGGGCGTCGAGGGCCGCGTAGCTCAGGGTGGTGCCGTCGGCCGTGACGACCGCGGTGGCGTCCGGAACGCGGGCGACCTGCCGGGCGAAGCCTTCGGCGACCGTGGTGAAGCCGGGTTCCGGAGCGGGTCCGCGCCCGTGCTCCGGAAGCGACCGCCGGTACGGCTCGACGAGTTCGCGGGCGGTGCGGCGGCCACCGGCCGCGAGCGCGTCCACGCCCCGCCGGAACAGCTCCGCCATCGCCTCGACGTCCTCGCCGGTGAAACGGTCCTCGGCGTACTCCCAGAGCACGTCGAGCCCGTCCGGGTGCTCGACCACGGAGACCGTCATCGGGCACTTGGCCTCGGGTGCCGCCCACCATAGCGGGCGCTGGACGCAGCCGGGCAGCCGCAACGCCCCGAAGTCGGTGTTCTCCAGGACGAACAGGAAGTCGAACGGTGCCCCGTCCGGTGTGCCCTCGCCGACACCCTCCCAGCCGGTCAGGACGTCCGCGAAGGCCACGTCCTGGCGTCCCAGCACCTGCCCCGTGGCGGCTGCGGTGCGGTCGAGGTGCGCGCGCAGGTCCGCACCGGGCACGACGGTCAGCGGCAGCAGCACGGTGTTCGCCATCATGCCCGTGCTGTTCTCGAACTCGCGCACCGGGCGGCCCGCGACCGGCGCGGCGATGCGCGGGCGGACCAGGCCGGTCACGCCGTACAGGCACCAGGAGAAGACGCTCAGCAGGACCTGGAACCGGGTCAGTCCGAACTCGGCGCACAGCTGGTCGACCTGCGCCCGGCGGACGACGTCGAGCGTGGTGTGCAGCAGGCGCGCCCGCGGTGCCGGGCCGGCGTCCCGTGCGGGCAGCGGCTCCTGCGGCTCCTCCCGGCCACGGTAGAACGCGAGGAGTTCGGCGCGTTGCCGCTGGTAGGCCGAGCTCGCGAACCGGTCGCTCTGCCAGGCGGCGAAGTCCAGCGGCGTCGGAGCGGGCGGCTCGGCCCGGTCGTCCTCGGCGTAGGCGGCCGTCAGGTCGTGCAGCAGGATGCCCAACGACCAGCCGTCCACGGCGATGTGGTGCAGGTGCAGCAGGAGCGTGCCGCCGCCGGCCCGCGGCAGCCAGCAGGCCCGGAACATGCGGGGACGGGCAAGGTCGAAGGGCTCGGCGAAGAACGCGTCGGCGAAGGCGTGCGCCTCCTCCTCGTCCCAGTCCCGCCGGGGGCCCGGCTCGTGCCACGGGTCGTACGGCTCGCCGACGGCCTGCTCCAGGCCGTCCGGCCCGAGGACGAAGCCGGTCCGCAGCGCCTCGTGGCGCACCACCAGGCCGCGCAGCGCCCGTCGCAGGGCGGCGGGGTCGACGGGGCCGTCCACCCGGAAGGCCTGGTTGACCGAGTAGGCCCGCGAGCCGGGGGAGTGGCGCTGTATCAGCCACAGCCGCTGCTGTTCGCTGGTGGCGGGCGCGGAGCGGGCCCCGGAGACCACCGGTGCCGGCAGGGCGCTCTCGGCTGCGGGGGGTGGGGTGTCGAGGTACCGGGCCACGGACGCGAGGTCACCGTGCAGGACGGCCGCCCGGGGCAGCTCGCGTCCCCAGCGCTGTCGTACGGCGAAGCAGAACCGCAGCGCCTTCAGCGAGTCGCCGCCGGCGGCGATCCACCGGTCGCCGAGCCCGAGGCCGGTGGTGCCGAGCACCTCCTCGGCCAGCTCGACGACCTGACGCCCGGTCTCCGTGACGGCCGGTCCGTCGGAGCCGTGGGCGGAATCGGGCGCGGTGGGCCGCCAGGGCCGGTCGGCCCGGCGCAGCAACGCGGCCTGGTCGACCTTGCCGTTGGCGTTGAGGGGCAGCTCGGCCACCAGGTGGATCTGGTGGGGGCGCATGTAGACCGGCAGGTGGGTCACCAGGTGGCGGTCGAACTCCTCGTAGGACAGTTCCTGGCCGAGGACGACGAACGCCAGCAGTTCGTTGGGCCCCTCCGGGCCCGCGCGGCGCGTGCACACGTGGGCCCGCAGGACCGCCGGGTGGCCGAGAACGCGCCGTTCCACCTCGCCGGGCTCGATCCGGAAGCCACGGACCTTGACCTGGCGGTCGGTGCGTCCCACGTACTGCACCAGGCCCTCGTCGTCGGCCCGTACGAGGTCGCCGGTGCGGTAGTACCGCTCGTCGCCGCCGTCGAGCCACGGCAGCCGCACGAAACGCCGCTCGGTCTCCCCGGGGAGGTTGCGGTATCCGACGGCGAGTCCGGCCCCGGACAACAGGAGTTCGCCGACCTCACCGGGCGCGGCGACCCGCTCCCGGCCGGGTACGACCACGACCGCACCGGTCCCCGGCAGCGGACGGCCGATCGGTACCACGTCGCCGTCGAAGTCCCGGGGGATCGCATGGCACAGGGCGAAGGTGGCGGACTCCGTCGGACCGTAGACGTTGAACAGGCGGGTGTCGCTGCCTGCGTTGTCCCGGTACCAGCGGCGCATCACTCCCGCGTCGAGCTGCTCACCGCCCACGAGCACCTCGGCCGCCCCGGCGAAGCAGTGCGGTACGGCCGTGACCACCGCGTTGAACAGCGCCGTGGTGATGAAGACGGTGTCCACGCGCCCGTGTTCCAGCGCCGCCGCGAGCCGCTCGGGGCTCTGCACGTCCCCGTCGCGCACGATCACGCAGCAGCCACCGGTCAGCAGGGGCACCCAGACTTCGAAACTCAGCGCGTCGAACGCCGGATTGGCCAGGCAGGCGTAGCGCAGACCGGGCTGCACGCGGAGGTGGCCGGGGCGGGCCAGTCGCCGGACTCCGGCGCCGGGTACCTCGACTCCCTTGGGCTGCCCGGTCGTTCCGGAGGTGTAGAACAGGAAGGACACCTCGCCGGGAGCGGACGGTTCCGGCACGGGGGCAGTGGCGTCCGGAGGTCCGGGCAGCAGCGCGTCCGCGGCGACCGCCCGCACGTCCCGCGGCAGCCCCGTGGCGCTCTCGGCGGTCTCGTACACCAGGGCGGTCGCGGCCGAGTCCCGGAGGACGAAGTGACGGCGTTCGGCGGGACTCTGCGTGTCGAGGGGCACGACCCGCGCCCCCAGCCGCAACACGCCCAGCATCACGCAGACCAGTCGCCACGATCGCGGCAGCGCCACCGCCACGGCCTGCCCCGCGGTGACGCCCCGACGCTCCAGCTCCCGCGCGACGGCGGCGGCCGCCGCGTTCAACGTCGCGTAGTCCAGCGTCACGTCACCGTCGGCGACGGCCTCCGCGTGCGGGGTGCGAAGGGCTCGGCGGTGGACATCGAGGGCTATGCCGGCCGAGGCACTCACGTCCTCGGCCACGTCGCGCGGTCTCATCGTGCCTCCGACGTGTCTGAGGGAGTGGTGTGCTCCGGCTCGCCGCAACCGGGCGCGGCGGTCAGCCGGTTGAGTTCGGCGGTGAGGACGGCGGCGACCCGGGGCAGTTCGTCGCTCTCCAGCATGTCCCAGTGGCCGCAGGCGACCGGCTCCACCACGAACCCGCCGCCGGCGCGCTGCCGCCAGAACGCGCGCAGGCGAGCGGCGGCGTCCTCGGCGTCCGCGTCCTCGGCCGCCACGGCCGTCGCCTGCAACAGCACGACGCGGGCGGGTGTCTCGGGGACGGTGTAGTCGCGCGCCGTCTCGCGATGGTGGTTGTAGACGTTCAGGTACCGGGCCACCTGGGCGTCGTCGATACCCGGGTACATGCCGTTGAAGCGCACCAGCTTCTCCCGGAACTCGGCCATGCCGACCGGCGCGATCGCGGCGCGTTGCCCGTCGTCCTGGGCGCCGTGTGTGTCGAGGAGGACCACGCTCACCTTCGGGTGCCCGGCCGCCACCAGACGGCGGCCCATCTCGTAGGCGACCAGGCCGCCGTAGGAGAGCCCGCACAGCACCAGTGCCTCGTCGGCACGGGGGGCGACGAGCCGCAGATACTCCTCGGCCATCGCCCCGACCCCGGGCAGGAGGGGCTCACCGGGATTGATGCCGGGAGCCTGGAGCCCCACCACGCCGACCTCGTCGCCCAGTTCGGCGGCGAGCGGCAGATAGCAGAACGCGGTGCCGCCGGCGGGGTGCACACACACCACGCGCTGCCGGCCGTCCCCGGCACGGAACTCGACCAGGCTGCCGGGTTCCGCGGACCGCGCAGCGCCGCCGTCACCGCGCACCCGCTCGGCGAGCGCCTCGATGGTGGGGTGCAGCATGACCTCCCGCACGGGCAGGGCGACGCCGAGTTCCTCCTGCACGGCGGCCGCCATCTTGATCGCCGATATCGAGGTGCCGCCCAGCTCGAAGAAGTTGTCGCCGACCCCGATGTCCGGGTGCAGCAGCACCCGGCGCCAGACCCGGTACAGGGCCATTTCCACATGGTCACGGGGCGCGGCCGTGTTGACCTGCCCCGCGTGGGCTCCGGCCGCGGCGCGCAGCACCTCCGCCCGGTCCACCTTGCCGCTGCGGTTCAACGGGAGCCGCTCGAACTCGGCCACCACGGCGGGAATCATGTAGTCCGGCAGACGGTCCTTGAGGGCCGCACGCCACTCGTACGGCAGCCGTGCGGGCTCGGCGCCGCACCCCACGCCGGCGACCAGACGGGGGCCGCCCGGTGCGTCGCGATCGGCCAGGACGACGGCCTCCCGTACGCCGGGGACCGCCAGCAGCGCGGCTTCCACCTCGCCGGGTTCGATCCGGAAGCCGCGGAGCTTGAGCTGGTCGTCGCGGCGGCCGACGTACTCCGCGTTGCCGTCCGGCAGCCAGCGCGCCAGGTCACCGGTGCGGTACAGGCGTTCACCGGGGACGAACGGATCGGGCACGAAGACCTCTGCGGTGAGGTCGGGGCGGTTCAGATAGCCACGGGCCAGACTCGCCCCGCCGAGGTGGACCTCGCCCGTGACCCCCACCGGCACCGGCCGCATCCGCCGGTCGAGCAGGTACAGGCGGGTGCCGCGCAGCGGCCGGCCGATGGGACACGACCGCTCGTACGGCTGCGGGTCGGTGTAGGCGGTGGAGTAGAGCGTGGCCTCGGTCGGGCCGTACCCGAAGCAGACGCGCAGACCGGGCAGCAGCTCCCGCATGCGGTACAGGGTGCTCTCCGGCAGTGACTCCACTCCGGTGAGGAGCCGGCTCAGGCTGGACCCGGCCAGGCGCGCGGCGGGATCCTCGCCGATCCACAGGACGTAGGCCGGGGGCAGGAACGCCTGGGTGACCTTGCGTTCGCGCATCCAGTCCAGCAACGCCGCCGGATCACCGCGGAGTTCGTCGGGCACCAGGTGGAGGACGGCGCCGGTGGTCAACGGGACGAGCAGTTCGTGCACCGACGCGTCGAAGCCGATGCTCGACCAGGCCGAGGACGCCTCTCCGGGAGCATCCTCCATGAGGTCGCGCCAGTGGTCGAGGAGGTTGACGACGCTGCCGTGCGTCACCGCCACGCCCTTGGGGCGGCCGGTCGACCCCGAGGTGTAGATGACGTAGGCCAGCCGGGCCGGGTCCGCGTCGACGGCGGGTGGCTCGTCCCGCGTTCCCGCCGCCTCCAGCTCCGCCAGGTGCTCCCACGGCTGTCCGCCGTGGCCTGTGCTGTCGCTCCGGTCGGTGAGCACGAGGACCGGTCGGGCGTCGCGCACCATGGCGGTGAGCCGCTCGGGGGGCTGGCCGGGATCGAGCGGCAGGTAGGCGGCGCCCGACTTGAGGATGCCGAGCACCCCGACGACGAGATCGGTGGTGCGTCCCGCGTGCAGGCCCACCACACGGTCGGGACCGGCACCACGGGCGATCAGCGCATGGGCGAGACGGTTGGCCCGGCGGTCGAGCGCCGCGTAGTCGAGCTCCGCGTCCCCGGCCACCACCGCGCACTGCCCGGGGCGTTCGCGGACCTGCGCGGTGAAGCGTGCCAGCACGCCCCGCGCGGGGCCGGTCACGGCGGGTCCGGTGCCGAACTCGGCCAGCAGCGCCCGCTGTTCTTCCTCGTCGAGCAGCGTCAGGTCGGCGATCTCGGCGTCGGGCCGCTCGGTCATCAGCCGCAGTACGCGGAGGAACTGCCGCATGTACCGTTCGATCGTCGCCCGGTCGAAGAGGGCCACCGCGTAGTCGATCTCCCCGGTGAGCTGCCGGCCCTCGTCGGCCAGGGCCAGCACCATGTCGAACTTCGCGGGAACGTGAGCGGCGTCCTCCCGCAGTTCGACCTCCAGACCGGGGAGTTCGAGTTCCCCGCGCATGGAGGGGACCCAGGCGAACATGGTCTGGAACAGCGCCGTGCAGGCCGGGCTCCGCGGCGGGTTGACCAGTTCGACGACGCGCTCGAAGGGGAGGTCGACGTGTTCGAGGGCGTCACGGATCCGCTGGTTCACCCGCTTCAGGGCGTCGCTGACGGTGGGCGAGCCGGCGAGGTCGGCGCGCAGGGCGAGGGTGTTGACGAAGAAGCCGATCAGGTTCCCGACGTCCCCGCGGCGGCGGTTCGACGTGGGGGCGCCGACCACGATGTCGTCCTGCCCGGAGAGCAGGGACAGCAGCACGGACCAGCCGGTGAGGACGGTCGCGTAGAGGGAGACATCGTTGTCCGTGGCCAGCGCGCGCAGGGCCCGCGTCAGGTCCTCGTCCACGGTGACGGGCAACCGGTCACCGCGGAAGTCCTGTTCGGGTGGCCGGGGCCGATCGGTGGGCGGGGAGGTCACGGCGGGGGCGTCCGCCAGTGCCGCGGTCCAGTAGTCGGCGTGCGAGGCGGGTTCGTCCCCCGCCATCCACTCCCACTGATGGCGCGTGTAGTCGCTGTACTGCCAGGTCAGTTCGGGCAGCGACGCGTCCCGGCCCTGCTGGAGCGCGGAGTACACCAGACCCAGCTCGCGCAGCAGCAGGGAGCGGGACCAGCCGTCGAAGACGATGTGATGCACTGTCAGGATCAGTACGTGATGGTCCGGCCGCAGCGCCAACAGGCAGCCGCGCGCCATGGGTTCCTCGCCGAGACGGAACGGGGTGCCCTCGACCTCCGACCGGATGCGCGTGAACCGGTCGGACGCGTCCGGCAGCCCCGTCAGATCCTCGAAGGCCACCGGGAACCCCTTGCCCGGCGGATCGACGACCTGGAGAGCCGAACCCCCGGAGGGCACCAGCCGGGTGCGCAGGGCCTCGTGCCGGGCCCCGAGCAGACGCAGTGCCTCGATCAGCAGGTCCCGGTCCAGCGGGCCACGGATGTCGAAGGGCATCGGCTCGTTGTAGGCGGCGCTGGCCTCTCCGTCCATGCGTGCCATGACCCACAGCCGCTCCTGTGCCAATGACAAAGGAGCGGATTCTGTCTCTGCCGGAAATTCTTCGCCGGAATGATTACCGACTGCGATTCGGGGTAAAGACACGGATTACCCTTCCCGAGAATTGAGCACGGCGCAAAGCAGTCGAAGTGACATCGGGGAAAATGCCTGCGGGGCTGGGTCTCTACGGTGGGATCGCAGCGGGCGATCGACTGTCCGGCCTGGTCAACGCCTTTTTCGTGCCGCTAGGAGGGCAGCGCGGAGGGCGGGGAGAAGTGGGGGCTCATTTCCGTCGATGCTAAATGCGCTTCGATTGAATGGTCAACGGTGACCAACGCCACACCCATTCCGTGGCGGCGTGCCGTTTGCGCTCGGTGCGCGATATCGAGGGATTTGCCTGGAAGTGGCTCACCGTGACTCGTCGACCAGCCGGCGTGCGGCCACCTCCGCCCCGTCGGTGCGGAGTCGGCTCGCCAGGGCCTTCGCGCGCGCCCCGGTCTCGGGCGACAGGGCCGACTCGAGGGCGGCGCCCAGGGACGCGACGGTCGTGGTCGGGGCGTCGAGGGCCGCACCGAGGCCCAGCGCCGCCACCCGGCCCGCCCAGTACGGGTTGTCCGACAGCTGGAGAGGTATCACCACCTGCGGCGTGCCGGCCCGCGCCGCCGTCAGCGTCGTGCCCGCGCCACCGTGGTGGACGACGGCCGCCACCTTGCGGAACAGGTTCTGATGGCTGACCTCGCCGATGGCGAAGCAGTCGTCCCCGTCGTCGACGAGATCCAGGTCCGCCCAGCCGCGGGACACCAGGACGCGGTGGCCCAGGGCGCGGATCGCCTCGACGGCCATGCCGCCGATGCCATCCGCCGGGGACATGCTGCCGAAGCCCACGTAGACCGGCGGGGCGCCCGCGTCCAGGAAGCTCTCCAGGTCCGCCGGGAGCGGGCGTTCGTCCGCGAGGGTCCAGGCGCCCGTCTGTACGACGTCGAGGCCGGGGGCCCCGGGCCACGCTCCGAGGACCGGGTCCGCCGCCAACCACGGCCGGGCGGTGAGGATGTGGTCGCGCACGGCGCCCACCGGTGGCAGACCGAGCGCCGCCCGGTGGCCGTTGAGTGCCTCCGCGAACTGCGCGTCGACGCTCCGGGCGTCCGACTCCCACAGCGTCCGGTTGTCGGCGGCCCCGGGCTCCGGCCAGCCCGGCCGCGGTGGTGGCGCGTGGTGCGGCGACGGCAGGTGGACGGCCGCGTAACTCACGTACACGTAGCGGATGTCCGCTGCCTCGGCCACGGACCGAGCGGCGACCTGCCCCAGGCCCGCGGCCACCACCACGTCACATCCGTCGAACGCCGCCGGGAAGGTGTCGAACTGGGTCTCCACCAACTCGTCGCGGTAGCGGGCCAGTTCCGCCGCCGACGGCAGGGTCTTCCCGCGCATCAGCTCCCGGACCGGGGGCCCGACCGGCACCAGCCGCACTCCGATGCCTGCGAGCCGCTCGGCGAACTCCTCGTCCGGCGGGGCGCACATCCGCACCTCCGCGCCGAGCGCCCGCAGCCGCACCGCGAGCGCCACCAGCGGCTCGACGTCGCCACGTGTCCCGTAGGTAGACAACAGCACGCGCATCGGGCGTCCTCTTTCATCGGCTTTCGTTGGGGCCGGCGGCAGCAGTGTAGGTCGCACGGCGGCAGGCGTGGGTGATCGTCGCGTCACGCCGCCGCGCTCGCGCACGCGGGCCAACTCGGCTATTTCGGCGCAGAATTGGGTCTTCGGGAGGTACCGGTGACGGGGTCCTGGTGGCCGCGGCGCGCAACCGGGCCGGAGGTTCGGCGTCGGCCGGCTCTGGGCAGTCTGTGCTCGGTGAGGTGTGCAAGATCCCCATCGGCCACACGACCGGAGTGCCACGCGATGCAGAGTTCGTCCACACCCGTACCCGATGTCTCGGTCATACTGCCCTGCGCCGGATACGGAACACGTTTCGGAGCTCCCTATCCGAAGGAACTGCACTGTCTGGCCCCCGGGGTCACCGTCCTGGACCGCAGCCTGGAAGCCGTCGTCGAACTCGCCAAGAGCGGACTCACGGTGCGCCTGGTCGTCGTGTTCGCGACGCACAAGCTGGACACGGTGAGCTATCTCGCCCGCTATGCCGACACGTTCCAGATGGTCTTCGTGTACCAGGACGAGTCGTTCGGACCCGGTCTCGACGGGGCGATCCGGTCCGCCCTGCCGATGACACAGGGGCCGGTGGCCCTCGTCCTGCCCGACATCGTTGTCGCCGGCCCGGACGCGCCGGGCCGGCTCCTCGACGCCCTGCGGCATGCCGAGACGGCGGGCTGGAGCGTGGTGGCCGCCGAGGAACGGGACCACGACACGCTGCGGCAGATGGGCGCGTTGGCCGTGTCCGAGGCGGGCGGCGTCCTGACCGTGGGGGCGGCCACCGACAAGCCGGCGGACCCGTCGGGCTTCAACGCGTTCTGGGGGATGGTGGCCGTCACCGAGAGCGAGGCGCACAGGCTGCCCGAGGTCGTGGGCACGGGAGGGGTCAGCCCGTTGGCCGGTGCGGTCGCCCTCATGGTGGAGGGAATCGTCAACTACAACACTCCGACGGGCTGACCCGGTTCTGCCCTGTGCTAGCTTTGAGGTTTTGCAGTGCCGCTGTGCCGGCGCCCGCTTCGGGGCCGGTCGGCGGCCGGATCCCCACCGCGCCTTCCTCGGTACGGTCCCTTCGGAGGAAGGCTCTCTGTGAGCGAATCTGCACGTGCCGACGCCCGGCGGCAGGACGAGGCGCCGGGTGCCACCGCGGCCCTGCCTCCGGCGGCGTCCTTCGCCGAGCTGGGCCTCCCGGCCGAGATCCTGCGGGTGCTCGACGAGCAGGGTGTGACGGTGCCCTTCCCCGTCCAGGCGGCGACGCTGCCCCCTGTGCTCGCGGGCCGGGACGTGCTGGGCCGGGGCCGCACCGGATCCGGCAAGACGCTCGCCTTCGGCCTGGGCATGCTCGCCCGCACGGCCGGGCGGCGCGCGCGGCCGCGGGAGCCGCTCGCGCTCGTCCTGGTGCCCACCAGGGAGCTGGCGCAGCAGGTCGGCGAGGCGCTCACCCCCTACGCCGAGGCGCTGCGGCTGCGGCTCGCGACCGTCGTGGGCGGAGTGTCCCTCGGACGGCAGGCCGCCGTGCTGCGGGACGGCGCCGAGATCGTCGTCGCCACCCCCGGCCGCCTCCACGACCTCATTGAACGCAAGGGCTGCGGACTCGGACAGGTACGCATCACGGTCCTGGACGAGGCCGACCAGATGTGCGACATGGGGTTCCTGCCACAGGTCACCGCGGCCCTGGAGCAGGTGCGACCCGACGGGCAGCGGATGCTGTTCTCCGCCACCCTCGACCGCGACGTCGACCAACTGGTGCGGCGCCACCTGCGCGACCCCGCCGTCCACTCCGTGGACCCCGCCACCGGCGCGGCCCCCGCGATCGACCACCACGTCTTCGTCGTGCACGGCCCCGACCGGTACGCGGTGACCACGGAGATCGCCGCCCGGCACGGCCGGGTCCTGCTGTTCCTGGACACCAAGCACGGCGTCGACCTGCTCACGCGGCACCTGCGGGCCAGCGGTGTGGCCGCCGGGGCCCTGCACAGCGGGAAGTCCCAGCCGCAGCGCACCCGGACCCTGGCACAGTTCAGGAACGGGCAGGTCACCGCACTGGTGGCGACGAACGTCGCCGCACGCGGCCTGCACGTCGACGACCTCGACCTCGTGGTCAACGTCGACCCCGCCACCGATCCGAAGGACTATCTGCACCGCGCCGGCCGCACAGCCCGGGCCGGCCGCTCCGGCACCGTCGTGACCCTCGCCCTGTCGGGACAGCGCCGCGAGACGAGCCAGGTCATGGCGGCCGCCGACGTCGTCCCCGAGGTCACCCGAGTGCGGTCGGGCGAGGCGGAGCTGAGCCGGATCACCGGCGCCAGGGCCCCCTCCGGCAAGCCCCTCGACGACGGGCCGGCCGCACCGCGCCCCAAGAACCACAACGCCCCGTTCCGCGGCCTGGGCAGCACCAAGGACACGAAGGGCGGCTCCGGGGGCAGGCCGTCCCGCAGGACCAGCGAGGCCCGCAAGCTCGCGGAGGCCCGTGAGGCGGCCCGGGTACGGCGGGGCGGCTGAACCCCGCTGTCGGCGGACACCCTGACGCTCCCCGTGGCCGGCCGTACGGCGCTCTCGTCCCGGGTACCGCGATCGGGGTTCCGTCCTGCGCGTGCGGCGGGCAGGGCGCCGGGGGGATCCTCGAAAGGGAGAGCACGCTTCCTGGGAGACGGAGGGCGCCGCCATGCAACCCGTCGTCACCGTGGGCCTCGACGGATCGCCCGAGAGTCTCGCCGCCGCCCGCTGGGCGGCCGACGAGGCCGACGACCGCAGGCTCACCCTGCGTCTTCTGCACGCGTGGCCGACGCTGGCCCCCGAACCGACCCGTGTGGCCGCGGAGTTCGACCAGAACTACTGGTCGAAGCGGCTCGTCCACGACGCGCAGACGGAACTCCAGGCCCTGCACCCGGCGCTGCCCGTCGTCACCAGCCTCGTCGCCGACGACGCGCAGAACGCCCTCCTGGAAGCGGCGTCCGAGTCGGAGATGACCGTGCTCGGTTCACGAGGTCTGGAGTCCGTGCAGAGCTACTTCCTGGGTGACGTCAGCATGCCCGTGGTCGCACGGGCCGAGCGGCCGGTGGTCCTCGTCCGTGCCGGGCGCCGGGACGAGGCACCGTCCTCAGCCGTCCCGGGCCGCGTGGTCGTGGCCCTGAAACTGCGCGGGTCCTGCGACGACCTGCTCGACTTCGCCTTCCACTCCGCCGCGGCCCGCAACGTTCCGCTGCTGGCCGTCCACGGCCGAAGCGTTCCGCTCCATGCCCGGGTGCCCTGGGGGGTGGACCAGGACATCGCCGGAGAGATGACACGGGACGTGCGGAAGCAGCTGAGCAAGGCGCTCCAACCGTGGCGCGAGAAGTACCCGCGGGTGGACGTGGCCGACGGCATCGGTCTCGACAGCCCGGCCAGGGCCGTCGTGCAGGCGGCCGAAGGCGCCGCGCTGCTGGTCGTCGGCCGGCCCGCGCACCGTCTCGGTCCGGCACCCCACCTGGGTCCTGTGGCGCAGGCCGCCATCCACCACGGCCGCTGCCCCGTCGCCGTCGTCCCGCACGACTGAGCCCGGTCGGCGACGCGACGGCAGGGGCCGACAAGGAACTGGTCAGGTTGCCGGCGTGGTCTCGGTCACCGGGACCACGCCTGGCGGCGCGACGACACGCGCTCCTCCGCTTCCGGTTCCCGAGCACCTGGCGGCCCGCGCCCGCGGACGTGCCAGGACGTCAGGCGATGCGGGTCAGCGGAGGACACTCCCAGGTCGCGTCGGTGACCTCCGGGCGTGGCCGGTACATGCGCAGGGCCACGAACCAGCCGCCCTCCTTCGCGGTGGGCAGCCAGTTGGCTTCCCCGGCCTGGTCGGGCGGCTCGTTCTGCAGGTGGATGGTCAGTCCGCCGTCCGCGTCCCACCGCAGACCGGCGCTGCGGTCGCCCACCGAGTAGCGGTCGGCCGGGTTCGGGACGAGGTTCATGTCCTCGCCGTAGGCGGTGAGCGACCAGAAGGCGTCGACCGGGGGCAGCGCGTCGGCGGCGAAGCGCAGTTCGTACCGGCCGTCGGGGGCCAGTGTGTGGCCGTCGGCGTCGTCGAAGTTGAGCAGGTAGACCGCCTCGGCGGGGTCGTTCGCGGCGACGCCGATCAGCGACTGGTCCGCGGCACGCTTGAGGAAGTCGTCGCCGAAGCGCCCCATCTGCGGAGGCGGGTACCGCCAGCCGTGGACGAGGCGGGCCCAGTCGCCGCTCAGGAGCTGCTGCCTGAGCAGGGGCACGCCGACCGCGGCGGCCCGGGCCAGGCTTCGTTTCACCGCGTCGGGCTGGGCCTCGACGTCGAGGCCGGGGCCCACCCCGATCTGGGCGAACTGCTGGAGGAGGACCTGGTGACGGGAGGGCGGAGGGTTCTCGGCCAGCATCGCGTTGAGGGTCTTCCACGGCCCGAGGGGATCCTCCTCCGCCGTGATCGGCGTCAGGACGTCGCGGCTCTCGGGGAGCTCCGCGTCCGGCTCGCCGAACAGGCTGAGCGGGGTGAGCCGGTACCGCTCCTGGAGTTCCCGGACACGCGGCACGTCCTCGGGGCCGTCGACGAGGGTGCGTCCGAGGACGAGGACCCAGGGGCTGGGCGCCTTCTTCAGGCGCCGCACGCCGACGGGCAGCCCGCCCTGCCATGTCGGGCCCACGAGGGCGAAGTGACCGGCGTCGGAACCGGTGGTGCGCTGGCCGACGTAGTCGAAGTTGTCGGAGGTGATCCCCACCAGTTCGAAGGTGAAGTACCGGTCGCCCATGTCGGGATGGGAGAGAACGACCGGCTCGCTGCCGAGGTCCACCCAGGCCGCCGAGTACAGGGTGTCGTTGTTGGGGCAGCCGCCGTCCCGGTACGTCGCGTCCAGCAGCCGCTCGGCGTGCCAGAAGTGGTTGACGGGCGCGTAGGGAACCGTCGAGGGGTTCCGCGGCTGGGTCACCCAGTCGTGCCTCAGCCGGGCGTTGTAGATGTACGGAAAGCCGTAGACGAACGCCTGCTCACCGAGGGTGTAGGCGTACTCGCCACGCCAGTCGTCCACGCGCCCGGTCAGGATCGGCTTCGCCGCGTCGCCGAGCGCCGGCACGATGTCCGGCAGCCGGCGGGCGCGCTCGACCGTGCTCTTCGGGTGGCGGACCGCGTGCCCGGCGGCGCGCGCCACCGTGACCGCCGCACCGGCCACGTCCTCGGGGATCCGCCGCCAGGCTGGGCTCTGCGAAGTATCGGACATATCGGCACCACTTCACTCGACAGGGCCGAGGGTGGGGTCTTCCCGGCCGCGTGGTCCCCCCCCCAGGGGCCATGCTCCCTCGCGTCGCGGGCCGACGCAGCCGGAGGGCTCACGACTGCCTGAGCCCCCCGGTGTCCTCGGTGGCACGCCTGACCAGCGCTTGAGACGATGACCACGGAAGGGCTTCGTGCCGAAGGAGGTCGGTCATGACCGTCGGCACCGATGTGAACGCCTCCCCGGCCGCTCCGCGGTCCGACGGGTTCGTCATGGGCAAGGACGGCATGGCGGCGCTGGTGGACGCGCTGATCAGCCGTGGGTACACGGTCGTGGGACCCACGGTGCGGGACGACGCGATCGTCCTCGCGGAGCTGCGGTCGGCCGACGAGCTGCCGTACGGCTGGGGCGTCGAGCTGGAGGCGGGGCGCTACCGGCTGCGTGAGCGGTCCGACGGGGCGGCCTTCGCGCACGCGGCGGGCCCGCAGTCCTGGAAGCCGTTCCTGCACCCGCCACGGGTGCGGGAGTGGAGCGCCGACCGGACGGAGGACGGGCTGGTCATCGCGGCCGACCGGCCCACGCCCCCGCGCTACGCCTTCCTCGGCGTGCGCCCGTGCGACCTGCGGGCCATCGCCGTCCAGGACCGGGTGCTGACCGGTGGGACGCACCGCGACCCCGGCTACGAGGGACGGCGGGACGGAGCGCTGCTGATCGTGGTCGAGTGCACGGAACCCGGTGCGACCTGCTTCTGCGTCTCGATGGGCAGCGGCCCCGCCGCCGGCCCCGGCTACGACCTGGCCATGACCGAGGTGGTGGACGGGACCGGGCACCGTTTCTGGATCCGCAGCGGCAGCGCGGAAGGCGCCGCGATCCTGACCGGACTGCCGGTCCGCCCGGCCGACCCGGAAACCCGCGAGACGGCCCGCGCGGGCGTCGCGGACGCCGCGCACCGCATGGGCCGCACCATGCCCGAGACCGACCTCCGGGAACTGATGGCCGGCACGCTCGACGCGCCCCGCTGGGACGACGTCGCCGGGCGGTGCCTGACCTGCGGCAACTGCACCATGGTGTGCCCCACCTGCTTCTGCACCACGAC
The DNA here is from genome assembly GCF_040640875.1 of Streptomyces sp. NPDC021562. Classification (NCBI taxonomy): domain Bacteria; kingdom Bacillati; phylum Actinomycetota; class Actinomycetes; order Kitasatosporales; family Streptomycetaceae; genus Streptomyces; species Streptomyces sp. NPDC021562. Next base: position 50,563 of record NZ_JBFACN010000027.1, read on the forward strand.
CGAGGACGTCACCGACCTCACCGGAGACCACGCGGAGCGCTGGCGGCTGTGGGACTCGTGCTTCGACCTGGACTTCTCCCAGCTGCACGGCGGCCCGGTCCGCGCCTCCGCGCGCAGCCGCTACCGGCAGTGGATGACCCACAAACTCGGCACCTGGTACGACCAGTTCGGCTCGTCGGGCTGTGTGGGATGCGGACGCTGCATCGTGTGGTGCCCGGTCGGCATCGACATCACGGAGGAGGCCGCCGCCCTGCACGACTGGACACGCTCGGGAGAGGCGCGGCCGTGACCACCGTGGCTCCTCCGCTGCCGTACCGGGTCGCCGGCACCTGGGCGGAGACCGCCGACACCCGCTCCATCGAACTGGTCCCGGCCGGTCCCGGACTGCCGCCGTTCGCACCGGGACAGTTCGCGATGATCTACGCCTTCGGGGTCGGCGAGGTACCCGTCTCGGTCAGCGCCCTGCGCGGTCCCCGGGGCGGTCTGGTGCACACCGTGCGTGCCGTGGGCGCGGTCTCGTCCGCGCTGTTCCGGCTACGGCCGGGGGAGACCGCAGGTCTCAGCGGGCCCTACGGCACCGGCTGGGACCTGACGGCGGCGGCCGGGCAGGACCTGCTGGTGATCGCCGGAGGCATCGGTCTGGCCCCGCTCCGGCCGGTCGTGCACGCCGTCCTGCACCGGCGGGACGCATACGGTCGGTTCGCGGTCCTGGTGGGCGCCCGTACCCCGGCCGACCTGGTCTACCGGGACGAGATCGAGAGCTGGCGAGGCCCGGCGGGGGTGGCGGTGGCCGTCGACCGTCCGGGCCCCGGCTGGCGCGGCGCGGTCGGCGTGGTCACCACCCTCCTGGACCGCCTGGACCTGCGCCCCGATCGGACGCACGCGCTGGTGTGCGGGCCCGAAGCGATGATGCGGCACACGGCACGCGACCTCCTGGCCCGGGGACTGGCCCCGGACCGCCTCCAGGTGTCCCTCGAACGGAACATGCGCTGCGCCACCGGCCATTGCGGCCACTGCCAGCTCGGCCCGCTCCTGCTGTGCCGGGACGGTCCCGTCGTACGCTACGACCGCGTGGCGCGGCTGCTCCTGGTGAGGGAGCTGTGACATGGTCGCCGCACCCGCCCCGGTCCCCGGCCACCGGCCCACGCTCGCCGTGTGGAAGTTCGCCTCCTGCGACGGCTGCCAGCTCACCCTGCTCGACTGCGAGGACGAACTCCTCGCCCTCGCCGACCGGCTGCGGATCGACCACTTCCTGGAGATGACCTCCGCCGAGGGCGGCACCGACGGGGAGCGCGCACACCAGGCGGGCCGGGGGCCCTACGACCTCTCCCTCGTCGAGGGGTCGATCACCACCCCCGAGGACGCCGAGCGGATCCGGCACGTCCGCCGTGTCTCCCGGTACCTGGTGACCATCGGAGCCTGCGCCACCGCCGGGGGCATCCAGGCCCTGCGTGACTTCGCCGACGTAGACGAGTTCCTCGCGGCGGTCTACGCCCGCCCGGAGTACATCTCCACGCTCGGCACCTCGACACCGATCTCGGCGCACGTGCCGGTCGACTTCGAGCTGCGCGGTTGCCCCATCGACCGGCGCCAGCTCCTCGAGGTGATCACCGCCTACCTGGCCGGGCGCAAGCCGCGGATCCCGAGCCACAGCGTGTGCTTCGAGTGCAAGCGTCGCGGCACCACCTGCGTCACCGTCGCCCACGGGACACCCTGCCTCGGCCCCGTCACGCACGCCGGATGCGGCGCGATCTGCCCCGCCTACGGACGCGGCTGCTACGGCTGCTTCGGCCCCTCCCCACAGCCCAATCTGCGGTCCATGGTCGCCCAGCTGCACCGCGACGGGATGAGCGAGCGGGACATCCAGCGTGTCTTCCGCACCTTCAACGCCACGGCGCCGGAACATGCCCCCGTACCCGAACTCGCGGCCGAGGAGTGCCACCGCTCCCCGCGCGGCTCGCGAACCCGTCCCGAAAGGCCGGTATGAAGCCTCGCGGAACCCGCGTCCTGCGGCTGGACGCGCTGGCCAGGGTGGAGGGCGAGGCGGCCCTCCACCTGCGCGTCGAGGACGGTTCGGTCACCGGGACACGGCTGCGCATCTACGAACCGCCCCGCTTCTTCGAGGCACTCCTGACCGGCCGGGGCCACGCCGAGCCCCCCGACATCACCTCCCGCATCTGCGGCATCTGCCCGGTCGCCTACCAGATGAGCGCCTGCCAGGCGATCGAGAACGCCTGCGGGGTCACGGTGGACGGCCCCCTCGCGGACCTGCGCCGCCTGCTCTACTGCGGCGAGTGGATCGAGAGCCACGCCCTGCACATCCACCTCCTGCACGCCCCGGACTTCCTGGGCCGCGCGGACGTCGTGGAACTCGCCCGCGACCAGCGCGCGGCCGTCGAACGAGGTCTACGCGTCAAGCAGGCCGGCAACGCGATCCTCGAACAGCTCGGCGGGCGACCCGTCCATCCGGTCAACATCCGGATCGGCGGCTTCCACCGGACCCCGGCACCCGACGAACTCGGGCCCCTGGCGGACCGGCTGCGTCAGGCACGGGCCGACGCGCTGGAGACGGTCCGCTGGGTGGCGGCGTTCGACTTTCCCGACGCCGTGTGCGACCACGCCCTGCTCGCACTCAGCGAACCCGGCCGCTACGCCATCGACGCCGGGACGCCCACGGTCCTGGACCCGGCGCCCCGCCGGTTCCCCCTGTCCGACTTCGAAGAGCACGTACGCGAGGAGCAGGTACCGCATTCCACCGCGCTCACCGCCACCCTGGACGGCCGCCGTTTCCTGACCGGACCGCTGGCCCGCTATGCGATCAACGGCCGTTGGCTGCACCCCGTGGCGGCCGACGCGGCGCGGGACGCCGGGCTGGGTGATCCGACGGCGGGCGCCGTCTGCGACAACCCCTTCCGGAGCATCGTCGTACGTGCCGTCGAGGTCGTCCACGCCCTCGAAGAAGCCCTGCGCATCATCGACGGCTACGAACGCCCTCCCCGGCCCGCCGTCGACGTACCGCCGCGTGAGGCGGTCGGCGTGGGAGCGACCGAGGCGCCCCGCGGCCTGCTCTACCACCGCTACGCCCTCGCCGGCGACGGTACGCTCACCGGGGCCCGCATCGTCCCGCCCACCGCCCAGAACCAGAGGGCCGTCGAGGAGGACGTCCGCAGGGCGGTCCAGTCGTGCCTGGACCGGGACGGTCCTCCCGCTGACGACGACGAACTCATCCATGTGTGCGAGCGTGCCATCCGTAACCACGACCCCTGCATCTCCTGCGCCGCCCACTTCCTCGACGTGACCGTGGAACACGCATGAGCCCGCGGGTCGTGGTGGTCGGCGTGGGCAACCCGCTGCGCGGTGACGACGGGATCGGCCCGGCGGTGGTGGAGGCACTGCGGGGCCGGGTGCCCGACGAAACCGTGCTGGCGGTCAGCGACGGCGAGCCCGCCAGGCTGCTCGAGCTGTGGCGCGACGCGGACACCGTGATCATCGTGGAAGCACTGTGCAGCCGCCCGGGCCGGCCCGGTGAGCTGCGCACACTGACACCCGCGGAGGCCGCCGGGCACGCCAGGGCCACGGCGAGCACGCACAGCCTGGGTCTGGGGGAGTGCCTGGCCCTGGCGGAGACCCTCGACCGCATGCCGCCGCGGCTCGTGGTGCACGCCGTGGAGGCGGCCGACCTCGGACTCGGCGAGCATCTGAGCGACGCGGTGCGCTCCGCCCTGCCCGAGCTGACGGAACGCGTGGCCGTCTCCGTGCGACAGGCGCACGAACGCCACCACGGGCCGTAGAGACCTCCAGCTACGGCACCGCACCTGCACGTCCCCCCGCACGGTCACGCCGGCCCACCGCTTCCGTGGGGGGCGTACAGGTCGAGCAGGCGGATCCGGGAGGCCTGCAGCCGCCGGGCGACCACCCGCCCGACCCAGACGGCGATCGCCCGGCCGTACTCGGCGTCCTCGGCGCACGTCTCCCGGACCGCCCGGGCGTCGAACTCCCAGGCCCGCACCGGGCTCATCGCCTCGGCCCCCAGCTGCCAGAGGTACGGCGGGAAGTGCCAGGACCAGCCGACCAGGTCACCCCGCCCGAGGGTCTCGACGACGGCGGGACGCCGACCGGGCACGAGCAGATCCAGGGCGACGGCTCCGGTCCGTACGACCCAGAAGCGCTCGGCGGGCAGCCCCTCCTCGAAGAGCCGGGTCCCCACCGTGAAGGAGACCTCGCGGGCACACTCCATCAGCCGCTCGCGGTGCGCGGACGCAAGCGCCGCGTTCAGGGTGGCGGCGGCCATCGGCACGGACTCCTTCCGTTCACTGATCGGCCGCGGTGATCCGACGGCCCGTCAGGCTCGTCGGCCTGATCGAGATCCACATCTCCCGGGCACCGCCGGCCCAGGGCGTGCTGTGCGCACGCAGGGTGAGCCCGCGCACGGCCTCCGGATCCGTCACCACGCTCGCGGGACCGACGGCGAGCACACTCCAGCCCCGGCTCAGGGCCTCGTCCACATGGTCCACCTCGAAGGCGACCTCCGTCTCGGCGGCGGACGCGGCCACCGAGTGGGGGGCGGTCCGGAACACGATGGCGTCGTGGACGACCTCGTAATTGACCGGTACCACCGCCGGACGGCCGTCGGCCGACGTCACCGCGATGCGTCCGACCCCGTGCGTGGACAACAGGGCACGGCACTCGTCCGCGTCGAGGTCCCGCAGCAGCGGACGGAACAGGGCACGCCCCTGGCCAGGGGGCAGTTCCATGCCTCCGCCGCGCAGGGCGGCGACCGAGGTGCCCAGTGCGGCGGCCAGCCTGATCAGGGCCGACGTCGACGGATCGGCGGGCTGTTCTTCGAGGTAGGCCAGGTAGTCGGGGGCCATCCGGGCCCGGTGGGCGGCCTCCGCCCGGCTGAGTCCTCGTCTGCGGCGTAGCGCGGCCACCCGTCGGCCGATGTCGCCGGGGTCGGCCGTCCCGGTCGGCGGTACGGCCTGCGCCGCGTCCGCCTGCGCCGCTTCCGGCGGTACCTCGCGGCCGGGGCCGCGCTGTGCGCGTTCGACATGGCGGACGTGGGCGTCGGGCCCCGGGAACACGAGCGTCACCTGGTCCGTGTCCGACCAGCGCACGTCGTAGGGGGGCGTGCCGTCGTCGTGATGGAGTCCGACGATCTCTCCGTCGCGCCGGGCGGCGCCGGTCGCCGGGGTTTCGATGACGAGTTGGTCACCGAGGTGCGCTCGCATGATCGGCCCCTCTCTCCTTCCCGGTTCGCGATCTCCTGCCCGCCCGGGATCAGACCGGCCATCCGGAGGTCTGCCGGACGTCCGGCCGGGCTCCGGCCATGCCTCGGATGTCCCGGTCGGCGGTGCTCAGCAGCTGCCGGGCGAGATCGTTCATGGCCCTGCCCGTCGCCAGTTCGTCCCCGATCTCCGGCACGTTCGTGTCCGCCGGGTGGCAGTGCGCCGTCCCGTTGCCGGAGAGTTCCGTGGTGCCGGTGTCCAGCACCACGTGTGCCCTGGTCGTGCCGTCGTCTTCCTCGAAGAGGTGGAGGCGTACCTTCCACTCACCTGTGTGCGACATCGTTCACTCCTGGGGTGGTCCGTCTTCCACCCTCCACTGTCGGACGGAGCCCCCGCGCGGCACAGGGCCGAAAGTCCCCGAGGGACCGGCGTACGGCCCCAGGAGGCGGACGGGCCGCCGCGGAGTCTCCCGGGTGCAGCGGTGCCGTGAACGGGTCGGTGTGCCCTGCGCGAGGGACCGGGTCAGCCGAACAGACTCCGCACGCGGATCGTCTCCACGTGCCGCCAGGTGCCGTCCGCCAGGAGCAGCCGGTCGTGGGCCGTCCGGCGCGGGCGGAAGGAACCGACCGCCGCCCGCGGCCGGGCCGGGCTCGCCGCCGGCAGCCGGGCGCCGCAGGGGGCGCGTCCGGCCCGCCGTCCGGCGGACGTGGGCTTGCTCATGGTCACTCCTCTGCGTCGGGGACGCCGGCCTTCACGTCCCTGTGGGAACGGCGAGGACAGGGCAGCGGGCGTGGTGCAGGACGCCCTGACTGACCGAGCCCAGCAGCATGCCGGTGAAGCCACCACGTCCACGGGTACCCACCACCAGACCCAACGCGTGCGCCGAGGCGTCGGCGAGCACCTGCACCGGATGGCCGACGACCAGCTCGTGCCGTAGTTCCACGTCCGGGTAGCGGGCCCGGCGGCCGGCCACCGTCTCGGAGAGCAGCCGACGGCACTCCTGCTGGGGTTCGTACTCGTCGAAGATCCGCAGGGGACCGGGCTGCCACACGTACAGCGCCCGCACCTCGGCTCCGCGCAGCGAGGCCTCCTGGAAGGCCAGGTCGACCGCCGCGGCGGAGTGCTCGCTGCCGTCGACGCCGACCACGTAGTACGCCGGGTCCTGCGTCACGTGCTCCGGTTCCGGTACGACGACCACGGGACAGCGGGCGTGTGCCATGACGGGCAGGGCGACCGAGGCGGAACCGAACACTTCCCGGGCCCGGCCCAGGTGGCGCGAGCCCAGCACGACGGCTGTGGCGTCGCGGCTCTGTTCCCGCAGCACCCACGCGGGCTCCCCCTCCGCGAGCACGGCGTCCACCTCGATGCCGGGATCCCTGGCCGCGACGAAATCCACCACCTCCGCGAGGATCTGCTTCCCGCCGCGGTGCAGTTCCTCGTTCCACTCCTCCCAGGACGGCGGGACCGCCCCGCCCCGGTGACCCCGGGTCGGCACGCCCTCGGCGTGGACCGCACGCAGCGGAACGTGCCGCCGGGCCGCTTCGTCGGCCGCCCAGGCCAGTGCCGACCGCTGGGCCGGGTCGGCATCGACACCGACCACCACGGGACGGCGGTCGCTCGGTGCGGGAGCGGTCATGGTGCTCGCCTCCTCGCTGCGGTGGCGCGGCGGGTGCCCGTGCTCCCATGCAAGTCCTGACGCGTACCCGCTGCCAGGGGCCATTGGTCCCGGCCCGTCGTGAAAGGGACTTCAGGGACCCGGATCCGGGCTGTTCGGCCCCAGCCGGGGCGGCCCCGGCGAGCTGGACTGGACGCGTCGGGACACGACGAGCGCCGAGGAGGTACGGCGATGGCCACACTGACACGCAGGCAGAGGTTCCCGTTCCCGGACATGCCGGACTGGCTTGAGACCTTTCCCAGCAGGCTGACGATGCCCGCGGTCCGGATCGAGGACTACACGGAGAGCGGCCGCTACGTCATGCGCGCCGAACTGCCGGGTATGTCCGCGGAGGACATCGACGTCGTGATCGGCGACGGGGTGCTGACGGTCGAGGCCGAACGCACGGAACGGGACGTCGACAAGAGCCACAGCGAGATCCGGTACGGTGCCATGAGCCGTAGCGTGACCCTGCCGGCCGGCGCCGACGAGGACGACGTCAAGGCCGACTACACCGACGGCATGCTGACCATCAGCGTGGGCCTGGGGGCCGAGAAGGCCGAGGCCAAGCACATCGAGATCCGGCACGGCGGCTGACGTCGCATTTCCGGTGGGCCCCGGTGCGTGCCATTTCCGGCGGGCCCCGGTGGACCCACCGGCCGCCGCGTGCGGCGACCCCGGGGGTACGTGGTCACGAATGCCCCTTCGACGGTTGCGGACGCTCGTGCCGAGGGCCTTCCGGTGCGCTCGGCCACGTCAGGGCGCGGGTGATGTCGGCGAGGGTGAGGATCCCGGCGAGACGGCCGCGGTCGAGGACCAGGGCGCGCCGCACCGGGCTCTCCTGCAACCGGGGCAGCACGTCGAGAACCGGCTCGTCCGGGGTCGCCGTCACGACGTCGGGCAGCGGGCGCATCACCTCGCGGACCGTCGTGTGGTCACGTGCCCGAGGCGGCACGGACTGCACCCGGCGCATGGTGAGCAGACCGGCGACCGAACCGTCCACCGCCAGCACGGGGAAGGCCGAATGACGGTAGGGGCCGAAGGGGCCTTCGGCCAGGAGGTCGCTGAGTGTCGCCGTCGCCGGGACGCTGACCGGGTCCGGTGTCATGACGCGGCGGACGGGAACGCCCTCCAGCACGCCCCGCATCTGTGCCTGCCGTGACTCCGCCGTGGCGGCGGCGACGAGGAACCAGCCGATCAGCGCGGCCCACAGGCCGGACAGGTGGCCGCCGAACAGCACGTCCGCGAACCCGGTCAGGACCATGAACCAGCCCAGGGCGCGACCCGCCGCCGTGGCACCCCGGGTGGCGCGCAGCCGGTCACCGGTGCGGTGCCACAGGTACGCCCGCAGCAGTCGGCCCCCGTCCAGCGGGGCGGCGGGCAGCGCGTTGAAGACGGCGAGCAGGACGTTGATCGCGGCGAGCCAGGCGACCGCCTCGACCACCAGCCCGGACGCATGCAGTGCGTCCAGTCCCACGGCGGCTCCGGCGAGCACACCTCCGGCGAGCAGACTGGTGAGCGGGCCCACGCCGGCGATCCGCAGTTCGGCGGCCGGGGACGAGGCCTCGCCGCGCAGCCGGGCCGCGCCGCCCAGCATCCACAGCGTGATGCCCGCCACCTCGACCCCGTTGCGCCGGGCGACCACGGCATGCGCCAGCTCGTGCGCGAGCAGCGAACCGAGGAACACCACGGCGGTCAGGACGGCGAGGCCCCAGTACGCCACGGGGGAGTGACCAGGGTGCGCGGCCGGGAAGCGGCCGTGCGCCAGCGCCGTGGTGATCAGCACGACGATGACCAGTACGCTCCAGTGCAGGCCGACACGGACACCGGCGATCCGCCCCAGGGACAGCGTCTCGTCCATCGACACCGCCTCACCTTCCGGTCTTCTCCCGGTTCTCCCGGTCCTCTTCCGGGCTTCCGTGCGGTGCGCGCCGCACAGGGCGGCACCTACAGACTGCGGCGGCGGCCGCCCGGTCCGGAGGGGCCGACCGGCTCTCGACGCGGACACTCGGCCCCGATCCGGCTGCCGGAGGCGCGCCTCACGCGCCCTGACCGTTCCGGGACCCGCGAGGCGCGGCACAGCGCATGCTCGACCGCGCGGCCCACGACGTCCGGCGGCGAGGGCCTTGGCCCTGAGCTGCCCTGACCGGCTCCTCACGACCGGCCCGCGCACGCTCGGGAGCCGGGCCGGTCCCCGCCGGAGGGGCTGCCCTCTGTTCGGCGTGCCGTCCTTCGCCGGGGCGGGATACCGTGGAGACGATCCGAGGAGGCCGGGCCGGTGCGCCGGGACCGAGGAGGAGCGCGGTGGAGACTCCCGACGAGCTCCGCGTCCTGCTGCCGCAGCTGAAACTCGACGAGCTGCTGGACGAGCTGCAGGCCAGGCTGGACGCTGCCCGGGGGACCCGGGACCGTGTGCACAGCCTGTTGGAGGCGCTCCTCTCCGTCGGCCGCGAGCTGGACCTGGAGCAGGCCCTGCGCTCTATCGTCAGGGCCGCCGCGGCCCTGGTGGACGCCGAGTACGCGGCCCTGGGCGTCATCGGACCCGACGGCGGCAGCCTGTCGGCGTTCCACACCGCCGGGGTCACCGACGAGCAGGTCGCCGCGATCGGGCCGCTGCCCGAGGGCCACGGCATCCTCGGCGAACTGATCCGCGATCCGCGGCCGCTGCGTCTGGAGAAGCTCTCCCAGCACGCCGCCTCCTACGGCTTCCCGGACCGGCATCCGCCGATGAACAGCTTCCTGGGTGTCCCGATCCGGGTCCGGGACCAGGTCTTCGGCAACCTCTACCTCACCGAGAAGCGCGGCGGGCTCCAGTTCGACGAGGAGGACGAGGCGGTGCTGGCCACCCTGGCCGTGGCGGCCGGCGTGGCGATCGACAACGCCCGTCTCTACGAGGACTCCCGGCTCAGGGAGCGGTGGCTGCGGGCGAACGTGGAGATCACCCACAGTCTGATGTCCGGCAGCGGCCGGGCCGAGGCCCTGCACCTGATCGCGGGGCGCGCCAAGGAGATATCCGGCTCCGCGCTGGCGGCGGTCGCCCTGCCCTGGGAGGACAACGCGTCCCTGGGTGTCGAGATCGCGGTGGGACTGGACGCGGACGCGCACCGGGGTCTGGTGCTGCCCCTGCGGGAGACCCTGATGGGGCTGGCGTTCGCCACCGCGGCACCGGTCGTCAGCGACGACGTCACCCACGATGCCCGGGTCTCTCCCGAACCCCCGCGCTTCGAGGGGCTCGGCCCCGCCGTGGCCGTCCCCATCGGCACCGGCGAGGGCGGGGTGCGCGGTGTGGTGCTGCTGGCCCGCGAAGCCGGGCGGCCGGTCTACGCACACAAGGAGACGGAGATGCTGCAGGGCTTCGCCGCGCAGGCCGCGATCGCGATGGAACTGGCCGAGCGGCGACAGGACGCCCAGCGCATCGCGGTGCTCCAGGACCGCGACCGGATCGCCCGGGACCTGCACGACCTGGCCATCCAGCGGCTGTTCGCCACCGGGATGACTCTGCAGAGCGCCGGGCGCTTCATCGATCACCCGGAGGCGTCCGAGCGGGTGCTGCGGGCCGTCGACGACCTGGACGAGACCATCAAGATCATCAGGTCGTCCATCTTCGGCCTCCGGGACCATGGCGACGCCGGCGGCGGCCTGCGCGCGCGAGCCGTCCAGACGGTCGGCCGGGCCGCACCGGTCCTGGGTTTCGCGCCCGGCGTGCGCATGGAGGGCCTGCTGGACACCGACGTGCCCCGCGAGACCGGCGACCATGTGGTGGCCGTGCTCTCCGAGGCGCTGACCAACATCGCCCGACATGCGCACGCCCACCGGGCCACGGTCACGCTGGCCACCGACGGCCGCGAGGTGCGTCTGACGGTCTGCGACGACGGCGTGGGCATCCCGTCCGGCGGCCGCCGCAGCGGGCTGCGGAACATGGCCGAGCGTGCGGAACAACTCGGCGGGACGCTGGAGATCGTGTGTGCCGACGGCGGTGGCACCACGCTGGAATGGCATGTCCCCCTGCCGGCGGAGTAGGCGGCTCCGGTCGGCGCGGGGCCTACCGGGGCAGCGGGCCGGGGCCACTCGGCCCAAGACCCCGCGGGTGCGGGGCGGCAGCCTGGAGATGCCCGGGCCGGCGCCCCGCGCGACGGCGGCCCCACCCGCCCCGGCCGGGCGACGCGGGCTCTGAGAGGAGGCGGCGGCCATGGCAGAGACCCCTCCGGCGACCGTCACCCCGGTACGGCTGTGGCACTGGCGGCGCAATCCGCTCAGGCGGCGCAGCGACGTGATCGAAGGCTGGATCATCGCCGTCGGCTGGATACTCGCCGTGGCCTGCGCGGTCTTCGCGGGCGCGACGGCGGCCCGCGTCACCGACGCGGCGTCCGCGGCACGGGCGTCCCAGGTCCACACCGCGACCGCCGTGGTCACCGACGGCACACCGACGGTCCCGGCGGGCGACGGGAAGTACGGCGACTGGCAGGTGCGGGCGACCGTGCGCTGGAGCGACCCTGACGGTTCCGTGCACACGGGCCAGGCGGTCGTCCCCGCGGGTGCCCCGGCCGGCACCCGCGTGCCGATCTGGGCGGACCGGGCCGGCCACGTGGTCGGCGCACCCGTCTCCGCGACGGCGGCGACCGTGCAGGCGGCCCTGACCGGCATCCTCGTCGGCCCACTTGCCGGTGCCGCCGTCTGGGCCGTCGGCAAGGGCATCCGGGTACGGCTCGTCCGCCGTCGGCTGGCGGAGTGGGACGAGGAGTGGAAGAAGACCGGCCCGCGCTGGGGCAACCTGAGCGGAGGCAGGGGCTGAAGGCGACGGCACCGGACGCCGGAACCTGTCGCCGCGCCGACCCTCGCCGCCCCTCCCCGAGGAGAGGGAGAGGGAGCCTGCCCGGGAAGGAGCCCTCCCGGGCGACCGGACCCGCGGCAGCCGGTCACCGGGGGCGCGGAGGTTACTTCGCCAACTGGGGGTACAGGCCCGCGAGGTCACCCGCGAGGCCTGCCTTGACCTGCCGCGAGATGTCGTCGGCGAGGACCTCGTACGCTCCGCTCTCGACGCCGTCCAGGGCGAGGGCGGCGACGTCACGCGGGTCGGACTTGGGGGCGTCGACGTCCGCCGCCAGATCCGTGTCCACGTACCCGACGTGCAGGCCGGTCACCGCGATGCCGCGCGGCCGCAGCTCCAGGCGCAGGGAGTTGGTCTGCGACCACAGCGCGGCCTTGGACGCGCTGTAGGAACCGCCGAGGGCGAGCCAGGAGAGCACGGAGTGCACGTTGAGGAGGTGGCCGCCGCCGTTGCTCTCGATGACGGGCACGAAGGCCCGGGTGAGCAGCAGCGGGCCGTAGAAGTTGGTCTCGAACTCCCGGCGTACGTCGTCGACCGGGGAGCCGAGGAAGGACGCGCCGACCGAGGCGCCCGCGTTGTTGATCAGCACGGTGACGTCTCCCGCCTGCGCGGCGGCGGCCGCCACGGAGGCGGGGTCGGTGACTTCCAGCGCCACGGGAACGGCGTCGGGATGCGTGACGGCGCGCGGGTCCCGTGCGGTGGCGTAGACCTTGCCGGCGCCGCGCGCGTACAGCTCCTCCACCAGAGCCTTGCCGATGCCCCGGCTGCCGCCGGTGACGAAGACGTTGGCGCCCTTCAGAGCGGTCATGACGGTACCTCCGGGGATTGGAAACTGATCGGTTTCCCTCACTGTAAACCGATCAGTTTCCGGAGGCAAGCCCAGCGGCCTGCTGCTGCGGAGGCGCACCCGCCGGCGGCGCCTGCCGTACGGCCCGGTTGGCGGTGGTGAGGAGGGCCAGGACGAGAAGCCACGCTCCGCAGAGCCAGACCAGCGGCTTGGCGCCCAGCGTGGTGATCAGTGCGCCGCCCGCAAGCGTGCCGACCGACAAGGCTCCCGTGGTGAGCGTGGAGACCGCGCTCGTCGCCCGGCCCCGCAGCTCGTCGGGGGTGATGGCCAACTGGTGGGTGGTCAGGGCCACCGTATGGACCGGAGCCGCCAGCGACTCGGCGGCCGCGACCGCTGCCAGCACCAGCGGGCTGGGCGCGAGGGCGTACAGCGGGAACATCAAGGCCTCCAGCCACAGCATCACCACGGCGATCCGGCCCAGCGGAAAGCGGCGTGCCGCCCTGTCCGAGACCAGCGCCCCCGCCAGGGAACCGGCCGCCGCGCCGCCGAAGACGACGCCGATCCACAGGGGTGAGGCGCCCACCTGCCGAGCGAGGGTGATGATCAACAGGTATCCGGCGCCGTAACGCAGCTTGTCGGCGGCCGAGACCAGAGTGAGAAAGCGGACGACCGGCTGGCGCCAGAGCCAGCCGAGCCCCTCCCGGATCTCGGTGGTGAGGCGGAACGTCGTCCGCACGTCCTGCCGGTCAACTTGGAATCGCGCACGCATCAGACACAGCGACACCGCCGACACCGCGAAGGAGGCCGCGTTGACCGCGAACGGCACGGTCCGGCCTGCGGCGTAGAGGACGCCGGCGAGTGACGCCCCGAAAACGCCCACCGCGCCGGCGACGGACTGCGAGTAGCCGAGCGCGGCGGACAACTGCCGCGGACCGACCACGTTGGGCAGTGCCGCCGTGTTCGCCACTCGGAACAGCGTGGTCAGGATCCCGGTCAGCACCGCGGTCGCGTACAACTGGGGCAGGGTGGGCGTGTTCAGCCACAGCGCGACGGCGACGCCGCCGGTCAGGGCGGCCCGGCCGAGCTCGCACCAGATCATGGTGGTCTTGCGGTCCCACCGGTCGACGAGGGCACCGGCAACCAGACCGAACGTCAAGAAGGAGAAGGTGCCCAGGCCGAGCACGAGCCCGGCTTGGGTGGGCGACCCGGTGAGGGCCAGCACGATCAGCGGCAGGGCCATGAAATGGGCCTGGTCACCTATGGCGGAGACCAGCTGGCCGCCCAGCAGCAGCGAGAAGTCCCGGTTCCGGAACAGACCGGAACCGCGAAGGGTGTTCAAGATGATTACGCTCCGTAACAGCTCAAAGACACAAGGGTGACGTCGGAGTCGGTGTCAGAGCTGAGAAACGCGGGGCGTGATCGACATGCGCGGACCGTACCCGGGACCTGGGACGGGCGGCAATCGATTTCCGAGCGACCCCTCCAGGACCTCAGGTCCGGGACGCGAACAGCTCGGCCAGATGCAGCGTCGGCACCTGGGCCAGGTCGTCGAGCTGGACGCGGCAGGACATGCCGTCCGCCAGGACCACCGCGTCCGCGTGGGACCGTACGGCGGGCAGCAGATGCGTCTCGGCCACGGCGACGCTGACCTCGTAGTGCCCCTTCTCCACCCCGAAGTTGCCGGCCAGACCGCAGCACCCCGGCACCCTGGTGACGGTCGCCCCGGCCCTCTCCAGCAGCCGCTGGTCGGTCTCCCAGCCGATGACGGCGCTGTGGTGGCAGTGCGGCTGCGCGACGACCTCCACCCCGGTCAGGTCGGGCAGCGGCAGGTCGAGGCGCTCGACGAGCTCGGCGAAGCTCAGCATCCCCGATGCCACCACCTTCGCCTCCTCCGCCTCGTCGTCGTCGCACAGCTCCTTCGCGTCGCTGCGCAACGACGCGAGGCATGACGGCTCCAGCGCCAGCACGGGGACGTTCCCGCGGACGTAGGGGGCGAGCGTGCGTACGGCCTGTCCGACGATGGTCCGTGCCCGGTCGAGTTGGCCGGTCGTGATCCAGGTCAGACCGCAGCAGGCGGCTTCCTGGATGACGCGGACCGTGAGTCCGTGCGACTGGAGGAACCGGATGGCCGCCAGTCCGGAGGCCGGGAAGAAGTGGTCGGTGAAGGAGTCGGCCCAGATCCACACGTCGGGAGGCGTGTTCCCCGCGCGAGCCGTGTCCGTCGCCCGCCTCAGGGTGGGGGAGGCGAACCGCGGCAGGGACCGCCGCCGGTCGATGCCGGCGGCCCACTTGGCCAGGGCGGCGAGCGGTCTGGCGCGCAGGAGCAGGTTGGCCGGCTTGGCCAGCGGCGACGTGAGCCCGGCCCACTTCGGGAGCTGCCCGAGGAACAGGTGCGACCGTGGCCGGCGCAGCCCGGCGACGTCATGCCGCTGGTGCAGCACCTCGCTCTTGTACGTGGCCATGTCGACACCACTGGGGCAGTCGCTCGCACACCCCTTGCACGCGAGGCACAGGTCGAGCGCCTCGACCACCGCCGCATCCCGCAGGCCCCCGCTCAGCAGGGCGCCGTCCAGCGCCTCCTGGAGCACCCGGGCCCGGCCGCGGGTCGAGTCCCGCTCGTCCCCCGTGGCGAGATAGGACGGGCACATCACCCCGGCGGTCCTCGGGGCCACACACTTCCCGACCCCGGTGCACCGGTACACGGCGGCACCGAGATCCCCGCCGTCGTGCACCAGCCGCAGACCGGAGGACACCGGCGCCCGCGGGCGCACCGGGCGCAGGTCGTCGGTGATCGCAACAGGGTCGGCGATGATCCCCGGATTGAGGATGCCGTCGGGGTCGCAGACGGCCTTGACCTGCCGGAACAGGGCGAGCGACGTCTCGTCGTACATCAGCGGCAACAGCTCGCTCCGGACCCGGCCGTCACCGTGCTCCCCGGACAGGGTGCCGCGGTAGGCACGCAGGCGTGTCGCACACGCGGTCATGAACTCGCGGAACACCCCGGCCGAGGCCGCGTCGCCGGGCCGGAACGGGAAGTCGATCCGGCAGTGGACGCAGCCGTCGCCGAAGTGCCCGTACGGAACGCCCTGAAGACCGTGCGCCCGCAGCAGTTCCTCGAAGTCGCGCAGCCACGCGCCGAGATGCTCCGGTGGAACGGCCGCGTCCTCCCAGCCGCCGTACGCCGGAGTCGGCAGTGACCGGCCCGCGAGCCCGGCGCCGTCCTCCCGGATGCGCCACAGTGCCGCCGCCTCCCGCGGGTCGTCGACCAGCCTGGTGCCGAGCGCGGCGCCGACGGCGACGAGCCGACGCACCGCGTCCGTCGCGTCCACGCCCGCCACCTCCGCGAACAGCCATCCGTGTCCTCGTGGCAGGGCGGGCACCGGAGAACCCTTTCCCCGCACCAGATCCACGATGCGCGCGTCCATGCCCTCGCACGCGACGAGCCGGCCCGGGGCCGCGGCGAGCAGCGCCGGTACCGCATCGGCCGCGTCGGCCATCGTCGGGTACCCGAGCACCAGCATCCGGCGCTCGACCCGGTCGTCGACCAGCCGGACGGTGGCTTCGAGGACGGTGGCCAGCGAACCCTCGCTGCCGGTCAGGAACCGCTCGACCCGGCGCCGTTCGGGCAGCAGGTGTTCCAGGCCGTAGCCGCTGACCTGACGGCCGAAGCGGCCGAACTCGGTACGCAGATGAGCCAGGTTGGCGTCCCCGACGGCCGCCAGCCGCTTCCCGGTGTCGCCGGTGAGCCGACCGCCCTGCTCCAGGGCGAGCTCACCGTTCCCGTACAGCACCCGCAGCGACTCGACGTTGTCCACCGTGCGCCCGTAGCCCAGCGCCCGCGAACCGCACGCGTTGTTGCCGATCATCCCGCCGATCGTGCAGCGGCTGTGGGAGGAGGGGTCCGGTCCGAACCGCAGCCCGTGCGGCGCGGCCGCGCGCTGCAGGTCCGCGTGCACCACGCCCGGTTCCACACGCGCGGTGCGCGCGGCCGGGTCGATGTCGAGAATCCGGTTGAACCGGCGGGTGTCGACGACGATGCCGCTCCCGACCGCGTTCCCGGCGATGCTCGTGCCCGCGCCGCGCATCGTCACCGGAACCCGCAGCTCACGCGCCACCTCGCGGACCGCGATCACGTCGTCGGCGCTGCGTGCTTTCACGACCGTGGACGGGACGACGCGGTAGAGGCTCGCGTCCGAGGAGTACAGGGCTCGTGCCAGCGGAGAGTCGTCGAACTCGACTCCTGCGGCGCGAAGAGCGGCGGCCAGGTCGTCGGATGCCGGTGGTGCTGGAGCGGCCATACCTCAGGCTAACCAACGGGGCATCCGCGCCTTCATGTCTCATGGTCGGTCGGGGACACATCGAGGAGCCGGAGCATCGCGGGGAGCAGGTCGCTCGTCAACGGATCCGGGGTGTCTTCGTCGATCGCGCCCTCCAGCGCGAGACTTGTGTAGCCGTGCACGAGTGACCACACCGCGTAGCTCGGCACCAGCGCGTGGTCCGCGCTGTCCGGTAGCTGCGCATCCTGGCCGCGCAGGCCACGGTCCAGGGCGCGGAGCGCCCGGTGCTTCTGCTCGACCAGTTCCGGATCGTCGAAGTCGAACTGGGTCATGCGCCACATGAGGTCGAACAGCGCGCGGTTGTCCCGGGCGAACGCGACGTATTCGGCCGAGAGCGCCTCGACCCGCTCCCGCACCTCGCGCCCGACGACCTCAACCGCCTCCAGCCGCTCGCAGAGCCGGCGGTAGGCGCGCGTGGCGAGCGCGCCGAGCAGCCCGCGCGCGTCGCCGAAGTGGTGCTTGGGAGCGGACTGCGACACTCCCGCCCGCCGCGCGGCCTCGCGCATGCTGAACCCGGCGACACCGCTCTCGGACAGCACTTCCAGCGCGCTGTCGAGCAGCGCCGCGCGCAGATTGCCGTGGTGGTAACGATCGCCGGCCTTCGGCTCTTCGGTCATCACGATCCTATCTTGACAGTGAGCAGACCCTCCGTAAACTGCTCACTGTCAAGATAAGGTGGTCACTGGGAGTGGGTATGACGGACACGGTCCTCGTCACGGGTGTCTCGGGGTTCATCGGCGGTCACACAACGGCAGCGCTTCTGCGGCGCGGATACGCGGTCCGCGGGTCGGTGAGGTCACCGGCCCGGGCCGCCGAGGTGCGCGCTGCGATGGCAGAGGCAGGCGCAGACGACACGTTGTTGGAGGTCCGGCAGCTCGATCTGCTGTCGGACGAGGGATGGGCGGCCGCGACCGCGGGCTGCCGGTTCGTCCTGCACGTCGCCTCCCCCTTCGTCACGACGAAGCCGAAGGACCCGGAGGACTTGATCCGCCCTGCCGTTCAGGGCACGACGCGGGCGATCGACGCGGCGCTCGACGCAGGCGTGGAACGCGTGGTCGTCACCTCGTCTCTCGCAGCGGTGCAGTACGCCCCGGCGCGCAGGGGCCACGTCTTCACGGCATCCGACTGGACCCGGCTCGACCGCCGCGGTCTCGGTGCCTACGTGGTGTCGAAGGTCCGGGCCGAGCGCGCGGCGTGGGACATCGCCGAACGCCGCGGCGTGCGCGACCGGCTCGCCGTCATCAACCCGGGCGCGGTCATCGGGCCCCTCCTCTCCGACGACCCGGGAACCTCGGTCTCGGCGATCCAGCAGATCATGGCCGGCGCGCTGCCGATGGTCCCGGACCTGCGACTTCCGTGGGTACACGTGCGAGACGTCGCCGACGCGCACATCGCGGCGATGACCTCGCAAACCGCGGGCGGGACGCGCACGATCGTCGCGACCGACCCGTCTTCGCTCATCGACGTCGCCGCGGTGCTCCGCGAGAGGCTTCCCGAGGTGAGCGGGAAGATCCCCACGCGGGCGATGACGACGTGGCTCACCTGGGCCGCGAGCGTGTTCGAACCTCAGCTGCGCGACAACCGGTGGCTCATCGGCTCGGCGCAGCGCTTCGACCACGGCCCCGCCGAGGCGCTCCTGGGCCGCCCGCTCCACGCGATCCCCGACACGATCGAGGAAACCGGCCGCAGCCTCGCCGAGCGCGGACTCGTCTGAGGCCGCCTGGAAACCAGACAAGCGCAGGAGCGATGCTGACGGCATGACTCCTTGGAATGTGCTCGATCTAGACAAGGCCCTGCGTGCCGGCTGGGCCGCCGACACCTGCTCGCCCGACGACCAGGCAGACTGGCAGCCGGGCAACCCGGCCTGGGGGCACTGTGACATCACCGCCCTGATCGTCAACGATGTCTTCGGCGGTGATCTCGTGGTCGGCGAGGTGCACCTCGACGGGACCCGGCATGGTTTCCACTGGTGGAACAAGTTGCCCAGCGGTGTGGAACTCGATCTGACCCGGGAGCAGTTCCAGCGCGGGCAGACCGTCACGGCTGCTCGTGTCGTCGTGCGTCCGCCGGGCCCGCTGCCCCGCCGCTGGGAGGAATACCTCCTGCTGCGTGAGCGTGTGATCAAGCACCTTGGTCCGCTTCCGGAACCCGTCTGAGGAGTCGGGGCCAGCTGGCCGGGGCGAGGGGGACGACGCCCTGACCGCTGGTGGCCCGGGTCAGCCCAGTGGTTGCACCGAACTCAGCCTTCCGTGACCGCCGACTCGATCAGGGACAGCGTCCGGTTGTCCGCGTCCACGTCTGCGCGGACGCCGATGGGCAGCGGCAGGTTCGGCGAGGTGTGGCCGAAGTCGACCTGTGCGAGAACCGGGATGTCACGTTCAGCCAGGACATCGAGTACCACGTCGCGGAGATCTGCGCGCTCTCCGCCGCCCTCGTGGGGCGTGACCTCGGTCGGGATGCCGACCACCATGCCCGCGATCCGGTCCAGCACACCGGACAGCCGCAAGGTGTGCAGGTCGTTCCAGATCCGTGAGACCGGCCGCTGCAGCTCCTCCCAGAACAACACGGCACCCTCGAACCGTTCGGCGGGCGGCGCGAACGGTGTCGCCTGCAGGAGGACCAGGCGGTTCAGCAAACCGCCGAACAGCGGCCCCTGCGCGCGGCCCGGCCGCCAGGTTTCCCATGCCTCCCTCGCCGGCAGCACGCCCGGCGCCTCGGCCTTGGTGAGCACGCGGGTGTAGAGGTCGACGAGCTCGGAGCGACGGGCCGCGTCGCCCAGCGTGTACCAGTCGCTGCCGAAACCGTGGGTGGCGATGTCGGCGTGGAAACCGACGAGGCCGGTCCTGGCGTGCAACGCCATGTGCAGCAGGGAGATATCGCTGTAGCCGAGGATGGGTTTCGGGTCGGCCCGGATCGCGTCCAGATCGATCAAATCAAGATAGCCGATGGTCGTCTGCCCACCGGTATGCGCGACGATGGCCCGCACTTCCGGGTCACGGAGCAGACCATTGAGTTCGTCGGCCTGCTCCGCCGGAGTGCCCGACGCCCACCACCGCTTCCGCGCCGGGTTGACCATCGGGCTGATCCGCACGCGGAAACCCATCCGCTCGAGTATCGCCACACCGCGGGCGAGCAGTGGTTCCTCACCCGGTTCAAGCTGGCCCGAGGGTGCGGTGACGACCACGAGGTCACCGGAACGCAGCGCGCGGGGCCGAAGGATCGCAGGCATGGGGAATCTCCTCCTTGTTGATCAACAAGGGCGAGGAACAAGGTCCGTGCCGCCGGTATTCCGCCGCCCCGACGTGATCAGGCCAAGCCCCGAAACCCCGGCTGGGGCGCACTCACTTCGCGACAGCGCCCCGCCTCAAGGACGTTCAGTCGATACAGAACTCGTTGCCCTCGATGTCCAGCATCGGGATGCACGAGTCGTTGCCGTCGTACAGCGTTTGCACGTGGACCGCGCCGAGCGGGATCAGCCGTTCGCATTCGGCCTCGAGTGCGGCGAGGCGTTCCTCACCCACGAGCCCCGTGCCGACCCGCACATCGAGATGCACCCGGTTCTTGACGGCCTTGCCCTCGGGGACGCGCTGGAAGTAGAGCCGCGGGCCCTCACCCGAGGGGTCGACGCAGGCGAACCATGCGTCCCGCTCCTCGGGAGACTGCGAACGCTTGAAGTCGTCCCAGGTGGCGAACCCCGCGGGCGGCGGCGGTACTACGTAGCCCAGCACCTCGCACCAGAAGCGGGCGAGGCGCTCGGGTTCCGCGCAGTCGAAGGTGACCTGGAACGTCCTGATCTCTGGCATCGGCGCACCGTACCGCGCACCAGGGCGCCCTCGCCGCTCAATTCCGCAGCCGGATCGGCTCGAAACCCGTCGCTTCCTCGGCCGTCCTGGCGCCCGGCCCCGCGCCCGCAGCGCCGACACCGCTGTCGGGATCACGGCGAACCATGCCGCGTCCGCGGTGCGACGGCTCGGGCGCACCGGGCGCCCGCTCGTCATGCCGGGGGAGGAGCCGTCGATCCGCGGGGGGTGAGGGCGGGAGTCGGCACCTGGTGCGAAGCGACGTCGTCACCGGCGATCACCGCGAAGAGCGTCCGCGCGACCTCGGCGCCGAAACCGTGGATGTCGTGGCTCATGGCCGACAGGGTGGGGTGGGTGAGCCGGCACAGCTGGGAGTCGTCCCACGCCAGCAACGACAGGTCGTCCGGCACCGACAGACCCATCTCGGCGGCCACCGCCGCGCCCGCGACGGCCATGATGTCGTTGTCGTAGACGATCGCGGTGGGCCGCCGCGCGGACAGCAGCAGGTTACGCGTTGCCCGGCCCCCCTCCTCGCCCTCGAAGCCGGTGGTGGCCTGCTGACCTTCCTCCAGGCCGAGTTCGGTCATGACGGAGTCGAACGCGGCGGCCCGGATGCCGCTGTGTCCGAGGGCCGCAGGCCCGCCGACGCGGGCGATCCGCCGGTGCCCCAGCGCCGCCAGGTAGCGCACGGCCTGCGTGACCGCGGTCGCGTCGTCCGTCCACACCGAGGTCAGCCCGCCGGTCAGGGAGGGATGACCCACGGCGACGGCCGGCAGCCCCAGCTCCCGCAGGGCGGGAACGCGCGGGTCGTCCTGGTGGAAGTCGACGAGGATCGACCCGCTGACCCGGCGTGCCCGCCACCAGCTCTCCTGCAACGCCACCTCCTCGTCGAGGTCCCGCACCAGGCGCAGCAGCAGGGAGCAGGAGTGCTCGGTCAGCACGCTCTCGATCCCGGAGATGAACTCCATGTAGAAGGGTTCGAGGCCGAGCAGGCGAGCCGGTCGGCACACCGCGAGCCCCACCGCGTCCACCCGCTGGTTCGACAGACTGCGTGCGGACAGGTTGGGCTCCCAGCCCAGCTCACGGGCCGCCGTGAAGATGCGCGCCCGAGTGGCTTGCGAGACCCCCGGCTTGTCGTTGAAGGCCAGCGAGACGGCCCCCTTGGACACACCGGCACGCGCGGCGACGTCCTTGATGGTGACCCGGGTGGGGGAGGCGCTCACGACCCCTCCATGCAGAAGATCGCTTCCCGGGCGCGGTCGGCCGTCAGACCGGGCGCCCCGTCGATCCTGATGCGGACCTGCTCGCCCGGCAGGAGCGTGACCAGTCCGCGGTCCGCCGAGGCGTCGGGGCTCAGCCTGTCGGCCTGCACGAGCAGGTCCCGTACCAACGTGTGCGCTGTCACCACGAGGTCGACCTTATCCCCGGCACAGGACACCCGCCGCAGCTGCACGTCGTAGCGGGGACGGGGGTAGTGGACGTCGCGGTCGGCGGTCGCGAAGTGGAAGGAGCGGAGACCGCCGGCTTCCGCGACCAGGTACTCCTCGGGGGAGCGGTCCGTCGGCACGAGGTGCAGGGGCACGGGCAGGCGGACCACGGTGCGGGCCCCGGCATCGACGTCGAGGCGCGCCTCGCGGAGCGTCCGGCCGTCGGTGCTCAGGCGCCGCAGCACCACCTCGGTGCGCCAGGCGGCGGCGCTCTGGTTGATCACGGCCACGACCAGCCCGTCCCCTTCCGGCTGCAGGGTCAGCAGCCGGTCCGCGTACAGCCGGCGCAGTTCGTGGTATAGCGGCTTGAAACGGCCGTCCCCGTCGATGGCGGCCCACGAGCTCACCGGCCAGCAGTCGTTGAGCTGCCACACGATCGTGCCCGCGCACACCGGCCAGTTGGCTCGCCAGTGCTCGATGCCGGTGGCCACGGCACGTGCCTGGACCACCTGGGTCAGGTAGTGCCAACGGTCGAAGTCGCCGACCGGCACCGTGAAGTGGCGTTCCAGTCCGCGATTGAGCTTGCCGATGCCGTCGTCCGCCTTCTGGTGGTGCAGCATTCCGGGGGAGTCCGGAGCCAGCTCCTCACCGGGCAGGGCCCGGCGGAGCGTGGCGATCGCCGGGGGCGCCTGCCAGCCGAACTCGGCGACGAAGCGCGGCACGCTCGCCCGGTACGCGGTGTAGTCGAGGCGGTTCCAGACCTCCCAGGAGTGGTGGGTGCCGTGGGCGGGATCGTTGGGGTGGTGGTCCCACGAGCCCGACCAGGGGCTGCCCGCCGTGTAGGGCCGGGTGGGATCGAGTTCGGCGACGATCCGCGGCAACAGGCCGAGGTAGTAGCCCTCACCCCAGGAGTCGCCCGCGAGTGCGGGCTCCCAGTCCCAGTCCCTGAAACCCCACAGGTTCTCGTTGTTGCCGTTCCACACCACGAGGGACGGGTGGGGCATCAGGCGTACGACGTTCTCGCGGGCCTCGGCCTCGACCTCGCCCCGCAGGGGTTGTTCCTCGGGGTAGGCGGCGCAGGCGAAGGGGAAGTCCTGCCAGACCATCAGGCCCAGCTCGTCACAGGCGTCGTAGAAGGCGTCGCTCTCGTACAGGCCGCCGCCCCAGACGCGCACCAGGTCGACGTTGGCGGCTGCCGCCTGGGCGAGGCGCTCACGGTAGCGCTCGGGGGTGACGCGGGAGGGCAGGACGTCGTCGGGGATCCAGTTCACCCCGCGGGCGAAGACGCGGGCGCCGTTGACGACGAAGGTGAAGCCGGTGCCGTGCTCGTCCGGCGTGCGGTCCAGCTCCACGGTGCGAAATCCGACCCGGCGGTGCCAGATGTCGAGAGGCAGGGGTTCGACGGTGCCGTCGGTGACATCGAGGAGCGTCAACTCCACGTCGTACAGGCGCTGCTCCCCGTAGCCGCGAGGCCACCACAGCTCGGGGTGCGGCACGTCGATCACGACGACGGCTCGGCCGCCCTCCACGGGAGCGGTCACCTCGACACCGGCCACGGTCGCCCGGGCCGCCAAAGCTCGCGACGCGCCGCTCTCGGTACGCTCCACGTCAAGGCGAAGCTCCACATGCCCGATGCCGTCCCTCACCGTGACGAGCGGGCGGACCCGGTCGAGCCTGGCGGTGGACCAGCGCTCCACTCGGACGGGCTTCCAGATGCCGGCCGTCACCACGGTCGGCCCCCAGTCCCAGCCGAAGCTGCAGGCCATCTTGCGGATGTACTGGAAGGGCTCGGGATACGCGTTGGGCCGGTCACCGGTCAGCGCCCGGACCGCCTCGGCCTCGCTGTAGGCCGAGGTGAACAGCACGCGCAGGTCCCCGCCGGCGCCCGTGACGTCGAAGCGGTAGCCGCGGTGCATGTTGCGGGTCCGGCCGAGCACGGTGCCGTCGAGAGTGATCTCGGCGGCCGTGTCCAATCCCTCGAAGACCAGATCGGTGCGCTCGTGCGCGCCGATGGGAAGGCCCAGGGACCGGCAGTACGCCCAGTCGCGGCGGCCCACCCAGGCCACTTCGCGTTCGTTCTCGCCGATGAACGGATCGGGGATCACTCCCGCGTCGATCAGGTCGGTGTGGACGCAGCCCGGAACCCGGGCGGGCAACGGCGACCCGTCGTGATCAATGCTCCAGCCCTCGGTGAGCGGGATGACGTCCTTCATGCATGGCTCCCATCGACGCGACTCGGGGCCTCTCGGTGATCGGCCGAGCACAATTTAACGGTCGAAGTGATCGCGTGTCCATAAACCGGTTCAGTTCTGCCAGATCACCTCGTCGATCGACGATGTGTGATTTGAGCAGTGCATCTATGTCGACTAGCTCCCGCATCGCGTAACACTTTGGTATCGCACCGGGGGGATGAGCTGTACCGGTTTACTTGGTCCTGCCATAGTGCCGTCGTTCCCTTTCGATGTCTGGAGCCGCAACCCTGAAGGGAGTTGGGCACATGGGGAGGAAGGCGCTTTCGGGCGTGCTGCTTGCCACCGCGATGCTGGCCGTCGCGGGGTGCACCGGCGGAGCCGCGACGACGGGCGAGACCGCGAACGCCCCCGCCGATCCCGGGAAGGTCTCAGGCGAGATCAAGGTCCTCACGCACCGTACCGATCTCGTGCAGAACGGCACGATGAAGAAGTACGCCGAGGCGTTCAACAAGATCTATCCCAAGGTGAAGGTCACGTTCGAGGGCATCACCGACTACGAAGGCGAAGTCAAGATCCGGATGAACACGGATCAGTATGGCGATGTCCTGATGATCCCGAACGCCATAGCCCAGGACGACTACCCGAAGTTCTTCGCTTCCCTCGGCATTGCCCAGGAGCTGGGCAAGAAGTACCGCTTCGTCGACAAGGCCACGGTCGACGGAAAGGTCTACGGAATCGCGACTGTCGGCAACGCCAACGGCTTCGTCTACAACAAGGCGGTCTGGAAGAAGGCCGGCGTCACCGACTGGCCCACGACGCCCGCACGGTTCATCGACGATCTGAAGGCCATCAAGGCCAAGACGAGGGCGGTGCCCTACTACACCAACTTCAAGGACGCCTGGCCGTTGACCTCACCCTGGACGGGCATCCTCGGTTCGGTCTCCTGCGACCCGCAGGCGAGCAACAAGCTGGTCTCGGCGAACCCGTGGGCGCCGGGAAGCGATCTCACCACGGCTGACACCCTCCTGTACGACATGGTGCACGGCGGCCTCACGGAGAAGGACCCGACCACCACCAACTGGGAGTCCTCCAAAGGCATGATCGCCAAGGGGGACATCGCCACCATGCTCCTGGGCTCCTGGGCCATCACGCAGATGCAGGACGCCGCCAGGACCGCCGGTACCGACGCGGACGACATCGGATTCATGCCGTTCCCGGCGCAGGTCGGCGGAGAGTTCTGCTCCGTGATCTCGGCCGACTACCAGGAGGCGGTGAACATCCACTCCCGGCACAAGGAGGCCGCACGCGCCTGGATCGACTGGTTCACCGACAAGTCCGGCTTCGCGCAGAACGAGGGATCCGTGCCCACCCTCAAGTCCAGCGCCCTGCCCGCGACGCTGAAGCCGTACACCGACGCGGGTGTCAAGCTCATCGAGGTCTCCCAGAGCAGGACAGGGCAGGTCAACGCGATCGACGACGCCGCGGAGATAGGCCTGAACAAGCCCGACTACCGGCAGAAGCTGGTCGACCTGGCGCGCGGCGCCCAGCAGGGCGACCTCAAGGACTACCTGAGGGAACTCGGCAAGAAGTGGACGGAAGCGGCGAAGAACTCCGGTTCCTGACCGGCGTCCCGGCGAGTCGCCGCCACCGGTCAGCCGGGACGGCGGTCCGTGCGTGCCCCCACCGCTTCGCACCTCGAAAGGCCGTCATGACGGACACGACGAGCAAGACACCCTGGGCCGCGCGACGCGGACCCGACGTCTCCACGACCGCTCGGCGGGGCCGGGCGACCGGTAGCGGCGCACCCCCGCGCTCATGGAAGTCCCACCCGCTGCGTCGCCTCACCCCCTGGCTCTTCCTGGCCGCGCCGTTGGCGCTCCTGATCACCTTCACGTACGTCCCTGTCGGGAACATGATCTACTACAGCTTCACGGACTGGGACGGCGTCAGTCCGGACATGAAGCTGGTGGGCCTGGACAACTACCGGCAACTGTTCACGCGGCCCGAACTGTTCCGGGTCTTCTTCGTGAGCCTCTACTACCTCGTGGCGTCGTTCGTGCAGATCGCGGTCGCTCTGTACTTCGCCACCGTGCTGAGCTTCGACCTCAGGTTCCGCAACCTGTTCAAGGGGATCCTGTTCTTCCCCTACCTCATCAACGGCGTGGCGATCGGTTTTGTCTTCCTGTACTTCTTCCAGGACGGCGGCACCCTCGACACGGTCCTGTCCTGGTTCGGCGCCGGTTCCGACCATGCCTGGCTGTCGACGCCCGAGTCGGCGAACACCGTCCTGGCCGGGGTATCGGTGTGGCGTTTCACCGGCCTCAACTTCGTCCTGTTCCTCGGCGCGATCCAGTCGGTACCGGGAGAGCTGTACGAGGCGGCCCAACTGGACGGGGCCACCCGCCGGCAGCAGTTCCGGCACATCATCGCGCCCAGCATCCGGCCGGTACTGAGCCTGAGCGTCATTCTGGCGGTCTCGGGTTCACTGTCGGTCTTCGAGATCCCCTGGATCATGACCGGCGGCGCGACCGGCACCCAGACCTTCGTCATCCAGACGATCAAGCTCGCCTTCCAGTTCAACAAGACAGGCCTCGCCTCCGCCGCGGCCGTCGTCCTGCTGCTGATCATCCTACTGGTCACCTGGATGCAGCGGGTTCTGGTGCCCGACGAGAGGACGGACCTCGTATGACCGGCTCCGCACCGCAGAGGACGAGGCGGCCCTGGATCGGCACGACCCTCGTCTACGTGTCGCTTCTCGCGGCATCCGTCGTCGTCCTGCTCCCCCTGCTCGTCGTGTTCCTGGCCTCCTTCAAGACGTCCCGGGAGATGCTGAGCTCCAGCGCCCTCTCGCTCCCGCACGACATCCTCAACTTCCGGAACTACGCGACCGCCTTCACGGACGGCCACATGCTCAGCGCGTTCGGGAACACGGCGTTCATCCTGCTCTTCTCCATCACCGGGACAGTGCTCATCGGTTCGTTGACGGCGTACGCCATCGACCGTTTCGACTTCCGGATGAAGAAGCTCGTCGTGGCCCTCTTCCTGATCGCCACTCTCGTCCCGGGAGTGACCACCCAGGTGGCGACTTTCCAGGTCGTCAACAGCTTCGGCCTGTTCGACACCCGCTGGGCTCCGATCCTGCTCTACATGGGCACCGACATCGTCTCCGTCTACATCTTCCTGCAGTTCATCCGGGGCATCCCGGTCTCCCTGGACGAAGCCGCGCGGCTGGACGGCGCCAACGCCTTCACCATCTACCGCAAAATCATCTTTCCCCTGCTGAAGCCTGCCATCGCCACAGTGGTGATCATCAAGGGGATCACCGTCTACAACGACTTCTACATCCCCTTCCTGTACATGCCCTCGGAGAACCTCGGCACCATCTCCACCGCCCTGTTCCGCTTCAAGGGCCCGTTCGGCGCCCACTGGGAGAGCATCTCCGCGGGCGCCGTCCTGGTCATCCTCCCGACACTGGCGGTGTTCCTGTTCCTCCAGCGCTACATCTACAACGGCTTCGCCCAGGGCGCGACCAAGTGACGGGCGACAGGGCCTCGCAGACAAACTGTGAGCGAGAACAGGGGCGGACACGTACCGTGAAGGCGCGTCTTGTCTCTGCCCGAAAGGCACCCTCCTTGTCCTCGACGCTCTACCGAGTGCGGGAATCCTTTCCCGACGCCCCGAGCGCGCTGACGCGGGCGCGCGCGATCATGCGCGATCTGGCTGACTGGTTCACCGCCCCCTGGCCCCAACTGGAACCGATCAGCACGGCCGAGCAGTACGCGTACGCCATCCGTTCCTTCGACACCGCCCGCACGGTCGTGGACCGGGACCCCCGCATCTTCCCTTTCCTGGACGAACTGGAGCGCCGCGAGGCCATCACGTTCGACGCGGAGCAGCCGAGGTCCTGCCTCACCGCGAACCTGCGGCTCAGCCCCGACCTGGCCGACCTCTGGCCGCTGCCCGAGGGCGTGATGCTCTCCCTGGACACGACCCTGCCCTTCGGCACCCCCGAAAGCGAAGCCGAGGACGACGCCACCGAGGAGGAACTGGACCGGATGGTCTCCGTTCTCGGACCGCAGAGTCTGGACGTCAACTGGGACTGCGGCTGGCGTGGCCTGTCCGAGACCAAGGACTGCGGCGTGCGACTGGGCCTGAACACCGGTCGGGCGGAACACACCTCCGAACAGTCTCTCGGCGACTTCGGAGTCTGGCTCCGACTCGGCGCTCGCGTCGCCTGGACACCCGAGGGCCAGACCTGGCTTCGCACCTGCGGATTCCCCCTGGGCGATCCCCAGGCGGACTGACGACCCCGACGCCCGGATCCGCGCGCGAGCCCGAGGACGCGGGCACCGGGGAGGAACTCGGCAGGGTGGGGCCGTGCTGCGCTGTGGTGGATGCCTACCGTGAGGATGCGTCCACCCCTGCCTCTGTCCGAAAGGCGCGTTTCCTTGTCCTCGACGCTGTACCGCGTGCGTGAACCGTTTCCCGACGCTGGGAGCGCGCTGTCCCGGGCGCGCGCGATCATGCGTGACCTGACCGACTGGACGGCCGAGCCCTGGCCCCGGCTGGACAAGGTCACCACGGCCGAGCAATTCGCCTACGCGCTCCGCGCTTTCGACACCGCCCGGTTCGCCGCCGACCGGGTACCCCACGTCTTCGCCTTCATCGACGAGTTGCGACGCCGAGGAGCCGTCACGTTCGACGCCCGGCAGACGAGGTCCTGGTTCAGCGGCGACGTGCGGCTGGGTCCGGACCTGGCGGATCTCTGGCCCTTTCCCGAGAGCGTGGACCTCGCCCTGGCTGCGACTCCGCCCTTCGGCGCCCCCGGCGGCGAGCCTGAGGACACCTGCACCGAGGAGCAACTGGACCGGATGGTCCCGGTGCTCGGCCCACTGACCCTGAGTGTCCTGTGGGACTGCGCCTGGCGTGGTCTCCCGGAGGCCAAGGGGTGCGGTGTGCTGCTCTGCCTGAACAGCGTCCGGGCGTCGCAGCACGACGAGCCGTCCCCCGGCCAGTTCGGCGTCTGGATCTCCCTCGGCCCCCGCGTCGCCTGGACACCAGAGGGGCGGACCTGGGTCCGCGACTCCGGACTTCCGCTGGGTGAACCCGAGGACGGCTGGTGACCCGGACGCCCTGCGCGCCGCTCCCGCACACCTCGTCCAGCGCATCCGGCGCGTCCTAGGCACATCCCGTCACGAGTTCCACCTCACTCGTGCAGGGCGACCGCGAGCGCCTCGGCCAGGGTCACGGGCGGGCGGCCGATCAGGCGGCGCAGGTCGCCGGAGTCGGTGTACATCTCGCCGCGGTTCATGCCGCGGTCGGCGTCGGCGAGGACCTCCGCCAGCTCGGCGGGCAGGCCCGCGGCGGCCAGTGCCTGGTTGAGACCGCTCACCGGGAGGTCCTGGTAGGTAACCTGCTTGCCGGCTGCAGCGGAGATCGCGGCGGCGAGCTCGGTCAGGGTGAAGGATTCGTCGCCGCCGAGTTCGTACACGGCGCCGGTGTGGCCCTCGGCGGTGAGGACGACCGCTGCGGCCTCGGCGTAGTCGGCGCGGGACGCGGCGCTGATCCGCCCCTCGCCTGCGGCGCCGACGACGGCGCCGTTCCGCAGGATCTGCGGCAGTTGGCTGGTGTAGTTCTCCAGGTACCAGCTGTTGCGCAGCAGCACGCTGGGGACTCCGCGGTCCCGCAGATACTCCTCGGTCTCCCCGTGCGTGGCGCCGATGACGGTGGTGGCCGTGTCCGCGTGCGTCGTGCTCGTGTACGCGACCAGCGACACGCCTGCGGACGCTGCGGCGTCGATCACGCGACGGTGGTTGGCGACCCGCTCGCCCACGGGGACCGAGGCCGAGACCAGCAGCAGCCTGTCCGCCCCCGCAAACGCCTCGACCATGCCGTCGGTGTCCGCGAAGTCGGCGCGGCGTACCGTGACGCCCCGGTCGGCCAGGTCCTTGATCCCGGCGATGTCCCGGCCGGTGGCGATGATGTCCGCGGCCGGGACCCCCCGCCGCAGCAGCGCCTCGACGGTGAGCCTGCCCAGCTGGCCGGTGGCTCCGGTGACGACGATCGACATGATGGTCGTTCCTTCCCTTCCTCGCGTGCCTCGCACGCCTGCCGCGGTCCGTCCGCGGCGGGATGGAACCCAGAATGACCTGGACACTTTCTGTCGGGGAGTAGCCACTTTTCGGTAGGGTACTTACCAGACCGATAGCATCGAGGTGAGACGTATGACGGCTGTCGAGAACGTGACCGGGCCCATACCGTCATTCGATCCGTACGAGCGCGGCTGCCCGTCGCGGGACCTGCTCGACCAGATCGGCAGCAAGTGGGCGGTCCTCGTGCTGGGCGAGCTCGGCCGGAACGGGACCTCCCGGTTCGGGCAGCTCCGGCAGGCGCTGGCGGGCGTGAGCGAGAAGATGCTCACCCAGACGCTGCGCACCCTCGAACGGGACGGGCTGGTCAGCCGGACCGTCTACCCGGAGGTGCCGCCGCACGTGGAGTACGAGCTGACCGCGCTCGGCCAGACGCTGCGGGAACCGCTGAAGGCACTCACGGAGTGGTCGGTGCTGCACATCGAAGAAGTCATCACCGCCCGCGAAGAGTACGACGACCGCACTGAGCGCACCCGGTAATCGGCGGCGGCAACCCGGCGACATCACGGGTTCAACCTCAGTGGTGCGGGTGCGGGCGACTTCGCCAACGTCGTGACGCCCGACGGGAGGTGCGACCACGTGTCGGTCGAGGTCAGCCGCCGCCGACAGGTCCGGCGCACCGGTCCGGCCAGGTGCCCCTCGCCGGGTGCCACACGACCGGCGAGGGCCTGGTTCAACCGGGTGAGCGCGGTGTCGTCCGCGTCCTCGGGGACGCTCGCCGTCCTGTCCGCGCTGGGCAGTTGCCGCAGCAGCACCAGCGGTACGGCACCGTCGGTGCGCACGTCCAGCACCACGAACGCCGTGCCCGGCGGAAGACGATTTCGTCGTCCTCGTCCATTAACTGGCGCGTCCGGCGGCCCGTGATCGACTCGGGGTGATCGGCGACCTCTACATGATCTGGGAGGCGACACGGTCGTGGCAGCGGGGCTGTGACGGCTGGCTCGTCTCCTGTGACCCGCCGCCGATGGCATGAGTGTGAAGACAGAACCGAGGAAAGAGCTATGGCCAAAGAGCGAGTGACGGTGTGCCTCCCCCCGCGCGACCCGGGGGACGTCGTCCAGGCCATCGGCGCGGCGATGGCGCCGTTCGACTACAACCGTGACGTCGGAGTCGGCGATCCGGACCTCGAGACCTGGTGGGACTACTGGCAGATCGACGGCGCGGGCTGCGAGTTCCTGGTCGTCCCTGGGTACGAGGACGACCCGCGTCTCATCCGGGGTGCCAAAACCCTGTCCGGAGAGCCGCGCAACGTTCCGCCGGCACTGTGCGACGGTGGCCCGCGAGCGCTGCTGGATCTCGACACGCCGCGAGCTCAGGCGGCCGCCAGGGCACGCAGGGCCTTCGAGGCATGGCAGGAGTTCGCTTCCGCCTACCCGCCCGGCCAAGCCTTTGGTGACTTCCGGGCCCGGCACCTCGCCGACCCCGAGAGCTATTCACAGGCACAGGCCCTGGAGGACTACCGCGGGCAGCCGGTCATCGCGGCGTTCCTGGAGAACCCGGAACTGGAGGAGATCGTGGGCGGCGACCCGATCGCCCGCCTGAGCGACGACCTCGACGGCCTGGTGCGCCACGCCGTGGACGCCGCCTTGCCCTCGAACGCCCTGTTGACCCTGGACGGACGCTGGCTGGACGTCGCGAACGCCGAGCGGCGCCGCTACTTCAGCGACTACCTGATCGGGCTTCCGGCCGACGCGTACGCCGTCCGCGTGCTGTACCACGGCTGACGTGTGCGTCCGCGACGATGCCTCTGAGGTCAGTGTCTCTTCA
Source organism: Streptomyces sp. NPDC021562 (assembly GCF_040640875.1). Taxonomy (NCBI): domain Bacteria; kingdom Bacillati; phylum Actinomycetota; class Actinomycetes; order Kitasatosporales; family Streptomycetaceae; genus Streptomyces; species Streptomyces sp. NPDC021562. Next base: position 82,729 of record NZ_JBFACN010000027.1, read on the forward strand.
CGCTGTCTGGGCCCGGTGCTCTGCTTCTCAGGCGCCCTTTTCGTGCCTTTAGAAGAAGCCCAGCTTCTTCGGCGAGTACGACACCAGGAGGTTCTTCGTCTGCTGGTAGTGCTCCAGCATCATCTTGTGGGTCTCGCGGCCGATCCCCGACTGCTTGTAGCCGCCGAACGCCGCGTGGGCCGGGTAGGCGTGGTAGCAGTTCGTCCAGACCCGGCCCGCCTGGATCGCGCGGCCCGCGCGGTACGCGGTGTTGATGTCGCGGGTCCAGACGCCCGCGCCGAGCCCGTACAGCGTGTCGTTGGCGATCTTCAGCGCGTCGTCGAAGTCGTCGAAGGACGTCACCGAGACGACCGGGCCGAAGATCTCCTCCTGGAAGATCCGCATCCGGTTGTCGCCCTCGAAGATGGTCGGCTGGACGTAGTAGCCGCCCTTCAACTCACCGTCGTACTCGATGCGTTCGCCGCCGGTGAGAACCTTCGCGCCCTCCTGCCGGCCGATGTCGAGGTAGGAGAGGATCTTCTCCAGCTGGTCGTTGGATGCCTGGGCGCCGATCATCGTGTCGGTGTCGAGCGGATGGCCGGGCTTGATGAGGCGGGTGCGGGCCACCGCCGCCTCCATGAACTCGGTGTAGTGGCCACGCTGGACGAGCGCCCGGGACGGGCAGGTGCACACCTCGCCCTGGTTCAGGGCGAACATCGTGAATCCTTCGAGGGCCTTGTCGCGGAAGTCGTCGTCGTGCGCCCAGACGTCGTCGAAGAAGATGTTCGGGGACTTGCCGCCCAGTTCGAGCGTGACCGGCTTGATGTTCTCCGAGGCGTACTGCATGATCAGCCGCCCGGTGGTGGTCTCCCCGGTGAAGGCCACCTTCGCCACCCGCGGACTGGACGCCAGCGGCTTGCCGGCCTCGACGCCGAAACCGTTGACGATGTTCACCACGCCGGGTGGCAGCAGATCCGCGATCAGTCCCATCCAGTAGTGGATGGACGCCGGCGTCTGCTCGGCCGGCTTGATGACGACCGCGTTGCCGGCGGCGAGGGCGGGCGCCAGCTTCCAGGTCGCCATCAGGATCGGGAAGTTCCACGGGATGATCTGCGCGACGACCCCGAGCGGCTCGTGGAAGTGGTACGCCACGGTGTCGTCGTCGACCTCGCCCAGCGAACCCTCCTGTGCCCGGATCGCCCCCGCGAAGTAGCGGAAGTGGTCGATGGCCAGGGGAATGTCCGCGGCCAGCGTCTCCCGCACCGGCTTGCCGTTCTCCCAGCTCTCCGCGACCGCGAGCGGTTCGAGGTAGGCCTCCATCCGGTCGGCGATCTTGAGAAGGATGTCGGAGCGTTCCGTCACGGACGTCCGGCCCCAGCCCGGCGCCGCCGCGTGCGCCGCGTCCAGCGCCCGCTCCACGTCCTCCGCGGTGCCCCGTGCGATCTCGGTGAACGGCTGCCCGTTCACCGGCGACGGGTTCTCGAAGTACTGCCCGCGGGCCGGCGGCACGTACGCGCCGCCGATGAAGTGGTCGTAGCGCGCCTGGTAGGAGACGATCGCGCCCTCGGTGCCGGGCGCCGCGTAACGGGTCATGGTGGCCTGCCTCCTTGCAGATGCGCTGCCCGTCGTGGGCAGCTCCGCGCGCAGGCTAGGGAAACGGACGTTGCGCCCCCGTTGCGCCGCAGGTCAGTGGGTCGCGGGTCAGTGCCCGCAGGTCCGTGCGGAGCAGGTCCGTGCGGAGCAGGTCAGTGCGTCGGAGCCGCCAGCTCGGTCTCCAGCGCCGCCAGCCGGTACCGGACGAGCGCCGTCGGGCGCACCGCCGCGAGCGCCCGCCACACCTCGACGTCGTCCTCGCCCCACGGCGCGTGCGCCCACTCCGCGAGCAGATCGGGATCGCGGCGCGCGATCAGCGCCGACCGCAGCCCGTCCGCCAGCCGCCGCCGCAGCCGTACCACCGCGGGGGCCTGCGACCCCGGCAGCAGCGGTCCCGGATACGCCGCCACGGCCGCCGTCACCGCCCCCGCCGCCAGCCGCCGCTCCACCACGGCCGCGTCCGACTCGACCGGAACGGTCAGCCGGTACGGCCGCGACGCCAGCAGTCCAGGACCCAGCAGCCGCCGTAGCCGGGCCAGTTCGGCCCGGAGGGTCACCGGGGTCACCGACTCGTCCTCGTAGAGCGCGCAGAGCAGTTCGTCGCCGGTCAGGCCCTCCGGGTGGCGGGACAGCAGCACCAGCAGCTCGCTGTGGCGCCGGCCGAGCCGCAGACGGCGGCCGTCCAGGTGGAACTCCGCCTCGTCACGGCCGAGCGCCGTCAGCGCCGGTGCCTCGTCGGCCGGGGCCGGCGGATCGAGCAGCGCCAGCTGCGACTCCGCGGCCCGGGCCACCGCCTGGACGAAGCCGAGACTGTGCGGGTGCGCCAGCCGGTCGCCACCGGTGATGTCGACGGCGCCCAGCACCCGCCCCGTGCGCGGATCGTGCACCGGAGCGGCCGCACACGTCCATGGCTGCACCCGGCGGATGAAGTGCTCCGCCGCGAACACCTGCACCGGCCGGTCCACCGCGACCGCCGTGCCCGGCGCGTTGGTGCCGACCGCGGCCTCCGACCAGCGCGCACCCGGTACGAAGTTCATCAGGTCAGCCCGCCGCCGGGTCGCCGGGTGCCCCTCGACCCACAGCAGCCTGCCGTCCGCGTCGCACACCGCGAGCAGGTGCTCGCCGTCCGCCGCGAACGTGCCCATCAGCTCCCGGAACAGCGGCATCACCCGGGCCAGCGGGTGCTCCGCCCGGTAGGCCCCGAGATCACCGTCCATCAGCTCCACCCGCGCCGATCCTTCCGGTCCCACCCCGGCCCGCGCCGAACGACGCCACGACTCGGCCACCACGGACCGCACCGGGCGTGGCACGGTGCCCGCCGTGGTGAACGTCTCGTGTGCCCGGCGCAGCACCCGGACGCGCTCGGCAGGGTCGGCCCCCGGCTCCAGGGCCACCCACGGATCGGTCAACTCGTCCTCCCCGGACGGCGATGCGGCTGGGGACATCGTCACGCGGGGTGTGCGCGCCGACAACCGTTTCGACGCTCCTCAGTCGAGGGAATCGAGCGAGGCCAGGCCGACCAACTTCATGTAGCGGCTCCAGTCCCAGTGCACGCCCGGATCCGTGTGATCGGTCCCCGGCACCTCGACATGGCCGATCACGTGTTCCCGGTCCTTCGGGATACCGTGTCTCTCGCAGATCGACGCCACCAGCCGTGCCGACTGCGCGTACAGGAGGTCGGTGAAGTACTCCGGCCTGTCCACCCAGCCCTCGTGCTCGATGCCGATGCTCCGCGTGTTGTAGTCCCAGTTCCCCGCGTGCCAGGCGATGTCGGTCTCCCGCACGCACTGCGCGACATGACCGTCCGCCGAACGCACCAGGTAGTGCGCGGACACCCGCTGCCTCGGGTTCTGGAAGGTGGCCAGCGTGCCGGCGTAGGACTGCTGCGCGACGTGGATGATCACACGGTCGATCCGGTGCTCGTCAGGTCGCTGGGCCGGGGTGCGGTTCACGCTGCTCGCCGCCGCCCACTCGGCCCTCGGGTAGTCGACGACCGCGGTGCGGGCGTCCGCACGGGTCTCGGGGAGCAGCGTGTACGGGACGACGGCGAGGGCCGCGCCGGTGAGGAGCCGTCGCCTGCTGGGAAGCGGTCGTGCCCGGTCCATGGGTGCCTTTCGGAAACGTGTGCCAGCGGCACGGGGCGAGCGGCACGGGTGCGAGCGGCGGCGGCCACCGGCGCAGGGCCGCCGCCGTCGCGCGCAGCCGCGCACGCAGTGCGCGGTAAGTCTCGCGCGCGGGCGGCCGCTCCGTGCGGAGCGCGGCCACTCACGTGCGGTTGGTGTCGCACCCGTCGGCCGACGGCGCTTCCACCGGCACAGTCGTGTGACGGTGGGTGTCGAGTCACCGGACCCACGGGCGCGCACCGGCCACCGCTCCAGCTCGATGTCCCCCGTGCGCACGCACCGGCCGCGGGCCGTGGGCGGCCGGCAGGCGCCCGGCAGGCGGCCGCCATGCGGCCGGCCCGGGCGCCTCAGCCAGGTGCGCCCTCGCGGAGGTAGGCGAAGGAACCCGACTTCGCCGCCGCGTGCAGGGCGCGGAGCGTCCGCAGGGACGCCGCGAGCGGCGTGTGCGTCAACTCCGCCTCGGGGACCAGAGCGTACCGGTCGTGTTCCTCGCTCAGCCGTACCGTCGTCCCGCCGGTGAAGAGCCCGCCGTGGAAGAAGCAGTCCAGGACCGGTCCGGTGCCGAGCACGTCCGCGCGGTGGTCGATGCCGATCAGCCGGGGCTCCGAACCGAGGGTGATGCCCGTCTCCTCCAGCATCTCCCGCCGGGCCGCCGTCCGGGGATCCTCACCGTGGTCCAGCATCCCGCCGGGCAGCCACCACCGGCCCGACCACGGCTGACCGGGACCGTAGCGCAGCAGCAGGACGCGATCGTGTTCGTCCAGCATGAACACGCACGCGGCGATGAGCGCCTGCGGCTGGGTCCTGATCCATTCCGCGCGGGGAACCCACTCGGCCACGCGCACCTCCCCGGAGTCCGACGGAACCTCAGAGGTGACTCCCCGCGGCGCGGTGGCCCTGAACCACCCGCACGAAGGACACGGACCTCGCGAGCGTGACCGGCTCAGGCCCGTTCCGCCACCGTCGCGGGATCGTCCAGCACGGCCCGGACCACCGAGTGGGCCGCGCCCAGCAGCGGCCCCTCAGAGCCCAGGCGGGAGACGGAGACCGGGCAGGCCGGGCCCGTCGTCCGGTCGGACAGTTCGGCTTCCAGGGACGGCAGGAGCCACGGCGCGAGGCCGGCCAGGGCGCCGCCGAGAACCACCGACTCGGGGTCGAGAAGGTTGACCGCGCCGGTCAGGGCGATACCCAGAGCCGTACCGGCGTCGTGCAGGGCGCGCCGTACGCCCTCGTGGTCCTCGCCCGCCTCCCGCGCGAGCAGCCCCACCGCGTCCTCGCGGGACTCCAGGCCGGCCGCGCGCAGCACCGCCTCCTCACCCGCGTACTGCTCCAGGCAGCCGCGTCCGCCGCAGGCGCAGCGCGGTCCGTCGGGACGGACCGGCACATGGCCGAGTTCGCCCGCGAAACCGCGGTTGCCGCGCAGCAGCTGACCGTCCACGACGACGGCGGCACCGATACCGATCTCCGCCGACACGTGCAGGAAGTCGCGCGGGGTGGCGTCGCCGAGCCACAGCTCGGCCAGCGCGCCGAAGTTCGCCTCGTTGTCCACCGACAGCGGCAGTCCCGCGGGCAGCAGCGCGCCGAGATCGATGTCGTGCCAGTCGAGGTTCGGGGCGTGCGCGACCGTGTGGCCGTCGCGGGCGACCAGGCCGGGGACGGCGACCGCGAGACCGGCCGGCCACAGGCCCTCCAGCTCCGCGTCCGCCACGACCCGCCGGACCAGCGCGGTCAGTTCCCCGACCACCGGACGCGGGTCCCGGCCCCGGTTCGTGCCGTGCCGCACGGCACGCGCGCGTATCTCCCCGCGCAGGTCCACCGCGCACACGGCGAGGTGGTCGACCCCGACCTCCGCGCCGATCCCGGCCGGGCCGCGCCCGCTCACCGCGAGCGCCGAGCCGGGACGGCCGACCCTGCTGGGCCGTTCGGGACCGAGTTCCTCCAGGAGCCCCCAGCGGACCAGCTCGTCCACCAGGGTCGACACCGCCGCCCTGGTCAGCCCGATGCGCGAGGCGACCGCGGCCCGCGACAGCGAACCCTCGGCCCTGACCGCGTGCATCACGCGCGCGAGGTTGCGCCGGCGCATGCCCTGCTGGGTGTCCGGCAGGGCGCGGCCGGTCGCCGTGGTACGGGCCTCGTGCAGCGGTGCGGTCATGCCTCCATCAATCCTCTGGGCTCCAGGCGGGTCAGCGGTCCTCAGGCGCCCGTTCCAGCAGCGGGGCCGCGTCGGAGAGTACCCCGGAGATCCTGGCCAGCGTCGCGTCGTCCCGCTCCACCGCGTCCAGCACCGGGCCCGCGGCCGTGTCCCAGCGCCTGGCCACCGCCGCCGGGTCCTCCCCGGTCAGCAGCCCGGCCGCCTGCGCCGCCGCGCCGAGAGCGACGAGTTCCTTCGCCTCGGGCACCCGCACCGGGCGCCCCGAGAGCCGCCGTACCGTCTCCTGCCAGGCGCGGCCGCGGGCGCCGCCGCCGATCAGCAGCAGCGGGGCGGTCCGGTCCGCGTCCGCGTCCAGGACCAGGTCCAGAGCGCCCAGCAGGGCGTGCACGGCCCCGTCGTAGGCGGCCTGGAGGAGCTGACCGCCGGTGGTGTCGTGGCGCAGGCCGTGCAGCAGTCCGGAGGCGTTCGGCAGGTTCGGGGTGCGCTCGCCGTCCAGGTAGGGCAGCAGGGTGACCGAGGTGCCCGGCTCGACGGCCTCCCGGTCCAGCCCGAGGAGGGCCGCGACCCGGTCGACCGCGAGGGTGCAGTTCAGCGTGCAGGCGAGCGGCAGCCAGTCGCCGTGCGCGTCGGCGAAACCCGCCACCGTGCCGGTCGGGTCGGCGGGCCGGTGTTTGGAGACGGCGTACACCGTGCCGGACGTGCCGAGGCTCAGCACCGGGGTGCCGGGGCGCAGCCCGAGCCCCATCGCCGCCGCCGCGTTGTCGCCGGTCCCGGGAGCGACCAGGGTGCCCTTGGAGAACGGCAGGTCGTGGCTGTCGCGGACGGTGCCGGCGACCTCGCCGGGCCGCACCACCCGGGGCAGCAACGCCGGATCCAGACCGACGTGGGCGAGGGTCTCCTCGTCGTACGCCTCGGTCGCCGACGCCCACCAGCCGGTGCCGGAGGCGTCACCCCGGTCGGTCGTGCCCTGCCCGGTCAGCCGCTCGGTGAGGTAGTCGTGGGGGAGCCGTACGGACCTGGTCGCCCGGACCGCCTCCGGCTCGTGCTCGGCCAGCCAGGCCCACTTGGTGACCGTGAACGACGCGCCCGGCACGCTGCCGGTGCGCTCCGCCCAGGCCTTCGGACCGCCCAGCTCCTCGATCAGCCGCCGCGCCTGGGGCGCCGAACGGACGTCGTTCCACAGCAGTGCGGGCCGCACCGGTTCGCCGCGCCCGTCCAGGGTGACCAGGCCGTGCTGCTGCCCGCCGATCGACACGGCGGCCGCCTCGCGCGCCGCCTCCCCGCACTGGTGCAGCGCCTCGCACAGCGCGTCCCACCACTGACGCGGATCGCTCTCCCGGCCCGCGCCGGAGGACACGGTGTGCGGTGCCTGGCCGCTCGCCACGACCTGCCCGGTGGACGCGTCGACCACCAGTGCCTTGGTGGACTGGGTGGACGTGTCCACGCCGACGACGAGCGGACCCTCGGCTGCTGACATCGGGCTCTCCCTTTTTCCGCGCTGTGCGGTCTTCCTGACCTGCGGTTTTCCTGGTTGACCGGGGTGTCGTCCCCCGGTTTTCGGCTCTCGGGGACAGGGTGACCCTTCCCAGGGATGCGTCGGCATACTAATTTGTAAACGGCCATGACGAAATAGTCGGCCCGACAATCGTGCCGACCGACGTCGCGCACCCCCATCACGACAGGCATCAAGCAAGGAGCCGCGGCATGAGCTTCCAGCCCACCCCCGAGGACAGGTTCACCTTCGGCCTGTGGACCGTCGGCTGGCAGGGAAGGGACCCGTTCGGCGACGCCACCCGCCGTGCCCTCGACCCGGTCGAGACCGTCCAGCGTCTGGCCGAGCTGGGCGCCTACGGCGTGACCTTCCACGACGACGACCTCATCCCCTTCGGATCCTCCGACACCGAGCGTGAATCGCACATCAAGCGCTTCCGCCAGGCCCTCGACGCGACCGGCATGACCGTCCCGATGGCCACCACCAACCTCTTCACCCACCCGGTCTTCAAGGACGGCGCGTTCACCGCGAACGACCGTGACGTGCGCCGCTACGCGCTGCGCAAGACCATCCGCAACATCGACCTGGCCGCCGAGCTGGGCGCGAAGACCTACGTCGCCTGGGGCGGCCGTGAGGGCGCGGAGTCCGGCGCCGCCAAGGACGTGCGCAACGCCCTCGACCGCATGAAGGAGGCCTTCGACCTCCTCGGCGAGTACGTCACCTCCCAGGGCTACGACCTGCGCTTCGCCATCGAGCCCAAGCCGAACGAGCCGCGCGGCGACATCCTGCTCCCCACCGTCGGCCACGCGCTCGCGTTCATCGAGCGCCTGGAGCGCCCCGAGCTGTACGGCGTCAACCCCGAGGTGGGCCACGAGCAGATGGCCGGCCTGAACTTCCCGCACGGCATCGCGCAGGCGCTGTGGGCGGGCAAGCTCTTCCACATCGACCTCAACGGCCAGTCCGGCATCAAGTACGACCAGGACCTGCGCTTCGGCGCCGGTGACCTGCGTGCCGCGTTCTGGCTGGTCGACCTTCTGGAGAGCGCCGGTTACGAGGGGCCGAAGCACTTCGACTTCAAGCCGCCGCGGACCGAGGACCTCGACGGCGTGTGGGCCTCGGCCGCCGGCTGCATGCGCAACTACCTGATCCTCAAGGAGCGCGCCGCCGCCTTCCGTGCCGACCCGGAGGTCCAGGAGGCCTTGCGTGCCTCCCGGCTGGACCAGCTGGCCCAGCCGACCGCCGCGGACGGCCTGCAGGCCCTCCTCGCCGACCGTGCGGCCTTCGAGGAGTTCGACGCGGAGGCGGTCGCCGCCCGTGGCATGGCCTTCGAGCAGCTCGACCAGCTGGCGATGGACCACCTGCTGGGCGCCCGCGGCTGACACCGGCACGCGCGCGTGCGGGCGATTTCCGAGAAGTACGCCTTCACGCGCGCGGCTCACTTCGTGTTGCCCCCCGTTCCCGGTTCCCGGTTCCCGGCGGGGCCGGTTGTCGAGGGAAATGTTCCGGAATCATGCGGTCCACGGCATGAGTCCGTGTCAACCTCCTTGCGGGGGTCGTGTGGTGCCCGGTACCGGGTGACTCTGGGCGGTATGGCCACGCCACCCGTACCGCCCCGACACCCCGGCCCGCCGGAGCGCACCGCGCCCCCGGCCGGGAACTACGACCCGCCCCCGGACGGGCAGCACGACCCGCCCCCGCACGAGGGTCACCGCCCGCCGTCCGGCACGGGGTACGGACCGTCTTCCGGTGGGGATTACGGTCAACCAGGCGGAACGGATCACCGCCCGCTGCCCGGCGCGGACTGCGGACCGTCGTCCGGTGGGGATCATGGTCCACCGTCCGGCACGGACTACGGACCGTTGCCCGGCGCGGCCTACGGACCGCAAGTTGGCGTCGAGCACGGAGCGCGCCCCGGCGGCCGGTTCGGGGCGCCCGTGGAGGACGTGACCGACCGGCCGCCGTACGGCGGTTTCGGTGTGCCGCCCGGTGGCGGCGAGCCGCCGACCGCGGTCGGCTGGACACCACCGCGGCCCCCCGGGCCGCCGCGGCGGCGCATGGGCCCGCTGTTCGCCGTGCTGACGGTGCTGGTGGCCGCGGTGGCGGTCGCCGTCGTCGTGCTGACGGCGTCGTCCGGCGGCAGCGGCTCACCCGGCGCCAAGCCCACCACGAGCAGCCCGAACACCTCTGGCCCTGCCCGGCCCTCGTTCAGCCTGCCGACGGAGCTGCCCAGCGGCCTGCCGTCCCGGCTGCCGAGCGAACTCCCCTCGCAGTGGCCCTCGGAAGTTCCCAGCGGACTGCCGGGCGGCCTCGATTCCCTGCTGCCCTCCCTGCTGGGGTAGTCACAGCACCTTGGGCAGCCGGACGTACACCAGGGTCGTCTTGACGCCGCTGTCGACCAGGCGGCCCTGCGCGTCGAAGGCGCCCGCGCCGTCCGTCATCCCGAAGTCGTTGTCGTTGACGAGCGCGAGCGTGTCGTGGTCCACGCGCGCGATGCCCTCGATCTTCAGGGGCACCCCGGGCACCGTGTTCAGGTCGACGACCAGGCGCTTGCCGAGCACCGGAACACCGGCCGCGGCGGGGTCGTCCAGCTGCTCCAGCGAGGGGGAGGTGGTGTCGTCGTCGTAGACGCCGCCGAGGATGTCCGACCTGCGGTCCAGCCGCACCACTTCGAGGCGTGCGGCGTTGTCGGTGCGCTCCTCGACCAGCAGACGGTCGCCGCCGACCGCGACGATCGACGAGATCTTCAGCTCGGACGTGTCGTCCTCGCCGGGGTCCACCACGTCCACCGGGTCGAAGCGGTAGGCGTACTCGGCGGTGACGGCCTTCTTGCGGGGCGAGAACCGCAGCAGACGGGTCGTGCGCGAGGCGTCCCTGGCGTCGCCGTCCGGCAGTGAGAGCGGGCTCTGCAGGACCATCACGAGGTCCCCGCCGGGCAGCAGGGCCAGCCCCTCGAAGCCACGGTTGATCTTGCGGTGCAGGAAGACGGACGGCAGCGCCTCGACCACCGGGTAGTCGGTGCCGGTGAGTTGCAGCCCCTTGGGCACGTAACGGGTGAGCACCTTCCCGTGCGCGGAGACGTGGACCAGCGACGGGCCGTACTCGTCGACCAGCCAGAAGCTGCCGTCGTCGGCGCGGACGATGCCCTCGGTGTCCAGGCCGTTCGGGTTGTACGACAGCGCGGTCCTCGCGTCGTAGGAGTACGGCGTCTCGTCGCGGCCCGCCTGGTCGGGCAGCCCGGTGACGGCCTTGCCCGAGGAGGTGGTGACCGGGATCGCGTCGATCACGTCGAGACGGTCGCCGCTGACCCGGACCTTCACGATCGCCGGGTCGAAACCGGGCACCGGGAAGGTCCGGCGCTTCTTGCCGTCGACCTTGATCTGGCCGTTGGGGCCGCGGTCGGTGACCGTCCAGTATTCGCCCTTGCGGCCGGCCGGGTAGATGTCGCTGCCGATGCCGCCGAGGTCGATGCCCCGGTCGTTGTCGACGCTGTCCCGCAGCAGCGCGTTGCTGAAGGTGCCGAGCGGGATGTCGCCCAGGGTGGCCGTGCGCACGACGTGAGCCGGTCCGGACGGTGAGGCGGTGGCCGTGCCCGCCGCCACGAGGGCGGCGGCCAGGGCCAGGGGCAGACCTGTCGCGGCGAGACGGTGGACGCGGCGGTTGCGGCCGGCGTGCGGGGACATCAGGCCTCCTGGTGGCAAGTTCGTTGGCAGCGGCCAGAGTTCGGCCTCACCGGGAACGCCGTTCGACCGGTCGGTGAACGGCGGGCGACGGTCACTCGGCGGATCACCCGTGGGGGAGCGGTGGCCGTTTCCGTGGCTCCCGGCTGGATCACTTCACAAGGTGTTCGACCTGGCCGTTCGCCTCGGTGGTGATCGGCCGGCCCCGGCGGCCCCGGCGGCCGGCGGCCTCGGCGGCCCAGGCAGCCCTCGCAGTCCCTGGCAGCGCCCGGCCGACGGTCCCGGTGGTCCCTGGCGGCTCCGGCGCTCCCCGGCAGTCGGGCGGCCGGTGTTCGCAAGCCGGGACCGGCCAGTAGGGGACGGGCGTCAGGGATGTCTCAGGGTCGCGGTCCGGAACCGCGCGAGGTGCGAGGCCGTTCTCAGATCAGAGAGCGGCAAGGGCCGCGAAGGAGGCGACGCCGATGTCGAAGAACGCGAAGATCGCCGCAGGAGGTGTGGCGGTCGGGCTCATCCTGCTCATATGGCTGCCCTGGTGGGTGACCTTTCTGATCGTGGTGGGCGTGCCGGTGGCGGCGTACCTCACCCTCGACCCCTCGCAGCGCCGCAGGCTGCGCCGGATCACCCGCAAGGAGATCGGCCACTGAGCCGCCCCTCCGGGGCCGCGACCTCGGCCGACGCGGGACCACGCGGGGAGCCGGACCCGGCGCGGCCCCGGAGGGCTCACAAAGGGCGCACGGCCATCTTGTCGAGGGCTTCCAGCAGCCCGGGAAGCTCGGGACCCCGGCCGACGGGCAGCACCTCGCCCGGCTCCTCGTCGAGGAGGACGAAGGCCATGTCGTCGGTGCGGGCGACCAGCGACCAGCCGGGCCCGTCGGCGCGCAGCGTACGGGCGTCGCCCGGGGCGAACGACGAGCGGACCCGGCCCAGCGGCGGAGGCGTGTCCACGTAGGCGCGCGCCTCGGCGAGGACACGCCGGACCCCGACATGGCCCTTGCGGGCGGCCGCGGAGCCCTCAGGGGCCTCCTGCGGGTCCTCGGCGGCCTGCGGGGCCCGGTCCGCCCGGTCCGCAGGCGTGCGGAAGTGGTCCTCGCTGATCTGCTCCCGCCAGATCGCCCACTGCAGGGCGATCTCGTCCGCGCCCAGCCGCCGCTGCGCCGGTCCCCAGGTGCTCGTGTCCGGCGGGGTCAGCGCGGCCCGGTCCGCGACCTCCGGGCCGGGGTCGTGCGGCGGGGGCACGTTGGGGGCCGCCACGGCCACCGCGAGCGGCCAGCCGGGCAGGGCGGTGACCACCGTGCGCTCGTCCGGCGACAGGTCGTACTCCATGCCGCAGTCCCAGGACGCGATCGCGACGGCCACCAGCGAGACGTCGTCGATCACGACCGTCCAGCGCGCTCCGGTGCCGTCCTGGCCGAGCACCAGGCCGTAGCCGTCGGCGCGCGGCGCCAGGTCCAGTGCCGCGCAGGCCTCCGGATAGTCGTCGCCCAGCACGCTCGGAAACTTCGCCGGCGTCAGCAGCACCGCCGTGAGCACGTACAGCGCTTCGTCCGCGGCGTCGACGGCCTCCTCGTCGGTCCCGGCCATCCCTGCCTCCCCAGTCGTTCCTCCAACGGCGCGCACCATAGTGCGACGGCAAGCCTGTTGTCACGACCGGCTCCACACGCGGAGCTGCAGTTTTCCACCGGGACCGGATGAAAACGACCGCAGCGGCACCGGCAGGTCAGGCGACCGGCAGCCCGAGAAGGTCGCGCGCCACCGTCCGCGGCGACTGGGCGCGCTGCCGGGCCAGCTCGACGACGGCCCGGCACGCCAGCTCGCTCACCCCGAACGACAGCGCCTCCGGCGACACCCAGCCCGACGCCTCCTCCAGCCGGTCCTGGTCGTCCTCCGCCCGGGCCGCGACATAGGCGGCCGCAGCCTCGAACAAGTTGTGTGCACGCCGTTCACTCCGCGGCGACACCCCTGCGCTCCCGGTCGCGTCGGCACCCCGAGACCTGGCTGCGTACTTGCGGATCCGTGCGAACACGCGCACCACCTTCCCCCTGCCGGCTGTCGCTCTCCAACAAGCGCCCTGCTTTACCGAACGTAGAGTTGAAGTCCCGGTAACAGAAGAGGGCGTCGGCTAGCCCGTGCGCACCGCCAGCGCCAGGAACCGGGTGTCCTCGTCCACGTAGGACGTCATGCGCCAGCCCGAACCGGCGAGCAGGGGGCCGAGATTGCCCTGCGCGCGCAGGTCGTCCGGCGTGATCTGCCGCCCGTGGCGCGCTGCCAGAGCGGCCCGGCCGATGGGGTGGAACAGGGCGAGTACGCCGCCGGGGCGGACCACCCGCGCCAGCTCCCGCAGATTCTCGGCGGGGCGGGGCAGGTGGGCGATCAGTCCCGCCGCGAACACGGCGTCGAGGGACGCCGACCGCAGCGGCAGCGCGGCGACGTCGGCGAGCAGCAGCCGTCCGTCCCGGTCCCGGCCGGCCCGCACGGCGGCCTCCAGCATCGCCGGCGTCAGATCCACCCCGAGGACCGTGCCCGAGGGACCCACGGCAGCGCGCAGCGGCGGCAGCGCCCGCCCGGTACCGCAGCCCGCGTCGAGCACACGGTCTCCCTCGCGCAGCCCCGACTCCGCGACGGCGGCCGCGTACGCGGGACCGTCGTCCGGGAACCGGCTGTCCCAGTCGGCCGCCCGCTCGGTGAAGAACTCCCGGACACGCGTGTGGTCTTCGCTCATGTTCAGCATGATCCCTCACCGTCACGGAGGACGCCCCTGCGCGCACGTTCGAGCGGGAGGCGATCGTTCCGGCTCATCTCTGCGTCATATTGCGGCACCTTTCGAACTGTGCTCCCTTTGCGCCCCCGTGCCCCCTAGCGTCCCTTGGCCATGGGACACCTGGACCACGCCACCTTCGGCTGGCTGACCCCCGTGCTGTCGTACGTCATGGCCTGTACGGGCGCCGCACTGGGGCTGCGCTGCACCGTCCGCGCCCTCGGCGCCACCGGCCGCGCCCGCCGCAACTGGCTGCTCACCGCGGCCTCCGCCATCGGCACCGGCATCTGGACCATGCACTTCGTGGCCATGCTCGGCTTCGGGGTCAGCGGCACCGACATCCGCTACGACGTACCGCTGACCATCCTCAGCCTGGTCGTCGCCGTCGTCGTGGTCAGCGCCGGCGTCTTCGCCGTCGGCTACAGCCGCGACCGCGGGCGGGCACTGCTGCTCGGGGGGCTCACCACCGGGCTGGGCGTCGCCAGCATGCACTATCTCGGCATGGCGGCCGTGCGGCTGCACGGTGACGTGCGCTACGACCCGATGCTCGTCGGGCTGTCCGTGCTCATCGCCGTGGTCGCCGCGACCGCGGCCCTGTGGGCGGCGCTCAACATCAGGTCACCCGTCGCCGTCACCCTCGCCTCCCTCGTCATGGGAGCGGCGGTCAGCAGCATGCACTACACCGGGATGTTCGCGGTCAGCGTGCACGTGACGCCCTCCGGCTCGCCGCTGCCCGGGGCCACCGCGATGCAGTTCATCTTCCCCCTCGCGGTGGGCCTGGGCTCCTACCTCTTCCTCACCTCGGCCTTCGTCGCGCTCTCGCCCACGGCCGGGGAGCGCGAGGCGTCCGCGTCCGCGCAGCGGCCCGTCACGGGCGCCGCGCGCTGACCGGGCCCCGCCCCCGCACACGACCACCTTCCGAGCGAGGACGCCATGCGTACATCCCGTAGGACCCCCGCGGCAGGCCCGGAGACCCCGTCTCCAGGACCGCCGCGCGGCCGCCGCGCGCACGCCGGGCAACCCGCGCACGAACCGGCCGACGACCTCGACGGCACCCCGGCGGACGGGCCAACGGCGCGCCCGGGAGGCTGGCGGCTGCGTCCCCGGACCGTACGGGCCAAGGTCGTCTGCCTGCTCATGGTGCCGGTCATGTCCCTGCTCGCCCTGTGGGCCTACGCCACGGTCACCACGGCGCAGGACGTCGCGCGGCTGCGCCAGTCCCAACGCGTCGACACCGCGCTGCGGACCCCGGTCGCCGACGCCGTGGCCGCCCTCCAGGCCGAACGCGCCGCCGCCGTACGGTACGCGACCGACCCCGCCTCCGAACCCGACGCGGACCTCGCGCGACTCGGAGCCCGCACCGATCAGGCCGTGGCCCGGCTGCGGCTCGGCACGGGCAGCACCGTCGCCGACAGCGAGGAGCTGCCCTCCGGTGTCGCCCAGCGTCTGCAATCCTTCGTCACCGGCGCCGAGCGCCTGCGCGCGCTGCGGACGGCGGTGCGAAACCGCGGCGCCGACTGGGGCGCGACCTACCGGCGGTACACGCAGGCCATCGCCACCGGCTTCGCCGTGGACGGCGCCCTCTGCGGCATCCAGGCCGACGACATGGGCGCCGACGCGCGCGTGCTGCTCGAGTTCTCCCGCGCGGGCGAGGCCCTGGCCCAGGAGGACGCGGTCCTCGCCGGTGCCCGGTCGGCCGGCGCCCTCGAAGGCGAACGGCTGCGGCTGTTCACCGGTGCCGTGGCGACCCGCCGTGTCCTCGTGGACGCGGCGGTCACCGATCTGCCCACCCCGCAACGCGCGGCGTGGCGACGGCTCGCGGACGGCGCCGACTACCCCGCGCTCGCCTCCGCCGAGGACAAGATCCTGGCCAGTCGCCCCGGAGCCAGAGCGCTCGACGCGGTACGGACGACGGCCTGGAGCACCGCACACACGCGCGTGCAGGACGGCATGCGCGCCATCCAGGCCGCCACGGGCCGCTCGGTCGCGGGCCGCGCCGATCCGTTCACCCGTGGTCTGCTCACCCCGGCCGGCGCCGCCGTCCTGTTCGGTCTGCTCGCCGTGTGCGCCTCGCTCGTCATCTCCGTCCGCATCGGACGCGGCCTCGTCGTCGAGCTGGTGAGCCTGCGCAACAGCGCCCTGGAGATCGCGCGCCGCAAGCTGCCGGAGGCGATGCGCCGACTGCGGGCCGGCGAGGAGATCGACGTCCGCGCCGAGGCGCCCCCGGGGCCGCCCGCCGAGGACGAGACCGGACAGGTCGCCGAGGCCCTCGGCACCGTGCACCGCGCCGCCCTGCGCGCGGCTGTGGAACGCGCCGAACTCGCCAGCGGCATCTCGGGCGTCTTCGTCAACCTCGCCCGCCGCAGCCAGATCCTGGTGCACCGCCAGCTCAGTCTGCTGGACAGCATGGAACGCCGTTCCGACGACCCCAACGAACTCAGCGACCTGTTCCGGCTCGACCACCTCACCACCCGGATGCGGCGCCACGCCGAAAGCCTGATCATCCTCTCCGGGGCCGCCCCGGGCCGGGCCTGGCGGATGCCCGTCTCCCTGACCGACGTGGTGCGTGCCGCCGTCTCGGAGGTCGAGGACTACGCGCGCGTGGAGGTACGCCAGGTCCCCGAGGCCGCGGTCGTCGGCGCGGCCGTGGCCGACCTCACGCATCTGCTCGCCGAACTCGTCGAGAACGCCGCCCAGTTCTCGCCACCGCACACCCGCGTGCGCGTCACCGGTGAACCCGTCGGCAACGGCTACGCCCTGGAGGTCGAGGACCGCGGTCTCGGCATGGGCCAGGAGACGCTCGCCGAGGCCAACCGGCGCATCGAGCAGTCCGAGGCCCTCGACCTCTTCGACAGCGACCGGCTCGGCCTCTTCGTGGTCAGCAGGCTCGCGGCCCGGCACGGGATCAAGGTGCATCTGCGCACCTCCCCGTACGGCGGCACCACCGCCGTGGTCCTGCTGCCGAAGGCCCTGCTGCACAGCGGCCCGGCGGAGCACCCCGGCCGTCCGGCGGCCGGTACCGAGCAGCCCGCGGCACGCGCGTACGCGCGCGTGTCCGCCGCCCTCCCGGAGGCCGCTGCCCACGCCCCCGCGGACCGGCAGGCGCGCGCCGTCACCGCCCACACCTCCCCGGACCCCACCCCCGAACCCCCGCGCCCCGACCCTGACCTCAGCCCCGACCCGACGCCCCCCGGAGTCACCGCGTTGCGGCCGTACCGCCCACCCCACGGCTCCACCTCCTCCGACCATGCCGGCTTTTCCGACCACTCCGGCTCCTCCGGCTCCTCCCACTTCTCCGACGACGACCTCCCGCGCCGGGTACGACAGGCGAACCTCGCCCCCCAACTGCGCGATCCCCGCGCCCAGGAACCCGCGCCCGCCCGCAGCGGCCACGAGCGCACCCCCGAACTGGTACGCGACCGAATGGCGGCCTACCGCGACGGCTGGGCGCGTGGCGGCGGCAGACGGCCCGGCCGCGGAGCCACCCCGGAACCCGAAGCGGGCACCGACAGCATCGAAGGAGACCGCGCATGATCCAGGATCCGAGAACGACGCCGGACCGGCGTTCCGGCGAACTCGACTGGCTGCTGGACGACCTGGTGCTACGCGTCACCGAGGTGCGGCACGCCGTGGTGCTGTCCAACGACGGTCTCGCCGTCGGCGCCTCGACCGGCCTCAGGCGGGAGGACGCCGACCACCTGGCCGCCGTGGCCTCCGGCTTCAACAGCCTCGCCAAGGGCGCCGGACGGCACTTCGGGGCGGGCGGGGTACGCCAGACCATGGTCGAGATGGACGACGCCTTCCTCTTCGTGGCCGCCGCGGGCGACGGCTCCTGCCTCGCCGTGCTGACCGCCGTCACCGCCGACATCGGTCTGGTCGCCTACGAGATGGCACGCCTGGTCAAGCGGGTGGGCGAGCACCTCCGCACGGCGCCCCGCGTCGCCGCCAGGCCGCCCGCCGCCGGATGAGCAGGCAGAGCCGGAAGAGCACCGCGGATGAACGAGTTCACGACCGGCGCCCCGCGCGAGCCGGGCAGCCAGTGGTACGACAACGAGGCCGGGCCCCTGGTCCGTCCCTACGCCATGACCGGCGGGCGCACCAGACCCGGCCCCACTGGTGTGCGCTTCGACCTGATCGCCCTGGTCACCCTGGACAAGGGGGGCTCCGGCGCGGACGGTGAGCCCGCGCTCGGTCCCGAGCACCGGGCGCTGGTCGACCTGTGCCGGACGGAGACCCAGTCCGTCGCCGAGCTCGCCGCCGGTGCCGACCTGCCCGTGGGCGTGGTCCGGGTGCTGCTCGGGGACCTGCTGGAACTGGGCTGCGTCACCGTGAGCCGTCCGGTGCCACCGGCCCAGCTACCCGACGAACGGATTCTGCGCGAAGTCATCGCGGGGTTGCGGGCACTGTAGATGAGCATCCGGAACCAACCGGGCGCGAGCCGGTCAGAAGAGATCCGGTCCGGGCGCCCCCAGGATCGCCGTAGTTGTCATGATGCTGGTTCGCGTCCCGAGCCCAGCGTCCCGTCCGGGCGGCTTTCGCCCTCCGAGAGAAGTGATCATGGTCTCCGAGCACTCCGAACCCGCCGTCGACGACACGTCCGCCATGGCGCTCAAGATATTGGTCGCCGGCGGCTTCGGCGTCGGCAAGACGACCCTCGTCGGTGCCGTCAGCGAGATCCGGCCGCTGCGCACCGAGGAAGTGCTCAGCGAGGCCGGGCAGTCGGTCGACGACACGGACGGCGTGGACCAGAAGGTCACCACGACCGTCGCCATGGACTTCGGACGCATCACCATCCGATCCGGACTCGCCCTGTACCTCTTCGGAACCCCGGGCCAGGACCGGTTCTGGTTCCTGTGGGACGAGCTGTCGCAGGGCGCCCTCGGAGCCGTCGTCCTCGCCGACACCCGTCGCCTGGAGGACTGCTTCCCGGCGGTCGACTACTTCGAGCACCGGCACATCCCGTTCGTCGTCGCCGTCAACTGCTTCACCGGCGCCCGCACCTACGGGGCGTCCGACGTCTGCCGTGCCCTGGACCTGGACCAGGGCACGCCGGTGGTCCTGTGCGACGCCCGCGACCGGGACTCCGGCAAGGAGGTGCTGATCCGGCTCGTCGAGTACGCCGGGCGGATGCACACCGCCCGGCTTCTCGACTCGGTCGGCTGACTCTCAACCGGTGAGGTCCCTGAGCGCCACCACCTTCTCCACGGTCACCCGGACCAGCAGCTCGCCCGGAACGCCGTTGCGGGCGCCGAACTCCTGCGCGCGGTCCTCTCCCATGTACCGGGCCGCGATCCGGGTGGCCGAATCACGCAGCTCGTCCAGGTCCTCGGACAGCCGGGCGTGCCCGTTCAGCACCACGAAGTGGAAGGGGGGCCGGTCGTCGTCGACGCACAGGGCGACACGCCCGTCACGGGCGAGATTGCGCCCTTTCACGGTGTCCTTGCCCGTGTTGAACACCAGCTCGTCCCCGTCCAGCAGGAACCAGATCGGGGCCACGTGCGGGCTGCCGTCGGCGTTGACGGTGGACAGCTTGCCGGTACGGGTGCCGTGCGAGACGAACGCCCGCCATTCCTCGTCGGTCATCTTCTCTGCCATGCCCTCATCCTCCTTGCCCGGACGCCGGTGGTGGGGAAGGCTGGCGGGGAGATCCTCCAGCCAGGGGGAGACGGCACACGGGGAGACGCTACGACATGGCGCAGAACCAGAAGCTCGGCTGGCTGCTCGACGACCTGACCGAGCGCGTGGAACACGTCCGGCACGCGCTGGTCCTGTCGAACGACGGGCTGGTCACGGGCGCGAGCACGGGCCTTCGCCGGGAGGACGCCGAGCATCTGGCCGCCGTCGCCTCCGGACTGCACAGCCTCGCCAAGGGGTCCGGACGCCACTTCGGCGCCGGCCAGGTCCGGCAGACGATGATCGAGTACGACGAGGCGGTGCTGTTCGTCACCGCCGCCGGAACCGGCAGCTGCCTGTGCGTCCTCAGCGGTGCCGAGGCCGACATCGGTCAGATCGCCTACGAGATGACCCTGCTCGTCAACCGCGTCGGCGAGCACCTCGGCGTGGACGCCCGGCAGCCGGAGCGCTCCTCCGCGATAGACCTCTGAGCTGGGAGTTCCCTCCGCGCCTGGAGTTATCCACAGGCCCGCGACGGATTGTGCCGGAGCGGCTACGGTCTTTTCCATGGCGAGCGCACCCGGCGCGAGCCACCCGCTCCACGGGGGAGACGACCATGACCGGCACCATCCTCGCCCAGCCCCGCCCGCTCACCTGCGCACCCAGCCGAGCCGCCCGTGAACTGGGCCTCAGGCGCGGCGAGTTCGACCTCGCAGTACACCTCGGGCGGATCCGTACCGTGCCCGACGAGGGCGGCGGCGGAGCCCGCCGGGTGCCATGGACCGAGATCGACCGGCTCCGTCCCCGTACCGAGACCCTCCGCGAGAGCGTGAAGGTCGTCGGCACGGCCGAGGGCGCGGCCCTCATGGAGATCCCGGCGGCCAGGTTCACCCGCTTCGCCAAACTCGGCCTGATCACTCCCGTCAGGTGGTACCCGAACCGCTACCGCGCCGTGGTCTGGCTCTATCTGGCCGAAGAGCTAAGGCAGTTCGTCACCGATCACAGGAACACCCGGCTGCTCACCGGCCGGGCGCCGGAGGAACTGCGCGACCGGCTGCGGGCGGGCGCCGACCAGCGGGCGCGCAACTGGCGTGGACGGCACCGGGGTTTCCTGCTGAGGAAGGCGGACGGGCCGTGGCAGCGGGCCGGTGTGGTGGCGGGTTTCCTGGACCCCGGTGAGATCGACGAGGTGGTCACGGACCCCCACGAGCGCGCGCACGTCGACAAGTTCCGTCCGGCCCCGCCCGCCCATGGCGCGCCGGGCTCGCCCGCCGCGCAGCTCGCCGAGGAACTCATGACGGCGGACGCCCCGGACGAGATCGGCTGGCTCCGCGGCGAACTCGCCCAGGAGGTGTTCGCGGCCCGCACCACGAGCCCCGCGCCCGGCGCGGTCCCGCACACCCCGCGGCCCGTCCGGCACGCTCCCCGGGCCGCCCGGCACACCCTTCCCCTCGTCCCGGACACCCCAGGCGCAGCACCTCGGCCGTCCCGGCACCCGGCACGGCCGAGGCCCGCGCACGGCCTGCGCGACTGGCTCTACAAAGCCCTGAAGAGCCCTTCCTGGACGACCGACACCAGCAGCCGCCCCTCGAGGTCGTAGACCCGCCCGCGGGCCAGCCCGAGACCCCCCGTGGCGATGGGGGACTCCTGCTCGTAGAGGAACCACTCGTCCGCGCGGAACGGCCGGTGGAACCACATCGCGTGGTCCAGCGAGGCCATGTCGTAGTTGCGAGGTCCCCACAGGGGCTCGACGGGGACCCGCACCGCGTCCAGGAGGGTCATGTCGCTCGCGTAGGTCAGCGCGCACGTGTGCACCAGCGGATCGTCGCCCAGCGGACCCACCGCGCGCATCCACACCGCACTGCGCGGCTCGGCGCCCTGCACCTCCTCGGGGTGCCAGCGCAGCCGGTCGACATACCGGATGTCGAAGGGCTGGCGGCGCGCCATCCGCTCCAACTGCTCCGGCAGCTCGCCCAGATGCTTGCGGATCTCCTCGGCGAGCGTCGGCAGCGACTCCGGGTGCGGCACCTCACGGGCCGGCGGCAACTGATGCTCGAAGGCTCCCCTCTCAGGCTTGTGGAAGGAGGCGGTCAGTGTGAAGATCGTGCGGCCCTGCTGCACGGCCGTGACCCGGCGCGTCGTGAACGAGCGCCCGTCCCGGACCCGTTCGACCTGGTACACGATCGGCACGCCCGGCCTGCCCGGACGCAGGAAGTACGCGTGCAGCGAGTGCACCGGGCGGTCGCCCTCCGTGGTGCGGCCGGCGGCGACCAGCGCCTGGCCCGCCACCTGGCCCCCGAAGACCCGCTGGAGGGACTCCTGGGGACTGCGGCCACGAAAGATGTTGACCTCGATCTGCTCCAGGTCGAGCAGGTCGACCAGTCTCTCGGCCGGGTTCGTCATGCGTGCGTCTCTCCTGTGCTCGAACCGGTACTCAGAGCTGTCCGACGTCGGTGACGCGGACGACCGCGCGCCCCTCGGCGTCGGAGGCCGTCAGGTCGACCTCCGCGCTGATGCCCCAGTCGTGGTCGCCGTTCGGGTCGTCGAAGATCTGGCGGACACGCCACAGCGCGTTCTGCGGCTCCTCCTGGATCACCAGCAGCTTGGGACCGCGGGCGTCGGGGCCGGTACCGAGGTCCTCGTACTCGTCCCAGTACTTGTCCATCGCCTCGCCCCAGGCGTCGGCGTCCCAGCCGGACTCCGCGTCCATCTCGCCCAGTTCGTCGACCTGGTCGAGCGCGGCCAGTTCCACCCGGCGGAACATCGCGTTGCGGACCAGGACCCGGAACGCGCGCGCGTTGGCCGTGACCGGCTTGACCTCGTCGGCCTTCTCCTGGGCCTCCTCGGCGGTCATCTCCTCCGGGTTGGCGAGCTGCTCCCACTCGTCCAGCAGGCTGGAGTCGACCTGGCGGACCATCTCGCCCAGCCACTCGATCAGGTCCTGCAGGTCCTCGGACTTCAGGTCGTCCGGGATGTTGTGGTCGAGGGCCTTGTAGGCGCTCGCGAGGTAGCGCAGCACGATGCCCTCGGTGCGGGCCAGCTCGTAGAAGGACACCAACTCGGTGAAGGACATCGCCCGTTCGTACATGTCACGGATGACCGACTTCGGCGACAACGGATGGTCGCCGACCCAGGGGTGGCTCTTGCGGTAGGTGTTGTACGCGTGGAAGAGCAGCTCCTCCAGGGGCTTCGGGTAGCTGACGTCCTGGAGGCGCTCCATGCGCTCCTCGTACTCGACGCCGTCCGCCTTCATGGCGGCCACCGCCTCGCCCTTCGCCTTGTTCAGCTGCGCGACCAGGATCTGCCGCGGGTCGTCCAGCGTGGACTCGACGACGGAGACCATGTCCAGGGCGTAGGAGGGCGACTCGGGATCGAGGAGTTCGAAGGCGGCGAGCGCGAACGTGGACAGCGGCTGGTTGAGCGCGAAGTCCTGCTGGAGATCGACCGTGAGGCGGACGATGCGGCCGGTGGCGTCCGGCGTGTCGAGCTTCTCGACGATCCCGCCGTCCACCAGCGAACGGTAGATCGCGATCGCCCGGCGGATGTGCCGCAGCTGCTGCTTGCGCGGCTCGTGGTTGTCCTCCAGCAGATGGCGCATCGCCTCGAAGGCGTTGCCCGGCCGGGCGATCACCGACAACAGCATCGTGTGCGTCACCCGGAAACGGGACGTCAACGGCTCCGGCTCGGAAGCGATCAGCTTCTCGAACGTGTTCTCCGTCCAGCCGACGAAGCCCTCCGGTGCCTTCTTGCGCACCACCTTGCGCCGCTTCTTCGGGTCGTCGCCGGCCTTCGCCAGCGCCTTCTCGTTCTCGATGACGTGCTCGGGTGCCTGCGCGACCACGAGACCGGCCGTGTCGAACCCGGCCCGCCCCGCCCGGCCCGCGATCTGGTGGAACTCACGCGCGCGCAGCGTGCGCACCCGGTTGCCGTCGTACTTGGTGAGGGCGGTGAACAGGACCGTGCGGATGGGCACATTGACGCCCACGCCCAGCGTGTCGGTGCCGCAGATGACCTTCAGCAGACCGGCCTGTGCGAGCTTCTCCACCAGACGCCGGTACTTGGGGAGCATGCCGGCGTGGTGCACACCGATGCCGTGACGGACGTAGCGGGAGAGGTTGCGGCCGAACTTGGTGGTGAAGCGGAAGTTCCCGATCAGCTCGGCGATCTGCTCCTTCTCCTCCTTGGAGCACATGTTGATGCTCATCAGCGCCTGCGCCCGCTCCACCGCCTGCGCCTGTGTGAAGTGCACGATGTACACCGGCGCCTGCTTGCTCTCCAGGAGCTCGGTGAGCGTTTCCGTCAGTGGGGTGAGCCGGTACTCGTAGGAGAGCGGCACCGGTCGGGTCGCCGAGCGGACCACCGCGGTGGGGCGGCCGGTGCGGCGGGTGAGGTCCTTCTCGAAGAAGGAGACGTCGCCGAGGGTGGCGGACATGAGGATGAACTGCGCCTGGGGCAGTTCGAGGAGCGGGATCTGCCAGGCCCAGCCGCGGTCGCCCTCGGCGTAGAAGTGGAACTCGTCCATGACGACCTGGCCGACGTCCGCCTGCTTCCCGTCGCGCAGGGCGATGGAGGCGAGGACCTCGGCGGTGCAGCAGATGACGGGCGCGTCGGAGTTCACGGAGGCGTCGCCGGTGAGCATGCCGACGTTCTCGGTGCCGAAGATCTTGCACAGCTCGAAGAACTTCTCCGACACCAGTGCCTTGATCGGGGCCGTGTAGAAGGTGACCTCGTCCCGGGCCAGCGCGGCGAAGTGCGCGCCCGCGGCGATCATGCTCTTGCCGGAGCCGGTCGGCGTCGACACGATCACGTTCGCCCCGGAGACCGCCTCGATCAGCGCCTCCTCCTGGTGGGGGTAGAGCGTGAGCCCACGCTCCTCGGCCCACGCCTCGAAGGCTTCGTACAGGGCGTCGGGGTCGGCGGTCGGCGGCAGTCGATCGATGAGGGTCACGGACCCATCTTGCCTGGCCCGGCCGCCGAGGGGGGAATCGGCTTCGAGCACGAAGATCATGACCGCTACGCTGTGTCGCCGACGGAGCGTCATCGCACCCGGTCAACTGGACAGCGGTACACGAGGAATGGGGCGGGCCACGGCCATGATGGGACCAGCACACTCACTGTCGGGAGCGGCCGCCTGGCTCGGCGTCGGAGCGGCGGCCGCCGCGGCCGGGCACCCGATGCCCTGGCCGGTGCTGCTGGTCGGCGCGCTGATCTGCGCCGGCGCCGCGCTCGCCCCCGACCTCGACCACAAGGCCGCCACCATCTCGCGGGCCTTCGGACCGCTGTCGCGCTGGATCTGCGAGATCGTCGACAGGCTGTCGTACGCGGTCTACAAGGCCACCCGCAAGCCGGGCGACGCGCGTCGCTCCGGCGGCCACCGCACCCTGACACACACCTGGGTGTGGGCGGTCCTGATCGGCGGCGGCTGCTCGGCCGCCGCGATCTTCGGCGGGCGCTGGGCGGTGCTGGCGGTCCTCTTCGTGCACATGGTGCTGGCGATCGAGGGTCTGCTGTGGCGGGCCGCCCGCGGCTCCAGCAGCGATGTGCTGGTGTGGTTGCTGGCGGCGACCAGCGCCTGGATCCTCGCGGGCATCCTGGACAAGGCGGGCAACGGCTCGGACTGGCTGTTCGCCCGGCCCGGCCAGGACTACCTGTGGCTGGGACTGCCGGTGGTGCTGGGCGCGCTGGTGCACGACATCGGGGACGCGCTGACCGTCTCGGGCTGCCCGATCCTGTGGCCCATCCCGATCGGCCGCAAGCGCTGGTACCCGCTGGGCCCGCCGAAGGTGATGCGGTTCCGCGCGGGCAGCTGGGTCGAGCTGAAGGTGCTCATGCCGGTGTTCATGGTGCTCGGCGGCATAGGCGGCGCCGCCGCCCTCAACGTGATCTGACCCCGCCGTCAGCCGGTCCCCCCGGAGCCACTCCCGTAACGGCGCTCGAACGCGGCGACGCGGCCCTCGGTGTCCACCGTGCGGGCCTTGCCCGTGTAGAAGGGATGGCTCTCGGAGGAGATCTCCACGTCGACCACCGGGTAGCTGTGGCCGTCGTCCCACTCGATGGTCTGGTCGCTGGTGGCCGTGGACCGCGTCAGGAAGGCGTATCCGGCGGCGCGGTCGCGGAAGACGACCGGGTGGTAGTCGGGGTGCTTGTCCTGCTGCATGGCGGCTCCTCGGGTTCAGCCGTAGGCGGAGTCCTCGTCGACGATGTGCATCGCGGCCTCCTCGGCGGAGGCTCCGGCGCCGTCGATGCCGACATCGCTGGCGACCAGACCGTTCTCGTCGTCCTCGTGCACCCCCTCGTCCGGGGCGACGAGCCGGCCGGAGCGCAGGTCACCGACCTCGTTGTCGAGGAGCTCGCCGTCCGTGCCGGCGCAGTCGCCGATGCCGTCGCCGTCCGGGGCGGCGGGATCGGGCAGCTCCTCGGACAGCCGCTGGTCCAGGGTCTCGCCCCGGCGGCGTTCGGCCGCGGTCACCCCGGTGTGCTCCACCGCCCACGGCCGCTCGGGCGGGGACCAGCCGCGGTCGAGGGGGTCGGAGACGCCGTCGAAGTCCAGGGTGTCCTCGACGTCGAGGACACCCGAGTCCTCCCGGATCTCGGACTCGTCCGGCTGGTAGACGTCGTCCCCCCATCCGTCGGCGGTGGTCACGGCTACCTCCAGGCAGTGAGGACACGGCCCGCGGGGCGGGCCGCCGGCACCCTCGGCGCGGTTCCCGCAGGGCGTGGACCCCGCGGTTCCCGGTCGGTCCCCGAACCGGTGCCGCTCTCCAGCCTTCCACCCCTGCTCGCACCCGCGCAACGGCACGGGGCCCGACCTGCGACGCACCTGGGGCCCGGCGAGCCCCTGTCGTGCCGCGGCCGCCCCGGCCGACGCGGAAGCCGTGACACCCGCCGCCGCACCGCCTGCGTGACACCGGCCGCCGCACGGCTCCCGTGGCACCGGCCGCCGCACGGCTCCCGTGGCACGGCCGGTCAGCCGTGCCACGACCGCCACAGCGCCGCGTAGGCGCCGTCGGCCGCCACCAGCTCGTCATGGCTGCCCAGCTCGCTGATCCGGCCGTTCTCGACCACGGCGATGACGTCCGCGTCATGGGCGGTGTGCAGCCGGTGGGCGATGGCGACCACGGTGCGGCCGTCCAGGACGCGGGCCAGGGACCGCTCCAGATGGCGGGCCGCGCGCGGATCCAGCAGCGAGGTCGCCTCGTCCAGCACCAGTGTGTGCGGGTCGGCCAGCACCAGCCGGGCCAGCGCGATCTGCTGGGCCTGCGCCGGGGTGAGCGCCACCCCGCCGGAGCCCACCTCGGTGTCCAGACCGTCCTCCAGGGCCCGCGCCCAGTCGTGCGCGTCGACCGCGCCCAGGGCCGCCCACAGCTCGGCGTCCTCGGCGTCGGTCCGGGCGAGCAGCAGGTTGTCGCGCAGGGAGCCCACGAAGACGTGGTGCTCCTGGTTGACGAGGGCCACATGGGACCGGACCCGTTCGGCGGTCATCCGGGACAGCTCCGCGCCGCCCAGGGTGACCCGGCCGTCGCGGGGCGCGTAGATCCCGGCCAGCAGCCGGCCCAGGGTGGACTTCCCCGCACCCGAGGGGCCGACCAGGGCCAGCCGGGTACCGGGGGCGACCGCCAGAGAGACCTCGCGCAGCACGTCGACGCCCGGCAGGTAGCCGAAGCGGACACCGTCCGCGAGCACCTCGCGGCCCTCGGGAGCCAGCGAGCCGTCACCGGCGTCCGGTTCGATGTCCCGCACCCCGACCAGCCGGGCCAGCGACACCTGGGCCACCTGGACCTCGTCGTACCAGCGCAGGATCAGGTTCACCGGCTCGACGAGCATCTGGGCGATGAGCGCGCCCGTCGTCAGCTGGCCGATGCCGATCCAGCCCCGCAGCACGAAGAAGCCACCGAGCAGCAGCACCGAGCCGAGGACCGTGGTGTGGGTGGCGTTGACCGCGGGGAACAGCACCGAACGCAGCCACAGGGTGTAGCGCTCCCACGCCGTCCACTGGATGATCCGGCGTTCGGACAGGGCGATGCGCCGGGCGCCGAGGCGGTGTGCCTCGACGGTGCGCCCGGCGTCCACGGACTCCGCGAGGGCGGCGGCCACGGCCGCGTAGCCGGCTGCCTCGGAGCGGTAGCCGGCCGGGGCCCGCTTGAAGTACCAGCGGCAGACGGCCACCAGCAGCGGCACGGCCAGCAGCACGCTCGCGGCCAGCGGGGGTGCCGTGACGGCCAGCCCGCCGAGCAGCAGCACGACCCAGACCACGCCGATCGACAGCTGGGGCACGGCCTCCCGCATGGCGTTGGCCAGCCGGTCGATGTCGGTGGTGATCCGGGACAGCAGGTCGCCCGTGCCCGCCCGTTCCAGGACGCCCGGCGGCAGTCCGACGGAGCGGACCAGGAAGTCCTCGCGCAGATCGGCCAGCATCCGCTCACCGAGCACGGCTCCGCGCAGCCGCACCTCGCGCACGAACACGGCCTGGACGGCGAGCGCGAGCACGAACAGGCCGATGGTCAGCCCCAGATGGAGCTCCCGGGCCCCGTCGGAGACCCGTTGGACGAGTGCGCCGAGCAGGTAGGGGCCGACCATGGAGGCCACCACGGCCACCGCGTTGACCGCGATGAGGAGGGTGAAGGCCCGGCGGTGCCTGCGGAACAGCTCGGCCACGTAGGCGCGTACCGTCGCGGCGGCGCCTACGGGCAGGGTGGCGGCCGTCGTCGGGGCCGCCGGGTCGTAGGCCGGTGGTGCGACGCCGATCATGCGCTCTCCTCGATCTCTTCCAGCGCGCCGCACAGGGCCGCTTCCTCGTCGGTCTCCCGGGTCACCACGGCCCGGTACCGGGGCTCGGCGTGCAGCAGTTCGCGGTGCACGCCGACCGCCGTGACCGCGCCCTCGTGGACGAGGACCACCCGGTCGGCCCGGTCGAGCAGCAGCGGTGAGGAGGTGAACACCACCGTGGTGCGGCCGGACCGCACCTCGCGGATGCCCTCCGCGATCCGTGCCTCGGTGTGCGAGTCGACGGCCGACGTGGGCTCGTCCAGGACCAGCACCTCGGGGTCGGTGAGCAGCGACCGGGCCAGCGCGAGCCGCTGGCGCTGCCCGCCCGACAGGGACCGTCCGCGCTCGGTGATCCGGGCGTCCAGCGGGTCGGTGACGTCCAGCGAGCCCTGGACCAGGGCGTCCAGCACGTCCGCGCACTGGGCGGCGGCCAGCGCGTCCTCGGCCCGCACGGCACCGGAGGCCGGCACGTCGAGCAGCTCGCGCAGCGAACCGGACAGCAGCACGGGGTCCTTGTCCTGGACGAGCACCGCGGTACGGGCCGCCGCCAGGGACAGTTCGTCGAGCGGTACCCCGCCGAGCAGCACGGAGGCGCCGGCCTCGGCCGGGTGGCCGCCCAGCCGTTCGGCGAGCCGCCCGGCCGCGTCGGGGTCGCCGCAGACCACCGCGGTCAGGCGGCCCGCGGGGGCCAGGAGACCGGTGGCGGGGTCGTACAGGTCGCCGTCCGGCGCCGCGTCCGCGAGGGAGCCGCCGATGTCGGTGGCCCGTTCCAGACGGAGCACCCGCGCGGCGCGCTTCGCCGCGGGGCGCGAGAAGGAGTAGGCCATGGCGATCTCGGTGAAGTGCTGCAGCGGATAGTTGAGGATCATGACCGCGCTGTAGACGGTGACCAGTTCGCCGACCGTGACGCGGCCCTGGCGGGCGAGCTGGACGCCGTGCCAGACGACGACGATCAGCAGCAGTCCGGGCACCAGCACCTGGATCGCGGAGATCAGCGCCCACATCCGGGCGCTGCGCACGGCGGCCCGCCGTACCTCCTGGGACGCGCGGCGATAGCGGTCCAGGAAGAGGTCCTCGCCGCCGATGCCGCGCAGCACACGCAGTCCGGCGACGGTGTCCGAGGCCAGTTCGGTGGCGCGGCCGGCCTTCGTGCGCTGGAGGTCCGCGCGCCGGGTGGCCCGGGGCAGCAGCGGCAGCACGGCCAGCGCGACCAGGGGCAGGCCGACGGCGACGACCCAGCCGAGAGCGGGCTGGTAGACGAGCAGGCCCACCGCGACCGCGACGACGGTCACGGCGGCCGCGGTGAAGCGGGAGACGGCCTCCACGAACCAGCCGATCCGCTCCACGTCGGCGGTGGAGACGGCCACCACCTCGCCGGCCGCCACCCGCCGGGTCAGCGCGGAGCCGAGCTCGGCGGCCTTGCGGGCGAGCAGTTGCTGCACGCGGGCGGCCGCGGTGATCCAGTTGGTGACGGCGGTCCGGTGCAGGAAGGTGTCGCCCACCGCGACCGCCGTACCGCACAGCAGCAGCAGACCGCCGGTCAGCGCCAGCCTGCCGCCGGAGCGGTCGACGACGGCCTGGACGGCGGAGCCCACGCAGAACGGCAGCAGGGAGACGGACACGAAGTGCAGCAGCCCCCACGCCAGCGCCTTGAGCTGGCCGCCCAGCTGGTTCCGTCCCAGCCACCACAGGAACCGGGGACCCGAGCGGGCGTCCGGCACACCCGGATCGGCATACGGAAGATCTTGAATCTGCATGAGCGGTGACGTCCCAGCGGCTCGTGTCGGGGAGGGGGGAATCGGGTCGGAAGGCGGTGACAAGCCGTGAAAGGTTCGCGCCGGTGCGTACTCGAAAGCAAACGGTTTTCTGGTGGTCGGCCCAAGCGCGTGCAGCCGTGGGGGGGGGCGCCGGGGGGGGGGGGCGGGGGGCCGCGCGGCCGCCGCACGGACGCGGCGGGGGGGGGCGGCGGGGGGGGGGGGGGGGAGAGGGGGGACCGAGA
>NZ_JBFACN010000028.1:0-109213 GCF_040640875.1 Streptomyces sp. NPDC021562
TGTGGCAGCCGGCGCGGCGTGCTTTACCGCGGGGGGGGCGGCACCCCCCGCCCCGGCCGGTTCCATGCCCGCAGTCCGTTTTCACGTCGCCTGGCGCACCCTCATGGGCAGACCCCCGCGGATCCGCAGGGTCAGCATCGCCTCACCGGCGACCTTGTATCCGGCCACCTTCGTCAGACGCAGCTCGCGCGCCACCGTGGCGAGGACGACCGTCGCCTCCATCATGCCGAGGCTGTTTCCGACACAGAACCGCGGTCCCGCCCCGAAGGGGATGTAAGAGTAGCGGTGCCTTCCCGCTGAAGCGGCAGGGGTGAACCGCTCCGGGTCGAAGCGCGAGGGCGCCGTCCAAAAATCGGGGTGGCGGTGGAGCAGGTAGGGACACAGCAGCACATCGGCGCCCGCGGCGACCGGGTACCCGCCGATGCTGTCGGCCCTGCGGGCGATGCGCGGCAGCAGCCACACCGGGGGATACAGACGGATCACCTCATCGAGGACCTGCGTGGTGTAGATGAGCCCGTGCAGGCTCTCGGTGGTCAACGGCCCCTGTGCGAACACCTCCAGGGCCTCGTCGTGCAGCCGTTCCCACACCTGCGGGTGCTCGTCGAGCAGGTGGAATGCCCAACTCAGCGTGCTGGCGGTGGTTTCGTGCCCGGCAAGCAGCAAGGTGACCAGTTCGTCACGCATGCGGATGCGCCCCACCCGCTGGTCGGGTTCCTGGCGCACCGACTTGATCAGCCGCGAGACGATGTCGTCGCCGGCAGGCCTGGCGGCACGATCGGCGGCCAACTGGTCGACGATGCGCTGCAGATCGCGCCGGGCGCGCCGGAAGCGGGTCTGCAAGGGCAGCGGAAGCCACAGCGGCACCGTGCCGAGGGTGATGGCGTCGAACATCGCCTGGTTCTGCACGGCCTCGAACGAGCTACCTAGCGAGTCAAAGGCGCCGAGGTCGGCGTCGATCAGCGTCCGTCCGAGAACGCCGAGGGTGAACGAGGTCATCTCTTCACGCACATCGACCGGGCCTTCACCGATGTGGGCCTGAAGCCGTGCGGTCAGCCTTTCGGCCTCCTCACTGATGGTGCCCAGCTGGCGGGCGATCCGTTTTGGCTGAAAGACCGGCTGGATCGTCTTGCGCTGCTTGCGCCAGATCTCGCCTTCGCTGGTGAGCAGTCCGTCTCCGAGGGCACGCCGGGCGTGGATCATGCCGAGGCCCTTGGTGTAGTTCTCGGCATGGTCGGCCAGAACGTGCTTGGCATGATCGGGGTGGTTGAAGAAGTGGAGCGTCTTGGGGCCCAGCGGAAGACGGACGGCGTCACCGTACTCGGCAGCTGCCCACGCCATGACGTCCAGACGGCTGCGCAACATCCTGGTCAGCACGGGGAGGACGGAGGTGCGCGGCGGCCCGGGCATGCGCCGTCGGATCTGCGGGACCGCAGAACGGGTGGTGGTCACGGAACGGCCCGCCGGAGTTCGACGAGACCCGACGTGATGCGTTGCCGCCACAACTCATAGGAGGGCACGTCGGAAGGACCGAATGCCTCGCTGCGGCTCCGGTCGGCCAGCTCGGAAGCCTGCGCTGGCGTGATACCGCAGAGCAGATCGGTCGCCAGCCTGGTGTGCGCCGTCACGAGATCCGTCTGGAACCGCGCCGTCGCGCCGAACACGGCGCCCTGCGCGACCTGCCCCAGGTGGGTGCCGGCGCGGCGGATGAAAGTGTGCAGCTCATCCCTGTCCAGCGCGCCCGCATAGGTTGCCGCCAGCCCGGCACCGCTGTACAGGTCGGGCCGACGGCTCTCGTCGAACGCGTCGATCAGGTCGGTTGCCCGGTCGGGGTCGGCTCCGCCGACGAACCAGATCGCCCGCCCGATGCCCTGGTCGATCACACGGCTTGCGTACTGGGCCGGACCACCTGCGGGCCAGGGGAAGTTAGGCTCCTGATACTGCCCGTGCACGTACCGGTCGGTGTGAAAGTAGGCCTGGTGGAAGCCGTACCCGTCGAGAACGAGCCACCGCAACAGCGGATCCGCCGCGGCGGCGGAAGCCTTCGACCACCGAAACCTCGGCAGCCGGGCCATGGCCCAGCCGACCCCGACATACACCATGTACACGTGCTCCTTGGCGCGGCCTTTCAGGAACCGGCTCACGTTGCGCCCTCCGAACGGCAGGCCGTCACGAATGGCGAAACCCATGCCGGCACCTTCGTAGGCGAACCCGCGGAACTGCCACGGCAGTTCCTCCAGCCGCGCCTCGGCATCCTCGGGACGGCGCGCTTCAGCGGCATACGCATACCCGGTCAGGAAGGTCTCACCGATCGTTTCCAGCGTCTCCCGTGCGGCAGCGCTCTTCACATGGAAGCCACGGACCGAAAGGCTCGCCTCCGACGTGCTCGGCGTCAGAATCCGGCGCCTGAGCGCTCGCCAACCACTGGCCATGCTTGTCTCCTTTCGGCGGGGCGCCCAGTACCCGCCTATGTCGGAGCGTGCCAACCCGCGCGGTGACACGCCTACTCCCTGCTTGCCAAGATGGTGCTGCGTCAGATCGAGGCCAACTCCGGAGTCCGGCGCGGAGTTGGCTTGGCCTCGGGAAGATGCCGATTGTCCAGCTCCGGCAGAGCTAGCAGGATCGGCAGGTCGGTCCTGTCCACTGTGCGCATCGGAATGCTCAGCTCGACGTCCTGGTCAGCCCGCATGACCACGGGCTTGCCCGCGCCCACCAGGAGCGGGTGGCGCGCCCAGGGACGCGGATCGACGTCGGCCCAGCGCACTGCCACGGCGGCCGCGCGGACGTACCACTCGCCCACCGGTACTGCACTGAGCCGGTAGGCAAGGACCCGGCATGCGTCGCTGGGACTTTCGAGGATGTCGCACGAGACGGGCATCCCCTCGACGATGGGACTGCTGAACGCGCCGACATAGACGCGCAAGGGAGTGCTGGTCGGTGGCAGCACCACCGTGCCGTGCACCGTGCCGGTCCGGCTGTCCGCGCCCGTCTCGAAGCGCGGCAACTGGGGCAGTCCGCTGTGGGACAGCGACCGAAAGCGGGTCGGTGAGGCGCCGACGCTCCGGGTGAAGCGGGTGGTGAACGTACCCAGGCTGTTGTAGCCCACCTGATACGCGATGTCCGTGACGCTCAGCGACGTCTCCAGGAGCAGATTCTTCGCGCTGTACAGCCGGATCGCCGTCAGGAAGCGTCCGGGCGAGGTTCCGGTGACGTTGCGGAAGACCCGCGAGAAGTAGAACTTGCTCAGTACTGCGGTGTCCGCAATCTCATCTAAGGACAATGGCTCACTGTAGTGATCCCACATCGTCGTTATGGCGCGTTCCACCGCCAGTCTCGATACCTCCACTGGACCCCCGTCGTCTGATCCGGCTAGCTCATGATCGGCTGCCGAAACGCTTCAGCAGCCGCTGAGATGCGGTTAGATGATGCGCATGTTCCCATCTCGCATACTTCTTTGAAGTTGCCTGTACCAGATTTGCACCTGTCAGTTTCATTGTGCTTCCTGTGAATAAACGGACAAGGGTGCCCCTGAGTGTCATCTGTGACCGATGAGCACACTGGTTCGTACCGATGCTCACGGTTCGACCGGCTGACCTTGACTTCTCTTCAGCGGCGAATTCTTGTTCCGTCGACCGGCGGGGCTCGTGCCTGGCTCGGTGTGGCCCCTACCATGAATCGTCGGTGTCCGGCAGTGGCTTGCACCCAATTCGATCACCGCAAGTGGCAAGTATCGGGTAAGTTTCCGAATCTGTGATTCCGCTATTTCCGCACCTGTTCGCCTTCAAGGTGAGGTGATCGCTTACTCGCTCCGCCTCTGCATGGCCGCAGCGGCAAATGGCCGACGGTGAATGGCGAAACGCCAACCATCGCGGTCACTGCAAGTGGCAAGTATCGGGTAAATTTCGGATCTGTGATTCCGTTCCCTCGCTCGCGTTCGGCGGCCGGCCTTCCGGATGTCTGAGATCCAGCACCTGCCTGGATGCAGCTGAATCAGACACGGAGGGTGACGGGGTGGCCGTTTCGGCGCTCGGTAACGCACGCCTGCCCGTGTCAGGGCGTCTTACGGAGGTGCCGTGTCCTCGGCGTGGCCGACGGCGAGGCTGAGGCAGCCTGGCTCTCGCCGAGGCCCACTCCCCGCATGACATGGAGTCGATCAGCAAGACCCCGGGAGCCGCCAGGCCTGAACAGGGCCTTCCCCCTGCGCTCCAGGGGCCCGGCTCCAGCCCCTAAGGCGTGTCCCGTAACACCCGACCGCAATTGAGACTTCTTCCGCATGCCTGCTTCCACGACCTGCTCCTCGAAGCTGAGGTTCTGCAGGTAGTGGCGGCTGCGGTCAGGCAGGCGGCGGATGCGGATCACCTCAGGGCCCGAACGAGTCGTTCGTGCTGGGCCTCCGAGAACGTTTGACACCGCTGCACGCCAAGAGCTCGGTTCCGGTGACGTCGAAGTACAGATTGAAGAACCAGAGCCGGTCTGCTGCGTCGATGGTCCCGGTACGCAGTTGCTTGCCGCGGTGCCGTGCGAGGATCTCAACGGTCTCGTCAAGTCCGATGGTCTCTTGCAGGCCGCGGGCCAACGTCCGTCTCAACCTCGTTGCGGCGATGCCGGCGACCATCCACTGGGGTACCTCCCTGTCCAAAACCCTTACCTCGGCGCCGGCGGCTATGGCCTCGCGTGCTGGCTTGCGCGCGCTCGTCTGGTCGGTGAGCATCGTGGCGATGGCGAGCTGGCTTGAGGGCTCGTCTTCGGTGGCCATGCGGTGACTGTAGAGACTGAGCGTGGGCGTTGCTACAGGATGCGGCGTGGCCGACGCTGGGCGGGGAGACAGAGGATCGCGGTGTTGTGCCGGCATCATGGAACGATCTTGTGGTGGCTGGTGTGATCACGGCGTCGGAGTCGTCTTGGATAGCCCCGTTCAGCGGGCTGAGCCCGCGTTCCTTCAGGAAGCTGGTGGCCGCGCTGCGCCGCGAAGGTGCGGATCCGGTCGGCAAGGGCCGGCCGTGGTCCCTTTCGCTGGAGGACCGGGTGCTGCTCGTGTCGGCCTACTGGCGCACAAATTTGACGATGCGCCAACTGGCGCTGCTCTTCGGCATCTCGAAGTCCGCAGCCGACCGGATTATCGACCACCTCGGTCCCGCGCTTGCCCTGCGGCCTCGCAGGCGGTTCGCCAAGGGCACCGTGCTCATCGTGGACGGCACCCTGGTCCCCACCCGGGATCACACCATCGCCGAGCGGTCGAAGAATTATCGGTACTCCACCAACCACCAGGTCGTCATCGATGCCGACACCCGCCTGGTCGTCGTGGTCGGTCGGCCGCTCGCCGGCAACCGCAACGACTGCAAGGCATGGGAGGAATCCGGAGCCAAAGCCGCTGTCGGCAAGACACTCACGATCGCCGACGGCGGCTACCCGGGCACCGGACTCGTCATCCCGCACCGCCGTGAGCGCGGCCAGAGCGAGCTCCCAGCTTGGAAAGAGGAACATAACAAGTCTCACAAGCACGTCCGCGCCCGCGTAGAGCACGTCTTCGCTCGGATGAAGACCTGGAAAGTCCTCCGCGACTGCCGCCTCAAAGGCGACGGCGTCCACCACGCCATGCTCGGCATCGCCCGGATGCACAACCTCACCCTCGCCGGCTAGACCAGAGGGCCGTGCGGCGGTCAACCCTGCCCAAGCCGATCCGGAGATCATTTACGGGACATCCCTCAGGGTCGCCTCTTGTGAGCGGATGGTGTCCCCGTCAATGCGCCACGCCTTGGTGGAACGCGAGAGAACCGAACGCGTAGGACATCCCCAGTTGCTTGGTCTTGGTGTTCGCGGTGGTGCGCCACCAGCGTCTGTCCGCCTGCAGCCAACCGCGCAAGTCGCTCATCCTCATCGATTGCCTTGGTCTGCTGAGGACCGCCAAAGCGACACGTATCCCCTCCTTGATGTCCTTGAGGTGTTCGGTCCGACCCGGCAACTCCGCTTCGCTGGCGGGGGCCGGCGCGCTCGGACAGCGCCAGCCCCCCTCCGGCGGCCGACGGCCTCGAACAGGCCAGGACATGGCCGACAGCCAACGGCTGGACCCGTAGACGGCGGCGCCCTTCAAGCCCGATGCGCACACGGGAGTTGACGGACGGCTGAGCCGCGTCCCGGCACCCGGCATCGATTACTCGTTGCGGGGCCGCACCCTGGACGGACGACAGACCGCTGGACCTGCGTGTCCTCATTGGGCCACATTGAGTAAGTCCTCGTTGGGACTCGGTAGCTGACCGGCAGAGCGCTTGGGCGCAGCCTTCTTGGCCAGGCGCGTTCCGGGCTGCTCTACCCGCCATTCACTTCTGGCGCGCGCGGGCGATGTCCATTGCCGTGGCCGCCTGCTCGCCGTCGTCGCCGGCCCCCACGAGCATGCTGCATACCAACGTTTGAAAGCAGGTCTCGGCATCGTACGGCTCGATGAGGTATCCGCCGAGTTCCAGCGTGACGAGGCCGTGCACTCCGATCCACATCTGATGGGCCACGCGCGCCGGGTCGTCGGGGCGGAACCGGCCCGCCTCCATACATCTGGTCACGGCGCCCACCAGCGTCTCGAGCGTGTAGCGCCCGTGCTGTCGTTCGTCGTCGGAGAGAGCGAAGCCGCCGAGGCTCGCCCCCCCGAACATGACCGAGTACAGGTACTGATGCTCCAGCGCGTTGGCCCGGTAGGCGTATCCGAGGGCCGCGACGTCGGCAACGGGATCATCGGTCTGCGCGACCTCGGCCATCCGGTCGTTCAGATGCCGGAACCCTTCGTGGACCATTGCCCTGACCAGGTCGTCCATGCCGCCGAAGTGGGTATACACCGCGGTCGTCGACGTACCCACGGCTGCGGCGAGCCGTCGGGTGGACAGTGCGCTCGGCCCCTCCTCCTGCAGGATGCGTGCTGCGGTCAGGATCAGATTCGCGCTCACTTCAGGGTCGGCTTGTCGAGGGCTCACCCTTGACATGGTCGCACAGGACGCCGAAAGTAACAATGTTACGTAACGGTGGTATGTGACGGAGGCGGGGATGGGCGGCACATCGTATGTGCAGGCAGGCGGCTACCAGCCGGTCTCCTATGAGGCCACCGTGTCCCAACCAGAGGTGGTGGGACAGTTGCCGCAAGAGCTGAACGGCACCTTCACCCGCATAGGACCCAACCCGCTGGGTGCCCGCGACGCGCGCCGCCACGCGTTCGAGGGGGCGCCCATGGTGCACGCCGTCCGCATCCAGGACGGACGTGCGCAGTGGTATCGCAACAAGTGGCTGCGGACAGACCGGGTCTGCTCTCGTCTGGGAGAACTGCCCGCACCAGGCCCCCGCCACGGCCTGTCCGACGACGCCGGGGGCAACCTGATCCAGCACGCGGGACGCATCCTCGCGGTTGGCGACGGGGGAGCGCTGCCGGTCCAGATCGACACCGGCCTGGACACCGTGGCCCGCGTCGACTTCGACGGAACCCTCTCCGGGGGGTTCTCGGCCCACCCGGAGATCGATCCGCTCACTGGGGAGATGTTCGCGGTGTCCTACTATCACGAACCGCCCTACGTCCGGTACCACGTCATCGGCGCCGACGGCAGGGTCCGCAGGACGATGCCCATCGCGGTGAAGGCCCCACCGATGATGCACGCCTTCTCGCTGACCGAACGCTACGCCGTCTTCTACGACTTGCCGGTCGCCTACGACCCGGCCGCGGCAGCCGCCGGCTCCCGCGTCCCCTACCGGTGGCGCACGGACCACGGCTCCCGGATCGGCGTGCTGCCGAGGGAGGCCACAGCCCCTGACGTGCTCTGGATGGATGTTGATCCCTGCTACGTCTTCCATCCCCTCAACGCCTACGAGAGCGAAAACCGGATCATCATCCACCTCGTCCGCCACCCCCGTGTCTTCGACAGCGAGCCGCTGCGGCCGGGCGAGACGGCCCCCACGCTCTGGCGGTGGACGATCGACCCGCGCAGCGGCACAGTCGTGGAAAGGCAACTTGAGGAGCAAGCCGAGGAGTTCCCCAGGATCGACGACCGCTACAAAGGTTCCTACAACCGGTACGGCTTCGCAGTCGCCATGTCGCCGTGCGGGAGTGGCGGCTACCTTGCGGGCCCCGGCCTGCTCCGCCACGACCTGGCCCTCGGCCGTACCGAGGTCCACGAGTTCGGCCCAGGACGGGAGACCGGTGAAGCGGTCTTCGTACCGCGCAGCCATGACGCCGCCGAGGCGGACGGCTGGCTGCTGAGCCTCGTCTACGACGCGGAGCGGGATCGCAGTGACCTGGTAGTGGTGGACACGGGCGACTTCACCGGAGAGCCGGCAGCCGTCGTGCAGTTGCCGCTGCGCGTGCCGCACGGCCTGCACGCGGCATGGATCGCAGCCTGAGGCAACCTCCAGCCGCTTTTGGCGATCGGGTCAATTTGGAAGAAGGCGCGCGGCGCCGCCGTCCCTAGTCTCGTTTGGAGTGTCCGACGGGACGAGAGGAAGGCTCATGGCGCTGAGGGTTCTCGATCGTGCCTGGGGGGAGTTCGAGCACCCGGCAGCGTTCTGGTTTGGCGTTCTCGCCTCCGCCACGGGCGTCGCGCTGCATCTGCCGATGTACATCGGCGCGCGCCACATGCATTACATGATGTCCGGGATGCACCCGGACGCCGCCATGATCACGGGAATGGCGCTGATCCTGGTCGGGCTGGTGGCCGCGCTGTACGGGGTGCTGCCCGCACGCGGAGGCGAGATCAAGAAATCGGCACAGCGCATCCGGGTCACAGCCATCGATGACGCCCCCATTCGGGGCCAGCACATCGCCTTGCTCGTCGTCCTCGCCATCGCGGTCACGATCGACGTCATGAAGCCGGCGACACTGTCATTCGTCGCGCCCGGTGTGGCCCAGGAGTACGGCCTGAAATCCCCCGCCAACCCGCACGGGCACATCCCCGTCTCGTGGCTCCCTCTGATGGGAATCAGCGGAACGGTCGTCGGTTCGTTGATCTGGGGCTGGCTGGGCGACCGCATCGGGCGGCGCTCCTCGATCCTGCTCGCCGGGATCCTCTTCGTCACCACCTCCATCTGCGGAGCGATGCCCGGCTTCTACTGGAACCTGCTGATGTGCTTCCTCATGGGCCTCGGCGTCGGCGGCATGCTCCCGATCGCGTTCGCGCTGATGGCCGAGACAATCCCCGCACGCCACCGCGGCTGGCTGATGGTCCTCGTCGGCGGCGACATCGCCGGCGCCTACGTGGCCACCAGCTGGCTGGCCGGATGGCTCACCCCGACCTACAGCTGGCGCATCCTCTGGCTCATCGGCCTGCCCACGGGACTGCTCTTCATCGCCCTCAACCACTGGATCCCCGAATCGCCCCGCTACCTGATCGCCCGCGGCCGGAAAGAGGAAGCGAGCGCGATCATGGCCCGGTACGGCGCCACGGTGCAGGAAATCCCGTCCGACGCCGAGTTCGCCGAAAGCGCCGAAGGAGCAGTCCGCAGCAGTGGCCTGCGGCTGCTGCAGCGCCCGTTCCTCGGTCCCACTCTCGCCATCACCGTCCTCGCCCTCGGCACAGGGCTCGTCACCTACGGCTTCCAGCTCTGGGTACCGACCAACCTGCAGCACCTCGGATTCTCGGCCGTGAAATCGGACTACGTCGTGCGCAACGCAGCGCTGCTCGGCCTCCCCTTCACCGTACTGGTGGCCATCGCGTACGGGTGGTGGGGCAGCCGCAGGACGATCGTCGGGCTGTCGGTCGCCTCGGCGCTGGCGCTGAGCGGCTTCGTGGTGGCAGGCAACTCCCTCGTGCACCACCACCTGGCGCTCTCGCTGCTGCTCGTCGTGCCGTTGTCCGCCATCAGCTCGGTGGCGGCGGTCGTCTCCGCCTATGCCGCCGAGGTCTACCCCACCATGCTGCGCTCGCGCGGGTCGGGCCTGGCTGCCGGCATGACCAAACTGGGCGGGGTGCTGATCATCGCGATCGTCGTCGCCGCCACCACCATTCCCTCGATCGCGATGACCGCAGTGATCGGCGCGGTGCCGCTGCTCCTGGCAGCCCTCCTCTTCCTGTGGATCGGCCCCGAGACCAAGCGCCGCAAACTGGAGGAGATCAGCAGCGAACTGCTGGCCACCTCCCAGGCCGCCTAAGACGGCTTGCCCTACGCAGAGCGGCCCGGCGCCTCAGGCGCCGGGCCGCTCTGCGTGTGCCGCCGTTCTCAGTGCCAAGGCGCCGTCGGGAACCAGATGTAGCCCAGCAGGTGCAGCAATCGCACATCCCAGTACACGACCGCGAACACGCCGGCGACCAGGAAGCCCGATGCCGTCAGCGCGCTCACCCGGGCGGGCTCCGCCGCGAGCCAGCGCCCCGCCCGCCCCCGCAGGACGAGCGAGATCAGCACGACGATCAGCGACATCACGACGATGTTCCCCAGCGACTGCAGCGCGAACGCCGCCGCCCCGTACGCCGGGTTGTGCCGCTCGGCGGCGCTGCGGAACATCTGGCCGAACAGCGGATAGGGCCGGCCGATCAGAAAAGCACCGATGAGAACCCCCATGAGGACCAGCGGCGCGTTGGGGAAGCGCCGGGAGACCGCGGCGAGTGGGTCCGGCACGATGCCCGCGGCCGCGAGACCGAGGACGATCATGACGAGACCGATGATCCCGAAGTCGATCATTGCCTGGATGATCCGCGGTGACAGACCGGGGGAGTGGATGGTGGAGAACTGCGGCATGTGCGTGCCGAAGATCCCGACCATCGCGCCGTAGAGGGCCGAGACCGGCAGCATGCCGGCGGCCAGCCAGCCGATCGGCCGTGCGATCCGGGTCAGTGACTCCCGGCGTGACAACGCAGATTCGCCGACCAGTGGACCCACCGCACCCAGCACCATCACATTGCACGCGGTGAATGACCCGGCCAGACCGGAGACGAAGGCGAAGATCACGCCGGAGGCGATGCCGGCGATGGGGGTCGTGAGGGCGTTGTGCCCAAGCATGGCGTCCGCGCTGTTGAAACCGATCTGGTCGTCAGCCAGTTTCGGAGACCACGCATAAGCCAGCAGGAATCCGAGTACGAAACCGACCACGACCACAAGGGCTCGGCGCCGCGGAAACAGTCCGTTAACGAACATGGATGTCCCGGCCCGGGGAATCGCCGATGTCTCGGCGACGACGTTGGTCATAGATTTCCTCCTGGGTGGATGAACGGCCGCACGCCACGGTCGTCAGTCGTGAGTCTCCGGCCCATTCGTCCATTCCGCTTCTTCGATCCTGCCCTCAATCGGCCTTCCATAGATCGGCATCTTCAGGATTGCGCTCTTTCATGCCGCACCCCGGGGTAACGGCAAGTCGAGAGAAGACCCAGCGCAGGTCCAGCGGTCATCCTGGAGTCGGCGAGCAGGAAACCTGGCGAGTAGTCAATTCACGGACAACCGCGATTATGGGGAACCCATGGGCACTCAGCGATATGAAGTGGCAATCCTCGGGTCGGGAATCGGCGGCTCGATGCTCGCGTGCATCCTCGCCCGGCACGGAGTTTCGACGCTCCTGCTCGAAGGGGCGACCCATCCCAGGTTCACCATCGGCGAATCCCTGATTCCGGAGACCGGGCTGCGGCTGCGAATCGTCGCCGACAAATACGGCGTCCCGGAGATCGGATGGATCGGCACGTTCCACAAGCTGCGCAAGCACGTGAGCAGCAATTGCGGAGTGAAGCGCTCGTTCGGCTTCATGTATCACCGTGCCGGCGAGGAGAACCGCCCCGAGGAGATCAACCAGTTCGGGACGCTGACACCACCCGTCGGTCCGGACTCGCATCTGTTCCGCCAGGACACCGATGCCTACCTCGCCGCTCTCTCGGTCAAGTACGGCGCGGCGTTCCACTCCCAGACCCGCATCTCCGACATCACCTTCGGAGCCGACGAGGTCGAACTGCGCGCGGACTCCGGCGAGACGTACCGGGCCAAGCTCCTGATCGACGCCTCGGGCATGCGCTCGATGGTCTCCGACCAGCTCGGCATGCGCGACGAGGTGCCCCGCTTCCGCACCGACACCCGCACCATCTACACCCACATGATGGGCGTCAAGAGCACCGATCTCCTGCTCGATCCCAAAAGCCGCCGCAACCTGATCTCGCCGCTCGGCCAGTCCACCATGCACCACGTCTTCGACGGCGGCTGGATGTGGGTCATCCCCTTCAGCAACCACCGCGACGCCACCAACCCTCTGACCAGCGTGGGTCTGATGCTCGACCGGCGCAAACACCCCGAGCCGCACGGGAGTCCGGAGGAGGAGTTCCGCCGAATCATCTCCGCCTACCCGACAGTCGCCCGGCACTTCGCCGAGGCGCGCGCCGCCCGTCCGTGGATCCGCTCGGGCCGCATCCAGTACTCTTCGCCCCACCTGACCGCGCCCCGCCTCATCCAGCTGCCGCACGCGGCCGCCTTCATCGACCCCCTTTACTCCAGCGGCATGTCGGTCCTCATCGCCGCGGTCGACCTGATCGCCGAATCGCTGCTGAAGGCCGTCGAGGAGAACGACTACGCGACCGAGCGGTTCAAGTTCATGGAAGACGTGGTCAACCGCGGGTTCGACCACTACGACACCGTCGTCTCCGGCTCCTTTGACTCCTTCGCCAGCTACGACACCTGGAACGCGTGGAACCGCAACTGGGTGATGGGCAGCCTGCTGGGCACGTTCGGGCCTCTCTCCCTGCTGATGCACTACCACAAGACCAAGGACCGCGCCTGGCTCGACAAAACCACCGAGCCTAGCCGCATCGGCGTGCTGGGCAGCCACCTGCCGGGCGTCGTAGAGATGGCGCAGGCCTCGCGCGCCTACATGGACGCCGCACTCGCCGGCGAGATCACCTACAAGGAAGCCAGCGAGCGCATCTTCGCCCGCTTCCGCACGGTCGACTTCCTGCCGCCCTACATGGGCTTCGGCGACCCCAAGAAGACCGCCACGGCGACGTTCACGCTGATCCCCGGTGCCCGCCACGTCACCTGGTACCGGATGCACGGCGACCCGGTCTACCGGGACAACTGCACCTTCCCGCTGACGACGTACGCCCGCGACGGCGCAGCCTTCGCGCTGGGCGAGGCACGCGACGCATGGCGGCGCAGCTTCTCCGCCGTGCGCGACATCTTCTTCGCTAAGAACAGCGACTGGTGGTGCATCGCGCCGGCGCTCGAGGCGCACCAAGAGCTCGTGACGCCGGTTGCGCCCACCGTGCCGGATCCGGCCGACCTCAACGGCTTCGAGGTCTCCACGGACCCGGTCTCGCCGACCGCAACCGGCTGAGGGCACAGCACCGAGGCGTCCGGCGGGGCGGCCCGGCAGGCCCGCCCCGCCTTCCTCACTGCCGCGGTGATCGAGGCACATACCCGGGCGGTCCAGCGGAAGACGCCCCACACCGTCATGACCGTTGTTTCGAGAGGAGATCGCCGTGAGGCTGAGGAAGCGTCTTCGTCGGCTGGTGCCGGGAGTCCTGGCCATCGTCGTCGCCACCACGCTTTTCTTCGGCGCGAACAGCGCGGTCAGCGTG
Organism: Streptomyces sp. NPDC021562; assembly: GCF_040640875.1. Lineage (NCBI taxonomy): Bacteria > Bacillati > Actinomycetota > Actinomycetes > Kitasatosporales > Streptomycetaceae > Streptomyces > Streptomyces sp. NPDC021562. The sequence continues at coordinate 13,506 of NZ_JBFACN010000028.1, forward strand.
TCCGGCGCTGAACAGACCGCCGCGCGCTACAAGTTCCACGAACTGCCCATCACCCTCCCGCCCGGCTACAACAACCAGCACATGAACACGATCCGGAAGGTCAACCGCGCCTATCAGAAGGTCCGTTCCTGGATCTCGGCCGTCGGGGCCAGCATCGCCATCAACGACATCACCGGCCACGGCCGCGCGGACGGCATGTGCATCGTCGACACCCGCACCAACAAGGTGATCGTGACCTACACGCCCACCGCGCCGACGGGCGACCGCTTCACTCCCTTCACTCTGGACGCGGCGCCACTGCCCTACGACGACACGATGGCACCGACCGGCTGCGCGGCCGGCGACTTCACGGGTGACGGGCGCATGGGCTTCCTGGTGACCTACTGGGGACGCACCCCGATCCTGTTCCTTCCGAAGTCGACCGCCACCACACCCTCGCCCAGCGCCTACGCGCCGCAGGAACTCGTCCCCTCCCAGTCGCCCGACGGCAAATACCACGGCCCGCGCTGGAACACCGACGCCGTCTACATCTCGGATCTGGACGGCAGCGGCCACCCCTCGATCATCGTCGGCAACTACTTTCCCGACTCCGACGTACTGGACCCCAAGGGTCTGAAGAACGTCACGATGACCAACAGCCTCTCCTCCGGCAACAACGCCGGCGGCGACCACGTGCTGCGCTGGACCGACGCGGTCTCCGGCGCCCACCCCGCCGCCCACTACGTCCAGGAGGAAGGCGCGATCCCCTTCCAGATCTCCACCGGGTGGACTCTGGCGATCTCCGGCGCCGACCTGACCGGGGACGGCCTGCCGGAGGCCTACATCGCCAACGACTTCGGCCACGGACACCTGCTGTACAACCGATCAACCCCCGGCCACATCAAGTTCACGGAGGCCAAAGGCCAGCGCACGGGGACAACGCCCAAGTCGTTCGTCCTGGGAAACGGCTCCTTCAAGGGCATGGGCGTCGACTTCGCCGACCTCAACAGCAACGGCAACTTCGACTTCTACGTGAGCAACATCAACGTCGCCTGGGGCCTGGAGGAGAGCAACCTGCTCTTCATGAACAAGGCGGCGAACGTCGCCGACATGCAGAAGAAGCTCAGCAAGGGTGTCGCCCCCTTCACGCAGGAGGCCCAGCAGTACGGCCTCGCCTGGACCGGCTGGTGCTGGGACGTCAAGACCGGCGACTTCCTCAACCGCGGTGAACAAGACGTGATCCAGACCGACGGCTTCATCAAAGGCAAGGCCAACCGCTGGAACTGGCTGCAGGAGGCGGCCACCGAGAACGACGACCTGCTCATCAACCCGGCAATGTGGCCCAACTTCCAGCCCGGAGACGACATATCCGGCCACGAGGCCCTCGCCTTCTACGCCAAGAACTCCAGCGGCAAGTACGTGAACGTCAGCAAGAAGATCGGCCTGGCCGTGCCGACCCCGACCCGTGCCGTCGCCACCGGCGACACGACCGGCACCGGCACCCTGGACTTCGCGGTGGCCAGGCAGTGGGGACCGCCCGCGTTCTACACCAACCAGGCACCGGACCGCGGCAACGCGCTCGAACTCGAGCTGTACCGCCCCTCTACCGATCTGGCCCATGCCGGCAAGGGTCTCGAAGCGATCGGCTCGCCCGCCTACGACGCCACCGTCAAGATCACCACACCGCAGGGCACCCAGATCTCACAGCTCGACGGCGGCGGCGGCCACGTCGGTTTCCGCAGCTTCGACGTCCACTTCGGGCTCGGTACCTACAGCGGCCCCGTCTCGGCGCACATCCAATGGCGCGACGCCGACGGCGGCCTGCACCAGCAGACGCTCCAGCTCAGCCCCGGCGTCCACACCCTCATGCTCACCGGCACCGCTCAGGAGGTTTCGAGCCGATGACCGCCGTCGTGCACCCCTCTCAGACCGACAGCGCTCCGCCGAACGCCATCGCCAAGCCGACGAAGCCCAAGCCCGATCCGCGCTATCTCGCGCTGCGCAACTTCGCCATGTCGATCACGGTGTTCAACGTGTTCGGCTATGGTCTGCTCGGCTTCGAACAGCCCTACCTGTGGCCGGTCTTCGCCCTGCTGACGGGCTACACGACCGAGATCACGTTCGAACTGATCAGCGCGTGGGCCTACCAGCGGCGGCCGCGGTTCCTCGACGGCGGACCGCGCGGCGTGTACGAGTTCCTGCTGCCTTCGCACATCACGGCACTCGCCGTCAACATGCTGCTCTACGCCAACAACCAGATCCTGCCGGTCATCTTCGGCGTGTTCGTCGGCGTCGCCGGCAAGCACGCCTTCCAGGCGCCCATCAACGGGCGGATGCGGCACTTCATGAACCCGTCCAACTTCGGCATCGCCATGTCCCTGGTCTGCTTCGGCAGTTGGGTCAGCATCGCGCCGCCCTACGAGTTTACCGAAAACGCCAACACGTTCTTCAGGATCATGATCGCGCTGATCATCGCCACCGCCGGCACCGTCCTTAACACCATGCTCACCCGCAAGGTGCCGCTGATCGTCGGCTGGATGGGCGGCTTCGCCATCCAGGCCTTCGTACGCCACGGCATCTGGGACGTTGCCCTGTTCTCCGCACTGGGCTCGATGACCGGCGTCGCGTTTGTCCTCTTCACCAACTACATGATCACCGACCCGGGCACGACACCGATGAAGGGACGCGCGCAGTTCATGTTCGGCGGCTCTGTCGCCTTCGTCTACGGCGCCCTGATGCAGCTCAACGTCACCTACACCCTCTTCTTCGCACTCGTCATCGTCTGCGGCGCCCGCGGAGCCGGCTGGTGGGTGGCAGCCCTTCTCCAGCGCTGGCGTTCCCGGCGCGCCCCCGACGTCACAGCGATGAGCGAGGACATCCCGGCCAGGGCGCCGGAAACCACCGACGTGGGGGCGATACGGGCATGAGCAGCCACCGAATTGCCGTCGTCGGCGTCGCCTGCCGCTACCCCGACGCCAACTCGACCGACCAGCTCTGGCAGAACGTCCTCGCCGGCCGCCGGGCATTCCGCCGCCTGCCGGACGAGCGCATGAACCTCGACGACTACTACTCACCCGACCCGGCGGCCCCCGACCGCTTCTACACGCGCAAGGCCGCCGTCCTCGAGGGGTTCGAATTCGACCGCGTCAGCCACCGCATCGCGGGCAGCACCTTCCGGTCCACGGACATGACCCACTGGCTGGCCCTGGACACCGCGGCGCGCGCTCTGCAGGACGCGGGCTTCCCCGACGGCAACGGGCTGCCCCGCCACGCCACCGGCGTCGTGATCGGCAACACCCTGACCGGCGAGTTCAGCCGCGCCAACCTCATGCGGCTGCGCTGGCCGTACGTGCGCCGCACGGTCGGCGCCGCCCTGCGCGAACAGGGCTGGGACGACGCCGCGCTCGGCCTCTTCCTCGCCAACCTCGAAACCCGCTACAAAAGCGCCTTCCCGCCGATCAACGAGGACACCCTGGCCGGCGGGCTCGCCAACACCATCGCCGGACGCGTATGCAACCATTTCGACCTCCACGGTGGCGGCTTCACCGTCGACGGCGCCTGCTCCTCCTCACTGCTGTCCGTGGCGACCGCGGCCAACGCCCTGGCCAACGGCCAGCTCGATGCGGCCATCGCCGGCGGCGTAGACCTGAGCATCGACCCCTTCGAGGTCATCGGCTTCGCCAAGACCGGCGCCCTGGCCACCGGCGAGATGCGCGTCTACGACCGCGGCTCCAACGGATTCTGGCCCGGCGAGGGCTGCGGCATGCTCGTCCTCATGCGCGACGAGGACGCCATCGCGCAAGGCTTGCCCCGGTACGCCGTCCTCGCCGGCTGGGGCTACTCCTCCGACGGCAAGGGCGGCATCACCCGCCCGGAGGCCGCCGGACACCGGCTCGCGCTGCAGCGCGCCTACCAGTCCGCCGGATACGGCATCGACACGGTCGCCTACCTCGAAGGCCACGGCACCGGCACCGCCGTCGGCGACGCAACCGAACTCCGGGCGTTCAGCGAAGCACGCCGCGCCGCCGACCCCACGGCACCCGCAGCAGCGATCAGCACCATCAAAGGCAACATCGGCCACACCAAAGCAGCCGCCGGCGTCGCCGGCCTCATCAAAGCCATCCTCGCCGTGTACCACCAGGTCATCCCGCCGGCCACCGGGCATGTCGACCCTCACCCCGAACTGACGGGCGAACAGCCCGCCTTGCGTGTGCCGCTTGCGCCGGAGCCCTGGCCGGCAGACCATCCCATCCGCTCCGGCGTGTCCTCGATGGGCTTCGGAGGCATCAACGCCCACGTCGTCGTGGAGCAAGCCGACAGCGCCCCGGACGCCGGGTGCGGGCCGAAGGTCGAGGCGCTCGCCCGCTCACGGCAGGACGCCGAGCTGCTCCTGGTCGACGCCGACGACATCCCCGCGCTACGCGGGCGGATCGCGCAACTGGCACAACTGTGCGGCCAACTCTCCTTCGCCGAACTCGGTGACCTCGCCGCCACACTCGAGCACGAACTGGACGCACGCCGCTTCCGCGCCGCGGTCGTGGCCGGCGACCCCGAGGAGGCCGGACGACGTTTTGACACCCTGCTCACGATGCTCGACAACGGTGCACGCTCCGTCCTCGACACCGAACGCGGCGTCTTCGCGGGCACCTCTATTCGGCCGCCGCGGATCGGCTTCCTCTTCCCCGGACAAGGGGCAGGCCGACGCGGAGACGGCGGAGCACTGCGACGGCGCTTCGCCGACATCGATGAACTCCACCGTACGCTGCCGATGCCGCCAGGCACCGACCTGGTGGCGACCGAGAACGCTCAGCCAAGGATCGTCACCTCCTCCGTCGCGGGCCTGCGCACGCTGTCCCGCCTCGGCATCACGGCCGTCACGGCCGCAGGCCACAGCCTGGGCGAGCTGACCGCCCTGCACTGGGCGGGCGCAATGGACGAGGCGGCCCTGCTGCGCGCCGCCACGGCCCGCGGCCGCATCATGGCGCAGGCGAGTGCTGGCGGCGGCACCATGGCGAGCGTCGCTGCCCCGCCCGACGATGTCCTTCCGCTCCTCGCCGGCGAGCCGGTAGTGATCGCCGGATACAACAGCCCCCAGCAGACGGTCGTCAGCGGACCTTCCGACGCCGTCCGGCGCGTGTGCGAACGCGCCGCCGGCCAGGGCTTCGCGGCAACCGACATCCCGGTCTCGCACGCGTTCCACTCCGAGGCTGTCGCCCCGGCGGCCACCGCCTTCCACGACCATCTGCGCGGAGAGAGCTTCACCCCACTGACCCAGGCCATGGTCTCCACGGTCACCGGCGCCGTCCTGCCGGCCGGAACCGACGTGCCCGACCTGCTGACACGTCAGATCCTCGAACCGGTGCGTTTCACCGAAGCCGTCCACACGATGGCCCAAGACGTCGATCTCTTCATCGAGGTCGGGCCCGGCCGGATCCTGCGCAACCTCGCCGCAGAGATCGCCCCCGGCCTGCCCTCCGTATCGCTGGAGGCCGACAGCACATCGCTGTCCGGACTGCTGCGCGCGGTCGGCCTCGCCTATGCGCTCGGCGCACCCGTGCGTCACGATCTGCTCTTCCAAGACCGCTTCACGCGGCCGTTCCCGCTCGACAAGGCGCTGCACTTCCTGGCCAGCCCCTGCGAATCGGCACCGGAAAGCCAGCTGCCGAACCTCGCCACCTCGCAGACCGAACAGACCCCCACCACACAGGCCCCGGAAGCGCCAACCCACACCGACGAGGCCGACACACTGGACGTACTGCGGCGCCTTGCCGCCGAGCGGGCCGAACTGCCGCTGGAGGCGGTGAGCGCGCAGAGCAACCCCATCGACGAACTCCACCTCAGCTCGATCACCGTCGGGCAGATCGTCACACAGGCCTCACGCGAACTCGGACTGGCCGCGCCCCTGGCAACCTCGGCGTTCGCAACATCGACACTGGCCCAGCTGGCCGAAATGCTCGACGAACTCGGCGAGACGGCACGCTCCGCAGAAGAGGACACCACCAGCGACATCGCTGGCGCCGGTCCTTGGATCAGGGCATTCTCCGTCGAACTCGTGCCCGCCGAGCCCGGTCGTGCGGCTGCACCGCCCGCAGACGGCGACTGGCAGCTTTTCACCACCGACCGGCACCCACTCGCCCCCGCCCTGCACGCCGCGCTGCGGCGATCCAGGCTCGGCTCCGGAGTACTACTGTGTCTGCCGCACGACTGCGACGAGAGCCACACGCCGCTGATGCTGGCCGCCGCACGCGCCGCCCTTTCACCCGGGGCACCCGGACGCTTCGTCATCGTCGGCGACCGGCGAGGGGCGGCCGGACTCGCCAAAACCCTCCACCTGGAGGCGCCCGCCGTCGCCACCACGCTCATCACTCTGCCCTTGGCCGAGCCGGTGCCGGACGCGTTCCTGACCGCGATCGTCCCGCAGCTCGTCGCCGACATCGCCGCAACCACGGGCTTCAGCGAGACGGTCTACAACGGGGCCGGCGTACGCCACATTCCGCTGCTGCGCCCGCTGCCGGCGCGCGACGCCCCCGGTGAACCGCTCGCCCTCGGCGCCAAGGACGTGCTGCTGGTGACGGGCGGCGGCAAGGGCATCACCGCCGAGTGCGCCCTCGACCTCGCGCGCACCACCGGCACAGCCATCGCCCTCATGGGGCGCTCCGATCCGCAGACCGACCCGGAACTCGCGGCGAACCTGGCACGCATGGACACCGCGGGCGTCAGCCACCACTACGTGCGCGCCGACATCACCTCCGCGGACGAGGTCAAGGCTGCCATCCAGGAGGTGCACCGGACACTGGGTCCCGTGACGGCGATCCTGCACGGCGCCGGCCGCAACGTACCGCACGCCCTGACCAACCTCGACGAGTCCTCCTTCCGCCGCACCCTCGCAACAAAGATCACAGGACTGGAGACCGTGCTCGCCGCCGCAGACCCGGCCACGCTGCGGCTCCTGGTCACCTTCGGCAGCATCATCGGCCGAGCCGGGCTGCGCGGGGAAGCGGACTACGCCACGGCCAACGACTGGCTCACCGACCTCACCTACCAGATCCGCGATCAGTATCCCCACTGCCGCTGCCTCGCCCTGGAGTGGTCGGTCTGGTCGGGCACCGGCATGGGCGAGCGCCTTGGCGTCCTGGAGTCGCTGATGCGCGAAGGCATCCGACCAATCCCTCCCGAGGAGGGCGTCGCCGTCCTCAAACGCCTGCTCTCCGACCCGCACGCACCCACCTCGGTCGTAGTCATGGGCCGCGCCGAAAACCTACCCACCCTCGCGCTCGAACCCCGCGAGCTGCCCCTGCTCCGCTTCATCGACCGGCCCCGCCTGCACTATCCCGGCGTCGAGCTCGTCGTCGACGCAGACCTCTCCGCCGCCGACGATCTCTACCTCGCCGACCACCTGCTCGACGGCGATCTGCTCTTCCCTGCCGTGTTCGGCATGGAGGCCATGGCTCAGGCGGCCGCCGCACTCACCGGCCACACCGGCCCGCCACTGCTGGAGGATGTCGAATTCCTCCGCCCCGTCGTCGTCCCCACCGACGGCACGACCACAATCCGGGTCGCCGCCCTCGTCACCGAAGACGGCGCGGTACAGGCGGTCATCCGCAGCGACGAGACCGGCTTCCAGGCGGACCACTTCCGGGCAACCCTCCGCTTCGACAGGCCGTCACCCCCGGACACCGCGCCCCCGGCGCTCCCGACCATGGACGTGCCACTCGCGCCCAAGGAGGACCTCTACGGCCCGGTGCTCTTCCAGGGCGACCGCTTCCAGCGGCTGCTGGGCTATCGCGCTCTGGCCGCACAGCACTGCGTGGCCGACGTCTCCAACACGGCAGACAAGCCCTGGTTCGGGGGATTCCTGCCGTCGGGTCTGGTCCTCGCCGACCCGGGCACTCGTGACGCGCTCATGCACGCGATCCAGTGCTGCGTGCCCGACGCGACCCTGCTGCCCGCCGCCATAGAACGTCTCCACCTCGCCGATCCGGCCCGCATGCGCACGCTCGACAGGGTCACCCTCCATGCTGCCGAACGCTCCCGCGACGGCGACACGTACCTATACGACCTCGACGTCCGCGACCCCTCAGGCGCACTCGTCGAACGCTGGGAAGGGCTCCGGCTGCAGGCGGTCCGCAAGCAGGACGGCACGGGACCGTGGACACCGACACTGCTGGGCCCCTACCTTGAGCGCCGGAGCCCGACGGTATTGCCCGCCGCGCTCCGCATGGCCGTGTGGCCGGACGCGGAAGAAACTGGCCGAGATCTGGCCGGCCGGCGCACGCGCACCGCTCAAGCACTCGCTCTCGCGCTGGGCCACGAACCTTCCCTCACCTACCGGCCGGACGGCAAGCCGGAGACCGATGAGGGGATCCACGTCTCCGCATCACACGGCGCGGGCGTGACCTTTGCAGTCGCCGCGCAGCAGGTCGTCGGCTGCGACGTCGAGGAAGCCGTTAACCGGTCGGCCCAGGAGTGGACCGACCTGCTCGGCACGGAGGGATTCGCGCTGGCCGAACACATCGCCCGTGAGCGCGGTGAGGACCTTTCGGTCGCCGCAACACGCGTCTGGGGCGCGCAGGAATGCCTGCGCAAGAGCGGTCACGCCCGCGCCCACCTGGTCGAGGTCTCCGAGCCGACGACAGGACGGTGGGTTGTCTTGCAGTCGGGCGCCGCCCGGATCGCAACGTTCCCCACCATGCTGCACGGACGCACCGTACCGGCGGTCTTCACGATGCTGACGCAGACGAAGGAGAGCAGGCAATGACCATGCGCCCGTACTACGAATACCGGCATCTCGTCGGATTCGAAGAGACCAACCTCGTCGGCAACGTCTACTACGTCAACTACCTGCGATGGCAGGGCCGATGCCGCGAAATGTTCCTGCAGCAGCACGCCCCCGACGTCCTCGACGAGATCCGTGACGACCTCAAACTGTTCACGCTCAAGTGCGAATGCGAGTTCCTCGCCGAGATCACCGCATTCGATGAGCTGTCGATCCGCATGCGGCTCGTGGATCTGACGCAGACCCAGATCGAGTTCGCCTTTGAGTACGTGCGACTGCGCGACGAACTCGAGGACCTGGTCGCCCGGGGACGCCAGCGAGTCGCATGCATGCGCGGACCCAACACCGACACCCGGCCGGCCAAGGTACCCGCCGCGCTGCGCAAGGCCCTGGAGCCCTACAGCGTGAGCATGCCGCCGACACAGCCGCGCGTACTCGCCAACATCGTGAACGGTGACTGACGCCATGACGCACACCGACCCGACGTCCGGCACCGGACTGGCCACACCAGCCCCGCATCTGCCTAGCGGCAACGGAGAGCGAAACACCGAACTCGACCGCAGCGCCATGCGCCGCGTCCTGGGCCGATTCACCACCGGCGTCACCGTCGTGACGACCGGCGGTGCCACGCCGCACGGCATGACCGCGAACTCCTTCACCTCAGTATCGCTGAGCCCGCCTCTCATCCTCATCTGCGTACTCCGTGAGGCGGCCATGCACGAGGCCGTTCTCGACCGAAAGGCCTTCGCGGTCTCGGTGCTGTCAGAGCGTCAGGCGGACCTGGCCTCCTATTTCGCCGACCGCCGCCGCCCCCGCGGACTCCAGCAGTTCGCCCCCATCGAATGGTCGCCCGGCCGATTTACCGGCTCCCCCCTGGTAGCGGACGCTCTGGCCTGGCTCGAATGCTCGCTGACGGCCACGTATGACGGAGGGGATCACTCCATATTCCTCGGTGAAGTCCTCGGCATGGGCCTCCGTGACGAGCACGACGCCTTGCTGTTCTACAACGGTGCCTTCCACGGGCTGCGCACCAAAGAGACATGAGACACCAGGCACGACCCGCACCCATCGAGGCCCAGGCTAAGGTGTTTTTTCACGGCAGCAGGGCCAGCTTGCCGACCGTGGCGCGTGCCTCCAGTTCAGCCAACGCCTTTGGCCCGTCGGCGAGGTCGTAGACGGTGGGCCGCCCAGGAGTGAGCACCCCAGCGGCGATGAGCACGAACAGTTCCCCCATCACCTCGCCAAAGATCTGCGGCGCGGACTGGATCAGCACCCCGATATTCAGACCGATCACCTGCACCTGGTGGCGGTAGACCAGATCCCAGTTGCTCAGCGCTGCCTCACCGGCGGGCAGGCCGGTCACCACCACCCGTCCCACGACCCGTTTCGCCGCGGCCAGGCTGGCGTTGAAGGTGGTACCGCCCACCGACTCCAGCACCAGATCCACCCCGTCGGGGGCCAGTGCAAGTGCCTCCGCGGCGAGGTCAGGGCCGTGCGAGTCGAGCACGTGATCGGCGCCCAGGGCGCGCACCGTCTCGTGTTTGCCCGGAGAGGCGGTCGCGATCACCGCCGCGCCGAAATGCTTCGCCAGCTTCACCGCAGCCTGGCCGGTCCCTCCGGCGGCGGCGTGGATCAGTACGGTCTGGCCGCCGCAGATTTGGCCCAGCGGCTTGAGCGCGGCCAGGGCGGTGGGCCAGTTCACCACCAACCCCAGCGCCTGCTCGTCGCTCCAGCCCTGCGGAACGGGCACCGCGGCGGCCGCGGCAAGCACCATGTACTCCGCGAAAGCGCCGTAGCCGACACCAGTGACATGGTCGCCGAGTCGTACGCCGCTCACGTCATCTCCCACGGCGGCGATCTCGCCGACGGCCTCGAAACCGGCCAGGTACGGCGGGTGCGGGCCGTTACCGAAAGTGCCGTGGGACTGCGAGATGTCGGCGTAGTTGACGCCCGCTGCCGTGACACGGATCAGAACCTCACCCGGGCCGGGTGCCGGCACCGGTGCGTCGTTGATCAGGCGAAGGTCCTGCGGCCCCTTGAGCGACGTCTGCTGCAAGCCTCGCATCGTGGCGGGAACGCTCATCGGGATCGGCACCCTTGCTTTAGAAGAATTCTGAGCCGGGAAGCGGACACTACTCCGCATCCTCAAGGAGCTCTCGCAACTCTCCTTTGACATCACTCGTTTGTCTTACAGAGACCGTCTGTCATGAAGGGGCATGCGCCGGCCGTTCCCGCGGGTTTTGCTGGGCTGCTCACGGGTTGCGGCTGGCGGCAAGGGGGTGCGTCGCTGCCGACGGAAGACGAATGGGGATACACCCCATCGCGTGACCGCCTCTGTGAGTACCGCTCTGCAGTATCTGCAGGACCGTAGACAGTGTTACGACGCCGGGCTGATGGCGGCTCGGACCCGTGCGGAGGGATCCCGTAGAGGACGGCACGCGTCCAGGCCGTCGACGGTGACGATCAGGCTGCTTCAGAGTCAGAGTCTGCGCTCGAGAGCGGGCCGCGGAAGACGGATAGTGCCCGCCGTCGCTCCGTTTCCTCCTCGGTCAGCAGGATGTGCGGCATAGCCTGACGCAGGGTCGGCGGTGCCATCAGCGATGTGGTTATCGCCACCAGGATCGCGATGGTGTACGTGGTCGTAGTCAGGACGCCGACACGGAGCCCGACTGTGGCCACCACAATCTGGATCACTCCGCGGGCATTCATTCCGCCAGCGAGCGCCAGCGCCTCCCACCGGGTCAACTTGCTCGACAGGGCGCCCAGGTACGCGCCGGCGAACTTGCCAGCCACTGCGATCAGCAGCGCGGCGACAGCGGCGAGCAGCGGAACGGTGCGGGTGAGGACGGTCAGATCCACCCGGAGCCCCGCAGTAGCGAAGAACAAGGGCGCGAAAACCGACATCACAATGGTCCGCAGGGGGGCCAGCCGGGCGAGGTCCGCGGTGCTGACCGACCCGATGACGAGGCCACCTAGAAAAGCACCGAGCGCCGCCTCGAAGCCCATGGCCTGCGTTGCGGCGGCGCCCAACACGATGATCAAGACGGTGGTCGCGATCGCCGGCCCGTTCTCGGCTGACCGTTGTGAGCGCGTGAGGGCGCGGCGGACGAGCGGACGAGCGACGGTGGCAGACACCAGGATGGCCACCGCGAGAAGTGCGACCGAAGTCGCCACCGTCCCACCGCGCACGCCGACCGTGGCCATAGCGGAGACGATCGACAGCAGGAGCCACCCGATCACGTCGTCGACGACGCCCGCAGCAATCGTTAACTGTCCGATGTTCCGGTGCAGCAAATCCATGTCCGAGAGGGTTTTGGCGATGACGGGCAGGGCGCTCACGCACATGGCTACACCGACGAAAAATGCGAATGTCGCCCGGTCCGTCGACTCGCTCAGCAGCGAGTGCGGGGCCGCCAACCCCGCAGCTATCCCGGCGGCGAGAGGGGTTATCAGGCCGGCTAGACCCACGCGGAGGGCAACAGTTCCTTTGCGCCGCACGAGGCCGAGATCGACTTCCATGCCGGTGACACCGACGAGCAGCACCACACCGATCTGCCCGATCGCGTCCAGAAGATGGAACTGAGCGGCAGTATGGGGAAGCAGCCACGTGGACAGGTGCGGGGCCAGGTGGCCGAGGACCGTCGGTCCGAAGAGCACGCCGGCAAAGAGTTCTCCCACAACGGCTGGCATTCTCAGGCGGTTGGCCAGTCTCCCCAGCAAGAGGGCGGCCGAGAGCAGCAGGCCGACCTGCAAGAGGAAAACGAGCAGCGCGTGTGCGGCGATCGGCGGCGGTGGGGCCACGGCGGTCTCCCTGCGCGGCGAGGTCGATGAACGGCGTCCCGTGCCGCACGCAGTAGCGGCACCCGGTCCCGCCCCCAGCGTGCAGCGCAGTGCGAGACGCCGCTTCTCCCTGCGTGCCCAGCTTGATCAGGAAACCGTAGGGCCGTAGAGCGTGGTGGTGGCAGCCGTGCGCCCACCCCCACATTCGGCGGTGGCCAGAGCGGAGGGGCCCCGCCCTGGCCACCGCACGCTCAGGCGGGTGCAGTGGAGGGCGAGGGTCGCATGCCATGACTGGGGAACGGGGCGCACCCAAGTACACCGCTGTGCTGCGGACTTTGTCCTTCAGATGTCGGTGCACCGCTTCCGCCATGGGCAGCCGCGCGCGAACGAACCGTGGCGGAGAAGGGAGGCGCAGATGGTCGCTGGGCTGTCAGGTGGCGACGTATCCCTGCGTGACGATCTGCTTGGCAGCCATCTCGAAGTAGCCCGGGTCGTCGGGGAGGCCGGTGTTCAGACAGGTGACGTATCGGTTGTACATGCAGAATGCGGCCGCGATCAGCACGGTGTCGTGGATCTGAGCGTCATCGGCGCCGGTTTCCCTGGCCGCGGCGACGACCTCGGCCGTGAGGGGCTGTACCGACCTGCATACAGAGGCAGCGATATGCAACAGTGCCCTCAGCCGCGGGGTGATGGGCGCGGTGTCGGGATCCGCGAGCACAGCGTCGACGATCTCCTGGCCGCCTTCGATCTGGGCGGCGGCGAACGCACCGTGCGAACCGGAGCAGAACGGGGTGGAGTTGAGGTGGGATGTATAAGCAGCGATCAGTTCCCGCTCTCCAGGGGTCAGTGACAAGGGGGAACGCAGCAGAGTCTCTGCTAACTGGCTGAGCGGGGCTGCGGTGTCCGGTCGCTGGATCATCAGTCCCCGAATGCCGGGCTGATCGTTGTCGATGACGATGTGGGGCATGATGGACGTCCTCTCGTGGACGGAAATGCCTGACTGCGGCGCCCGCCCATGCTGCGCCCTCAACGAGCGTGAGGTCCACTCCCTGTGCGGAGCTGTTCTTGTAGCTACAGCGGCTGGATATGGCCCGGCTCAGACGGGAGCGCAGCCGCCGGCGGCCGAGCCGCATCCTGGCGAGGAGACTGCGTCGGTTTGAGATGACGGTCCAGCAGGAGGGCGTGCGAGGCGGCTGGTGCGTCCGCGCTTGATGCCCCTGAGGGGACCGGGGGAGGAGTAGCGGCAAGGCCGTCTGCCGTCGGGTCAACTCCCTGTCGCGGAATGCCCTGATCCGGTGATCTTTCGGGAAAATCTGCGGCTGACTGTCATACGGCAGCGCAGCTGGGTGCCGCAGCCACATGACGTCCTGCTGGCTGCGATGATGCCGAACGGGGCGCGGTTTGCGCCTGGGCGTCGGGCTGCGAAGTCGGTCCGAGTCCCTCTTGTCCGGCCAGAAGGCGCTTCCTATGGTGCGGCCTATGAGCCTCCCCACCGAGCCGATCGGCAGCATCCCCCGTCCCCGCGCCCTTCAGTTAGCCCTTGCCGAGCATGGACAAGGGCGTCTGGACGACGCTGAACTGACGAAACTTCAGGACGAGGCCACCGCCGACACTTTGGCACGTCTGGAGGAACTAGGCTGTCCGGTCCTGGTCGATGGCGAGCAGGCCAAGCCGAGCTTCGCCACGTATCCGATCGCGGGTCTGCCTACCCTTGATCCAGCAGGCGCGGTCATTCCCTTCGCCGACGGTCACAATCGGCAGCTGCCCTACCTGACTGCGGGGCCGTTCCGCTACCAAATCCGCGCGGAGACCTACGTGCGTAACGCCCGGCGCCACACCGACCTCCCGCTCAAGCAGGCGGTGATCGCACCTTCAGCGCTCAGCCTGCTGTACCCGAGTGAACCACTCGACGGCTACTCCCGCGAAACTTTCCTCCAGGATCTGGCTGATGAGGCGGAGGCCGACATCCGCGGTTGCCTCGACGCAGGTGCCCACGGTGTGCAGCTCGACTTCACTGAAGCCCGCCTCTCCCTCAAGCTCGACCCGAGCGGAAAGCTGCTGAAGAACTTCATTGAGCTCAACAACACGGTGCTCCGCCGCTTCAACGAGGACGACCGGCCCCGGCTCGGGGTACATACCTGCCCGGGCGGCGACCACGACTCGACCCACAGTCTGGACGTCGACTACGCGGACCTGCTGCCCGAACTCTTCCGGCTGGAGGTGGGCACGTTCTACGTCCAGTTGGCCAGTGAGGCAGATCCGGAGCGTGTGCTGGAGATCATCGCTGGACAGCTCCGGCCGGGTATCCGGGTGTTCGTCGGGGTGACCGACCCGATCGGCGCGACCGTCGAGACACCTGAAGAGGTATGCGACCGGGTTCTGCTCGCCGCCCGTTACATCCCCGCGGACCAGTTGGGCACGTGCGACGACTGCGGGTTCTCACCGTTCGCCGATGACACCTCCACCTCCCGCGACCTCGCTTTCGCCAAGATCGAAGCCCGGCTGCGGGGAACCGAACTGGCTTCCCGGGTACTGGGTCTGTGAGGCCTGCAGGTGAGCTGCCGGGTGCTGCTTTCCGACGGCCCGGTTGATGCGCGCCTCGATGCTCCCTGCAACTGCGGGAGCGGGAGCCAGCCGATGGTCACACGGAAGGATCGTCGTTGAGGGCGTGCAGGGTGGCCAGCACCGTCGCGCGGAGGGTGCTGGCGTCGGTTCCGGCTCGGGAGCGCAGGTTCACGCCGTATGCGAGCAGGGCCAGCAGTTCGGCGCTCGACGGCAGGTCCACCCCGTCGGCGAGCTGCCCCCGGGTGCGTGCCGCGACCAATGCCCTCTGCAGGGCGTCCCGCAGTTCCCCGTGGTGTCTGTCGAGGAGGGCGCGAACCTCCGGGTCGCTGGTCTCGGCTCCGGCGTGGGCGTTGGAGATGAGGCATCCCCAGCGGGCGAACTCGCCGACGCAGCGCGCCTCTACCAGGCTATCGAAGAACTCGGCTACGGCCGGCAGCCCCCGATCACTCCCGGCGAGACGACGGAACTCCGGCCGGGACCGTTGATCCAGGTAGCGGCCCAGTGCGGCACGGTAGAGATCCTGCTTGCCCCCGAAGGTGGCGTACAGACTGGAGCGGTTGAGACCTGTTGCAGTGACGATGTCCTGGATGCCGGTGGTGGCAAAGCCTTGACGCCAGAACAGGCGCAGCACGGTCTCCAGGGCTGTGTCCGGGGCGAAGTGCTTGATGTCCGGCATGCTCTACCCGTCAACTTGAAACGATAATTTCAAGATATACCCCACAGCCCCTGGCGCCGGACACCCTCGCCCACTAGTTTGAAACGGTCGTTCCAAGTTAGGTGCATGCCGACCGGAAGGCCCCGACACCATGACCACCCTAAACGCCGAGCTGCGCGCCTTCTACGAAGCCCGCCAACAGCAGATCCCTCCGGATGTACGAGAGATCATGCGCAAGGCCGGGCAAGAACTGAAGGCCTCCGGACAGGCCGATCGTGCTCTGCGCGCCGACGCTCACGCCCCGATGTTCGCCTTACCGTCCGCCACTGGCGGCCACCTGACGCTGAGTGACCTGCTCTCTCGCGGCCCCGTCGTGCTGACCTTCTACCGCGGCGCCTGGTGCCCGTACTGCAACATCACCCTGCGCACCCTCCAGCAGCACCACACCGACATCGCGCAGCGCGGGGCACGCCTGGTCGCCGTCTCACCTCAGATTCCGGACGAGTCACTCACGCTCACCGAAAAGCACTCCCTCGCCTTCGAGGTCCTCAGCGACGTCGGCTCCAACACTGCCAAACAGTACGGTCTCGCCTTCGATCTCCCCAGCGACCTCGCAGCCGTCTACGACAAACTCGGCTTCGACCTCCAGCGCGTCAACGATGGTCACCCACGCACACTGCCGATACCCGCCACGTACGTCATCGACCAGACCGGGATCATCCGCTGGTCCTACGTCAACGCCGACTACACCAGCCGCGCCGAACCCGCGGACATCCTGAAGGCGCTCGATGAGCTCAATGCAAACAGCGCCGCGCCGGCGCAGGGGGCTGGCCCCGTCAGCCAACAACCCGCTGCCGAGCCTGGTGCCTGAGGACGAACTGACCCACCGGACACGTTGTGTGCATACCCCTGGCAACGATGCCGGGCAACCAGCGTCCCCCGGCCGTTCGGGTGAGGCTCGCCGAATGGGAGAGCTATGGATCGGTCACGAAGTTCCACAGTGACGGGGTCAATATCCCCAGCCCGAAGTTTGAGCAGGATGGCCCCGCAGTGGCCCTGTCGGTCCCTTCTGCCAGCGTCCTGCCGGGTCCACCTTGGAATTCCTGCGCTCCGCGACTGAGAAGCAGTGGCGCGAGCCGGCACTGGGACACGAGGGCGTCTCGGTGTGGGAGTCCGAGCACGGGGTTGTGATTCCGGAGCCGTACCGGGAGTCTGATCGCCGAGATCACCAACGGGTCTTCCCTGGGACCGCCGGAAGATGACGGCCTTCTCCCTCTGGGCTGGCTCCCACCGGACTGGCCGTACGACAGGGACCGCGATCCCGCTGCCCGTTCCCGCTCCAGGAGGCCTGGGCGTGGGAAGGCGAACCCCTGGCCGACGGCCCTCACGAGAGGGTCGCCGAGGTCTTCAACCACGGCTCCACCGTGCTCGGCAGCGACGAGGCCTCTCCTATTGGGTCCCGATCATGACCGGGCCCCAGCGAGGCAGGGTCCGGGTAGTCACCGAGGTCGGCGCCTGCCCGTATCCGATGCCGGAGGCGGTCGGCTTCCTGGAATGGGTGCAACGCTGGCACGCCGGCGAGGGCTGGTGGCACTGACCACAACCCGCGCAGGACCCGACGCGCGATGAGGGCATCCGGCGCAAACACACGTATGAGCAAGGTGACGCTGCTTCTGGGAACGATCAGGCTGGCGAGTGACGAGGCACTGGTGTTGTCCGCTGACTTGAGAAGCTGCAGATGACGGACCTCGAGTGCATTATCGACGATACGACGGTCCGGACGGCAATCCGTCGCATCGCCAGGTCGCTGAACGAAGCCCTGCTGCAGCCGTTTCGCGCCCGACTACGACCATCTGCTGGAGTCCGCTCGCCAGCAACTTCGGCCGCAGAACCGACTGGCAGTCTGAACTCCTCACCTTCCCGTGGCGGGTTGAGGAGCGCATAGACCGCTTCGTGAAGCCACAAAGACGGCAACGAGAAGGCACCCCACCCCGATCTGTCAGGGGCGCGCCCGAAGAAGGATCTGCTGCAGCTCTGCGGTGCACATCATGTAACCGTCGGGGGTAGGCAGATGCTCCAGGTAGTAGGACAGATCCAGGCCCAGCGAGAACACCCGGACAGGGGTGCCCGCAATGCGTGCAGACTCCACCACCTGGCGGAGCGCGTCCATGACGGCCGGATGCCGGGTCCGATAGGTATCGGCTACCAAGTGGTTGCTGCGGTCGGCTGCAAGATAGAACTGCACCAGATCCTTTACACCCAGGAACAACTCACTGGCTCCCGCAGCGCAGATCGCCGAAGTCGCGTGCACCGCTGCAGGCGTTTCGATGAACGCCGACAACGGCACACCATCCGGCAACTCCAGATGCTCCCTGAGCTGGACATACTCCTCGTCGTCGGTGAGGAAGGGAGCCGACAGGCGCACCCGGTCCGCATCGTCACCGAGTCGTTCGCTCAAGCAGCCGAGTACTGCGTGCAGTGCATCCCGGTACGGGGCCGATCCGCGCAGCCAACGCGCGCCGTGCAGGCCCAGTTCCGGATTCGCTTCGACTGCGACCGTGGCCAGCTCGGTGACCTCGGCGGCGTGGTCGGAGCGGAGATCGAGAAGCCGTAAGATGAGCCGTTGGCCGGGAAGGAGTGCCTCGACGAAGGTGCACAACCGGTCTGCGACGGTCCGAGCGTAGACCGTGACGGCGGCCGGACCGCTGGCCAGCGCGTCCAGCGGGCGCAGCCGCGCTGCCAGGCAGAGGAACTCTTCCCGGATGAAAAAGGAGTCGACGCGTTTTGCGTCGGGCCCGGACGAGTTGATCGTGCGGATATCTTGCAGGTCCGCGATGACCGCACACGCCGAACCCAGATCCTCCGGTGAGGGCCTCCAGGCCTTTGCTCCGTGTTCGACGATTATTGACTGGGTGTCGAGATCCAGCGTCACTTCACCGACCAGTTCGGCGAGATCCGACTTATCGACCCGGAGCACAGGTATGCCCCTGCCGCGGCAGATCGATTGCATGTGGCCGGTCAGCCCCCCGGAAGAGCACACAACGGCCCGCGCCGCCACGATCGCGTCATACATGCCCGCTTCCAGGGACGGCGCGACGAGGATCGATCCCTCAAGAGGGCTTCTCGTGCGGTTACAGACACCTCGCAGGACCCGCTGGGTACCGCTGGTCAAGAGGGATCCCTGAATCCGGGTCCTGTTCAACTAGCCCTCCAGATCGTCGGTGTTCGCTATCCCCAACTGCCTGCGCAGCTGCCGTGGCGTCACAGTGACATCAGTGAGCCTTTCCACCGCAGTCCAGTGGATGAGAGCTCTGGTCAGCTCGTCGTGCCGGAACGCGCCGGGGGAAAAGGTCGGGGTTTCGTCCATGGTTCGGATGCGGACGGCCAGCCGGGATTCCAGCAGTTCTCGCTCTTTGCGTGATTTCGCGACCAACCTTCTCACCTCTAGGTTCACAGCTTCCTCGAATTGAGCCCGGGCCGCTTCCTTCATATTGCTGACACAGAGCTGGAACTGATCATGGAATTTGGTCCAATCCTCCTGTGACTCCACTTCTTCGACCGCGCGCGCTGCAACCACGATCGACTGGTTCTTGATGGCAGCGAGATTGAAGGTGAAAGCTCCGACGCGGCCGTTGCGCACCATCTCGTCGCCCTCGCGCAGGGGGCCAACGGCTGAGATCTGCCTGACCGGCCGTCCCTGCAGGTCCAGCAGCGTTCCGTATTCGTCGACCTCCAAGCCGCGTCCGGTGCGCTCCTGGGGCATCGCGGTTCCCTTCTGCAGGAGATTCCGCCAGAGCGGCTGACCGACTCTTCGGTAGTCCCACTCCCGGCTGAAATTGGACACCACCAGGTCGGCCTCGAGGGCACGTTCACCTTCCGGGGTCGCGACCCGAAGAGTCAGCCGTCCGGAGTCTGCTGGCGTGATCTTTTCTACCTTGCCGACCACCAGCCGCACCCGTCCGTCGGCCGGGTGCATGGCTTGCTCGATGATCGCCATCGTGTGCTCCACAGCGCCCACCCTGAAGGAGGCGAGTGCGGTGCTGAATTCATCGAGCAGGCCCTGCAGTTCCGCAGAAGGTATCTGGGCGATGGCTTCGGGCAGGTGTGGCTCCCAGGCCTTGGCTACACGCTCCGCGACCACAGCCGGGTCGATGTCCGGGTGTTCCCGTCTGATCGTCGCGCACGCCGTCTCCCACTCCGCCCGGACCCGGCCCAGGAAGTCCTCGCGGCCCTGGTACGGCTCGAGCAGAGACTTCGGACAGGGAAGACGCACCACCCCATGCTCGTGACCGCGGGGGTACGTCCGGAAGATCGTCCCGGTTTTCGAGAGGAGATAGATCGGCCCGAGGTGGCCCTGGCGCAGCAGCAGACCCGCCGAGTCGTACGCGCTGAGCGTGGAGCCGACGATAGCAACGGTCGCCTCCGGCGACAGCGTGGTGAGCTTGCTGACACCCGCTGCCGAGAAGGGGTTGCGAACGAAGGCCGGGTGTCCGAGTGCTTCAGCCGCGAAGGGCGGTTCTCGAAGCTCGAGCCCGGTCGCAAGAACGACGTGATCGGCGAGAATCACGGCTGGTTCCGATCCGCGCCAGGCCGGAAGACCGCTGCCTGGCGGTGCGGACCATTGTCGTACGGTCACCTCGGCTCCCGAAGGGCACGGCTCCACGTCGGTGGCCTCGCCATCCGCCTCGACGAGTACGACGCCGGGACAGGCCTGTCGGGCGGCCGTTGCTAGCCGGTCCATCAGATAGTTCTGGAAAATGCGCCGGGGCGCCGGGCCGTGTTCCACGAACTCGAAGTCGTCCCAGGGAGCCGGCCAGTGCCTGCGGTCCGCTTCGTCGTTGGCCCAGCGAATGAAGTCCAGGACGTCCTCCCGGAAGACTGACATCCGGCCGGCCTGGATGTTGAACACATGGCCCCAGGGGTTGCCGTCCCGGTGGTAAGCGACACCTGCGGACCGGTAGTCGGGACGCCGCTCGAGTAGGACGATCTCCAACGGCTTGCGCGCGAAGGAGAGCAGGCGGATCGCCGTGGCGGTGCCGGCCAGACCGGCACCGACGATGACCACCCTGGGGCGTAAGCGTGGTCGACTCACAGTGGGAACCTCCCCGTTGAGCGATGAGGCCCGGTGGTGCTTGGCCAAGCCGGGCACGATGTTTGTCTGGCAGCGGCTGTGCAGGTACGCGTGTGTCCGTGCACCCGCCTCGACGGACAAGGTAGAGCGCGAAGCCGCAGGTTGTTCCTGCGGCAAGTCCTCTGTTCTCCGTCCGGTTCTGCGTCCCGGCCTGAGGCGGCCGACGTGGGGTCCGGGTGAGATCGGGTGGGTGCGGGCGGTGTTCTTCCAGGTCGCGAGTGGGGACAGTTGGTTGATCATTCCCTGTTCTGCGCGCTGCGCACACATTCTTTATCGATTGACCAAGATCTATCTTGACCCACGGCAGATCACCATGGGACGATTTGTTCGTCGATCGACAAAGAAAGTTGGCCCGGTCGTACAGAACTCGCCTGCGTGGCCAATGTCGGCGAGCGGGTGCAGGGCCAGAGGCAGGCCAGGCTGCCCACCACCGCACGCGACAGCACCTGACAGGGGAGAAGAACAATGAGTCTCGAAGGCAAGACCGTGTTGGTGACAGGGGCCAATCGTGGCATCGGAAAAGCGCTGGCCGACGAGGCCCTCGCGCGTGGGGCCGCGCGGGTCTACGCCGGCACCCGCCAGCCTCTGACTCACACCGACCCGCGGGTGACGCCCCTGACGCTGGACATCACCGATGCCGCGCAGATCCAGGCGGCGGCCGAGCAGGTCGAGTCCCTCGACGTCCTTATCAACAACGCGGGCATCATGCTGCCCGACATCCCGTTCGACCCGGCCGTCCTCGAACGCCACATGGCGGTCAACTTTCACGGCACCAACGCCGTGACGCAGGCTTTCCAGGCCGCCCTGATCCGCTCCGGCGGATCCATCATCTACATCAACTCGGCAGCCGCACTCTCGCCCCTGCCGCCCTTCGCGTCCTACTCGATCTCCAAGTCGGCACTGTTCTCCCTGGCCAGGACGGCACGCGCGTTCCTGGCCGGCCAGGGCGTCACCGTGTACACGGTCCTCGCCGGCCCCATCGACACCGACATGACGCGCCAGCTGCCCATCCCCAAGTCATCCCCCGAAGCTGCCGCCCAGGCCATCTTCGACGGGGTGGACAAGGGCGAGGAGGACATCTTCCCCGACGCCACGATGGCGCCCATGGCCGACATGTGGCGCAACAGTCCGGAGAAGATCCTTGAGCGCCAGTTCGCCGAACTCGCGCAGGGAGCGCCCCCCGCGTGAGCTGGTGACACCCGCACGGAAGGCGGCGTGCCATAAAGCCCGGACCGCCCCACCCCCGGGGGCGGTCCGCCCCGTCCCCGGACAACCACGGGGTGGATACACCGATCCTTCCCGAGATGCCTCTGCCCGCTGGCCGTGCAGGCCCGCGAAGCGGGCAAGGAAACGGGTGGACCAGTTGCGACGGGTCCGGCCCACCGAGGGCGTGCACGTCAACGGCAATGACCGTGCAACGTCCAAGCCCGGCACCGGATCGACGACACGGCGCACTACCAAGGCGGTTGCACATTTCCAGGACGCAGGCGTAGCCGCTCCGAAGCCCGGGCGCCATGCCGGCGGCCCACACCGGGTGTGCGTCGACGAGCTCATGACATATCTGCCAAGTGAGCGCTGCCCTGGCATAGGCAACGGCGCATACGCTCGGATTTTGATGACAATGGCAGGGAACGGGCGTGTGCCGTGCGCCCCCGAAAGTGACCGGCCAACCGTCCACCTCATCGTGGACATCCGACCCCACTGCAACTGCCCAGGAAGCCGGGTGCGTTCCCACCGCCTGTCACCGCTGGGCTAATTCCATCGGCGCAGTCGCGTGGCAAGACGAATGCACACGGTGCACGTCCGTGGCCCCAGCAGGGGCCTTGCAACCACTCCTACGCATCCATCTCAGCGCAACGTTGCGTCAGCACCACAAGCAACGCAGCAAACGGGGGGAACATGAGATTCAGTCCTGCACTGGCGACGAGAAGAAACGAAAGCCAACCAGGGTGGTGGCGCCTTCGAGTCGGGGCCCTCTTCACGGTACTGGTCTTGGCGGCAGCGACGCTCTACGGCCTGCCGATGACCGCCGCGGCCGCAGCCACGACGGCGACACAAACGCAAGACTGGCCGATGTTCGGCCAAAACCCCAACAACACGGCGAACGCCCCGGACGGTCAGAACAGCCAGATCACGACTACCAGCGCCGCAACCCTGGCGAAGAAATGGACGTTCACCACCGGCGGCGACATATCAGCGCGCGCCGCCGTGGCCGGTGGCACCGTGTACTTTCCCGACTGGTCCGGGCACCTGTACGCCGTCAACGCCGGCAACGGCCGACTCAAGTGGTCCCGGGACATCCTGACGGACTATCTGTCGGGCGTCTTCACTGATCCTCCGGCCAAGGTGGTTTCCCGCACCAGCGCCTACGTCGACCAGAGCACCCACACGCTGTACATCGGCACCCAGCAGGGTGCCTGGCTCCTCGCCATCGACACCACCAACGGCGCTCTCCGCTGGAAGACCCAACTGGACAGCCACCCCTACGCGATCGACACCGCGTCACCGATCGTCTACCGGGGCGTTCTCTACGTCGGGGTCGCGTCGACCGAAGAAACCGCGGCCGACAATCCCAGCTACCCCTGCTGCAGCTTCCGCGGCAGCGTGGTCGCGTTGAACGCGAGCACCGGTGCCGTGAAGTGGAAGACCTTCGTCGTACCGGCGGGATACACCGGCGGTGCTGTCTGGAGCAGCACAATCGTCCCGGACCCAACAAGGGGTGTCGTCTACACCACCACGGGCAACAACTACAGCACGCCGACTGCGCCCGCCTACACGGCCTGCATCAGCGGCGGCGGCACCCAGGAATCGTGCCTGTCCCCGGACGATCATTTCGACTCTGTCGTCGCATTGCACATGACGGACGGGACGGTCGCATGGTCGCAGCGCCTGTCCAGCGGCGACGACTGGAACCTGGCGTGCCTCTCAGGCAGCCCAGGACCGAACTGCCCAAACCCGGCCGGCTCCGATTACGACTTCGGCAGCGGCGTCAACCTCTTCACCGTCCAAACGGCCGATGGCCCTAAAACTCTCCTCGGCGCCGGCCAAAAGAGCGGTATTTACGCAGCCTTCGACCCCGACCACAACGGTGCGATGCTGTGGGCGACCCAGGTTGGTCCGGGCGGACCACTCGGCGGAGTCCAATGGGGTTCCGCCACCGACGGGAACCGGATCTACGTAGCCATCTCCGACTACCAGGGCCAGCCCTACACTCTCCAGCCGTCCGGGCAAACAACCAGCCACGGCTCATGGGGCGCACTGGACCCGGCGACGGGGAAGATTCTCTGGCAGACCCCAGACCCCGGCGACGCCTCGGATCAAGGGCCGCTGGCCGTGACCAACGGCGTCGTGTTCGCCCCCTCGGCAGCCGGCGCCGGCAACAATATGTTTGCCCTCAACGCCGCCACAGGGGCCATCGTCTGGCGCTTCGCCTCGGGCGGATCCGTACTGGCTGGAGCCGCGATCGCTGACGGCACCGTCTTCTGGGGCTCCGGATACAGCAACCTCCCCGGACTCACCGGCAACGACAAGTTCTACGCATTCCAGCCCTGCGCCACGCAATGATCATGACGGCGTCACCCCGTGAGGGTCACCGGGCGGCCCCGACTGAAGAGGGAC
Source organism: Streptomyces sp. NPDC021562 (assembly GCF_040640875.1). Taxonomy (NCBI): domain Bacteria; kingdom Bacillati; phylum Actinomycetota; class Actinomycetes; order Kitasatosporales; family Streptomycetaceae; genus Streptomyces; species Streptomyces sp. NPDC021562. Next base: position 38,010 of record NZ_JBFACN010000028.1, read on the forward strand.
ATAAAAACGATCACCCCCTTCGGCCGGCTGCCTCCTGATACTCGGCTAATGCGACGCCCACTGCGCAAATAGCTTCCGACGTCAGAAGGCGGCTTCGGGTCCCGGTGCCCAGCTAGGCCGGGACCCAAAGCCGCCCTCAGCAGCCATTGACCGGACCAGAACTTTCCGTCCGTCGCGCTAATGCTCACCGCCAGCCGCACTGCGACTGCCACCACAAGCGACCACTGACCTGCATGAACCTGTGACGACGACAAACGTGCCACAGGCAACGACGTCATGATCGCATCTGCGGCCAGGCCCACTGGCCCTGAGTACTGCCTCTGACGGCAACCTGGCAGCGCACGCGCTGCGACCCAGGGCGATCCTGCATGCCGCCACGGAAAGCCCTGCCGATCGACCCGACCCTGCCGGATGCTGGCGCACTGACATAGTCCCGCGCGCCATTCCAGGACCCGTCGCAGCGCATGCATGGACGCGGGAATGCTCGCGGTGACCGCCTTCGTTTTTTTATCGAACGACCAAGCATGCGTTCACCGCTCAACCGCAGGTCAAGGTAAACTCGATCGAACAGCAAACATGAGGAAAAGGCACGCCCATGGCCACTCGCGGCAGGCCGCGCACGTTCGACCCAGACACCGCGCTGCGCCAGGCCCTGATCCTGTTCTGGGAACGAGGCTACGAAGGAACGTCACTCAACGACCTGGCCGAAGCCATAGGGATCGCCTCGGCCAGCATCTATGCTTGCTTCGGAACCAAGGAAAACCTGTTTCGCCAGGTCATGGCTCTCTACGGCACAACCTCAGGCGAGCCGCCCCGGCGCGCACTGCGCGAGCAGCCCACCGCTCGCGATGCGATCAAGGCCATGCTGCGCGCCACCGCGGACGAGATCACTCGCCCGGACACGCCCACCGGCTGCATGCTCATCCTGACTGCGCTCACTGGTCCGGTGGAGAACCGGGGAGTTCGGGAGTTCCTCGCCGCCCTGCGGCGCAACATGCACGACACCATCAGAGACCGGCTCGATCGCGGAATCACCGACGGCGACCTCACCACCCCCCCGGCCCGCCTTGACGCCATCGCGCGCTACTACACCACCGTGGTCGAAGGGCTGTCTGTCCAAGCCCGCGACGGCGCCACCCGTGACGAGTTGGAAGAAGTCATCGTCTGCGCGACGGCCGCATGGGACGCCCTCGTCGCAGCGCCGCCCACCTCCAGATCAGAGCTGAAGCCCTCACCGTCTGAACAATCCCACCTCGTACCGTCAGATCCGACGCCCGCACCTGTGAACGCAGCCTGACCTTCGAGACGCTCTGGACCGCCGCGGCTGATGCCATGCCAAGGGCCCGCACCGACTGCGTTCGCCACGGGCCGGCCGGAGAATACTGCCCGCGATCTCGATAGTCACAGACCGGCACTGACCCCCTCTCCACGGGCTCGCCCGCGCCGTGGCGTCGCGCTCCTTCGGCGGCCTTCAGCTTCTCTCCCCCGCGGGACGTGTGGAGGAGAAGCTTGGTGAAGTACGTGTCGTCCTCGGTGACGATCAGGTCCGCAGCCTTGCGTGGTCTTGATTGCCCTGCAACGGTCCGTGGCCAGCGCTCCTCGCCGACCTGGCCGGGCTTGACGTTCTTTGTCGAACCATCGTGCCGTGAGGATCTGGGGCAGCTGCCCCGCTGCTCGACAGGGCCGGGGGAGCCTGCATCATGACAGCCCACGGGCAGTGGGAAATTGGCGCAATCCGCCACCATCGGTCGGTGTCACCGACCGCAGCGAAAACGTTCCCTGCGCACCTTATGGACTGGTCCCCGGCCGCCTTCATATCTGGTCAGGTCCCCTTCGGGGGAGAACCGAGAGGGACGGGCCAGCCCTGCGGGCGCAATCGGCCGGGGTGCTGCTCGGCAGCCGACGGCGCGTATGGCTGGCGTGAACTGAGCCTGTAAGAAGCCGAGTTGGCGGCGTTCGGATGTGTCGTTGTCAGTGGCAGCCGCCAGCATGGTGTGCGACAGGGGACGTGACGACCATCTGGGGGGGGACCACATGCCGTTCGTGCGGCCGTACGTACGCTCCGACGGGACGCCGGTGCGCGGACATACCCGGTGGGCGCCGGGTGCGCGCCGGGAACTGACCATCTTTGCCTTCGCTGCGCTGGTGGTGCTCGGGTACGGCAACAGCGCGGATGCCGGTGATGCATCCGGTGCCCGGCCCCAGCCTCAGGCTTCCTACCCGGTCCGCTATAACCGTGCCGGTACCGGCGAGCAGGGTCGTGCGGTGCCGAGTCCGACCGTGTCGTATCCGATCAGGTTCGACACCCACGCGCCCCGCAAGGCTGTGCCTACGCCGACCGTGTCGTACCCGATCGACTTCTCCCGCCTGGGAAGTGGACGGTGACCCGGCGCCAGCCTGCCCGCCGGTCGCGCCGCAAGCAGCAGGACGACATCCCCTTCGTCCTGGTGGCCGTGATCGCGGCAGGGGTGATCGCCCTAGTGGTGGCCGTGGTCCACTGGCTGCTCGTGCACTGGTGGCTGCTCCTCGCGGCGGCTGTTCTCGCCGTCCCGGCTGGCATCGTGTGGTGGCGCCGGCGCGCAGAGCGCATGCGCTGGGAACAGGCACGGGCGCGCGCTCTGCGCTACGGCCTGGCTCAGTTGGACGCCCTGTCCCACCGTCAGTTCGAGTTCGCGGTGCGGGACCTGATGCTCCGGGACGGCTGCACGGATGCAATCCAGGTCGGCGGGCAGGGAGACCTGGGTGCGGACGTGAAGGCGACCGACCCGCTGGGGCGCCGGTGGGTGATCCAGTGCAAACACCGCCGTGGTGGCGAGCGCGGCGCCGCGGTGGGCACCCCGGAGTTGCAGGTCCTCAACGGCACGGGCCGCCCAGTTCACCGGGCCGATGTGGTGGTGATGCTGACCAACGGCAGGATCACCCAGCCCGGCCGCGCCTTCGCCCGCCAGCAGCGCCTCCACCTCGTCGACCGCCAACTGCTGGGAGCCTGGGCGTCACAGGGCCGGCCCCTGTGGGAACTGCTACCTGCGCTTCCCGCGCCCCGCAGGCCCTCCTCGCTCTCCTGACCGGATCCCCCGAAGGCGCCACCGCTGCACGCCACAGACCCTGAGGACTCGCTATCCGCAAAGGCGCCCTGGACCGTGCAGCCTGTTATCTGTGGTCGTGTGGGCCAGGGGAGTTGAGGTGACGGGTGATTCCCACTCGCCTGTTTCCGCGGCGGTGCGGCCGGCATGACCGGCCGCACCGGACTGCCGCACGACCTGCAACCGCCGCGCCCAGAGCGCATCCGAGATGCCAAGTAGTGGCTCCCACAACAGATGTCACCAGGCGTGTACTGGGAGACTGCGCACCAGCCCTCTATCGCGGCACAGTTCGACCTGGACGCCGCGCGCGCCGCAGCTCCCTTCTTCGACAAGTTCTGCCGTGACGTGAGATTCCTTGTCACCGGAGAACACGAACGGCACGACTGACCTCTCCAGACCGAGCCGGCCGGTGCACGACCTGGCAGAGTTCGCCACGCTGCTTGACCAAAACGGGACCAGGACGCCGGCGGGCACACAGCGTGGACGTAGCCCCCCATGGTCGAGGGCGAGAGTGCTGGGTGATCGCAACCGGACACCGCCGGCATCACCCGTTTCTGTGCCCAAGCAGTCGCTGGCACGCTGGCTCAGCTCCCGGGGATTGCTGCCTCCCTCGTCTGTCGACCAGGCCTGCTGCGGTGCCGTGGTGGAGCAGGCGATGTCCCTACGCTGTGGCAGTTTCGGGTTGGGTCTCACCGGCAGAGGCTGCCTCCGGTGTATCCGCGGCCGCGTAGAACACCGAGGAACCTTGCTTGGTGCGGTGAACACGGCTCTTGGCCACCAGGTTTTCGAGGGTAGTGCGCACTACCTTCGTGTCGATGGCGCGCCCGGAGTGCGCTTGCCGTAGCGCCTCCGCGATCTCCGCGGCGGAGCGCGGCTCACTCTGCCCGGCCACATGCTGGTGGATGAGATCCACCAGCTTGGGCTGAGCTGTTGTCCCGGCCGTCTTCTTGCCTCGGGGTTCCTGCGCTGGTGCCTTCTTCGCTGGCCGGCGCGCGCCGGATGCGGGGGCGGGCTTCCTCCTCGGAGAGGGCACTACGGCACTGTCGGTGCGGGCCGGTTCGGGAGCTGCGGTCGAGGCGCCGAGAGCCTGCTGCATGTTAACCAGCACAGTGTGGTCTCGCCGCAAAGTGGCCAACTGCTCCTGCAGTGCAGCGAGTTCCTCGGAGACGCGCTCCTGCTCCTTGACGTTGCGGTCGAGGTCGTTGGCGACTTGGCTGATGTACTGCGACGTCAACTCGGTGCTGTGAGCCGTGCTTTCTGGCATGTCCGTCTCCTCGGGGCGTGGCCGGATCGAATCCTGCGGACACACTGCGGCAGGTTCAGAAAGAATCACCGCCCGCAGTGTGCCCTGTGCAGCGATGTTACGGGTGGGAAACCTTGTTTTCCCTGTGCGGACTACATGTTCCTCTCTGGCGAGAGCATGGACCGGCGGAAAGCGCTGCTGACAAATAGCTGGTCATGTGTGCCGCGGCGCGGCCCCGGCCGTCGTCTGGGACGTGGTGATTTCCCAGAGGACATCCTCGGTGTCGCGGCGTTGACGCCATGCCGTCAGCACCCGTAGCACGACCAGCCGGTCGAGCAGCTCGGCGAACTGCTGTAGAGAGTGGCCGCTTAGACGGGTGAGCACCTCCATGTCGACGGTGTGTGGGGCAGGGCCGGTGATGTGCGTGGCGAGGATCAGAGCGATCAACCGCAGCGCAGCTGGTGAAGCCGTGGGCAGGTGCAATGGCGTAGGCCGCAGGGCCCACTGGGCGGCGCGGCAGCGCGCACGCCGGCCGGGTACTTGGTCCAGGACGGTGGCGTCGAGCAGTTCTACCTCCACCTGTGGGCGCCTGAGGTCGGGGCACCTGAGCCAGGCGCCCTGGGAGAGTTCCTCCCAGACTTCCCTGCGTCCGCTCAGGCGCATGCCGCGCAGCAGGCCCGCAGGCAGACGGGTGTGACCGCGGGCATCGGCGCGCAGGGTGCACTGGACGGCGAGGAGGCGGGCGGCGGGGGAGGTGAACTGGGGCAGTGAGGCCGCGAGGTAGGTGAGCGTCTCCCGTACTCGCAGGCGTTCCTCGGTCCCGAGCTGGTGTGGGCCACGTGCGGGTACCGACGGGGCGGGGGAGTGGGGGCTGCCGAGCAGGGTGTCGGGGACGACGGCGGTGTGACTGGTCGCGGCTGCGCAGGCCGCGCAGGCGTCGGCGAGCCGCCAGGCGCGGCCGCCGCGGCCCTGGGTGAGGGCGAGCAGGACCGGGCCGGCGCAGCCGCGGTGGCGTGGATGCCAGCGGCAGCCCTGGGCCCGGCACTGGCAGGTGCGCAGGTGTCCGGGGAGCGCGTCGGCGCGTGCGTGGCAGGCCAGATGGGCCAGGGCGGCGGACCGCGCGGAGGCTGCCTCGCGTGCGGGCGTGCGGGCGGTGCACTGGGCACAGACCAATTTGGGGCCGCCCGCCCGCGGATGTAGTTCCACCGTCCAGATGCGCCGCACTGCGGCACCGCCGAGCCTCATCGGCCGACCGTCCTCCTGTCTGTCCGTGCCAAAGGGACGGAACGCCTGCGGTCCGGCGTTCCGGACGGACGCACGGTAGTGCAGATCCCTGCACCGCGGTCGCGCGATCTTCCCCCGGGAAGAAAGTGCAGAAACCCGCACTGACGGGGCAGAGGTCTGCACCGTCGGATGGTGGGGTGACGATCATCCCGCCCGACCCCAACCTGAATGCGCTGCGCGTCGAACTCGTGCGGCTGCGGGGCGAGCGCGGATGGACCTACGACGAACTCGCCGAACGCAGCAACCTCGCCCGGCGCACCCTCATCGACCTCGAACACGGCCGCAGCACCGGGAACATCACCACCTGGCACGCACTGGCCCACGCCTTCGGCGTCCCCATCGAACGCTTCCTCACCGCTCTGTGCGAGGGACACCCCGCCCCGGGCACACCTCAGCCCTGATCCGGCCGCCGCCACCCCGCTCACCGGACGCGGAAAGAATCACCCGCCAGGGCGGGACGACATCGAATAAATGATCCACGCCCCGGGCGGGCGTTCCCATGGGTGGGGCTGATCGTGTGACATCACCGAAAGCCGCTACCGGCCCTCGGCGCGTCACCTGGCACGGTCGCCGCCATGCGCCCCCACCCCCTGCCCGCAGACCGCCACTGGGACGGCAGCCCCCGCCACGTCCCCCGCCGCCGCGGTCTGCAGATCGCCCCGACCAGCCCCAGCCGCCTCCTGCGCGCCGGGCAGAGCGGCCGCTGCCGTCACTGCGGCAACCGCATCGACTGGTACCCCCGCCACGACGACCGCCCCATCGCCCTGCACCCAGCCGAAGTCCCCACAGCCGACACTCCCGCCTCCTGCCGCTGGCACATCGGCGGCGGTATCGCCCACCCCCACGACGACGGCAGCGCATGGTGCCGCATCCCCCACGCCGTCCTCTGCCCCCGCCAGCCGCCCCGCTCCTACACCGGCCATACCCGGCTCACCCTGCTGCGCCGCGAACTTGCGGTCCACTCCCGCCGCCTGATCGACACCGGCGCCTTCACCCCCCAACCCCAACCGCCCTCCCAGGCCTCTGCTGCAGAGATAGCCGACAAGGCCGGACAACCCACCCTCCCTGTCGTCCGGATCCTCCTCGTCAGCTACCTCGGCCGCAGCCCCCTCGAAGACATCCGCTGCGTCGCCCAGACCCGCCAACGACGCCGCTGCAACCGCCCCCTCCTCGCCCGCGGCCACCTGGCAGGCCGCTGGAGACTATTGCCCACCGGCTCCCACCACGGCCAACTCACCTTCCCCGACTTCACGATGGCCGTCTACGATCTCAGCCACCTGCCCTACACCGACCAACTGCGCTGGCGCGCCCAGCACTGCCCCGCCCACGCCACAGGAACCGCCCCCGATCTCACCGTCGCCGACTGGCAGGTCTTCGACCCCCTCCTGCACGCAGCGCACATCCGCACCCGCCCGCCGCACACCCCGGCACGCGGGTTGGGAGGCCAGTGACGGTGCACCACGCCCTGGAAATCGTGCTGACACGGCCTGCGACGGCGGCAGAGCTCCGTCGCGCCGCCCGAGACTGGCCGCTCGCAGCCAACCACGAATCCAGCCGCCTCATGGCCGTGGCAGGCGGCAAAACCCCCGAACGGGCCGCACACCGGCTGCGCCAGCGGCTCAACGGCCGACTGCCCATCGACGTGATCACGACCCACTACCCGGACGCGTACGGACACGTCCTGCTCAACATCGGCTTCCCGCCAGCCACCTACACCGCCCTGGAACAAGACGCCCGCCACGCGGGCCAGAGCCCCGAACGCTACATACACGCAGCCATCCACCGCGCCCTCGCCGAGCACACCGCCCAGGAGACCGACCGCCTCAACCGCGCCGTCCGCCAGCTCCTCGCCCACACCAACCCCGCACACCTGATCGCCGCCGTCGGCCGCACACTCGCCCAGCACCCTGAAAGCCCCAAACCATGAACCCCACAGACGAACAAGCCGCGGCCGCCGACGCCTTCCACGCCGGCGACCACCTCGCCCTCCAGGCCGGCGCCGGAACCGGCAAGACCACCACCCTCGCCCTCCTCGCCCGCACCACCACACGCCGCGGCCGCTACCTCGCCTACAACCGGGCCATCGCCCAGGACGCCCGCACCCGCTTCCCGAACACCGTCCAGTGCAAAACCGCCCACGCCCTCGCCTACGCCGCCGCCGGCCACCGCTACACCCGCCGCCTGAACGCACCCCGCCGCCCCGCCTGGCAGACCGGGCAGGACCTCGGCATCACCAAACACCTGTGTATCGGTGACCGCGAGGTGACACAAAAGGCACTCTCCAACGCCACGCTACGCACCGTCGCCCGCTTCTGCCACACAGCCGACGAGGCCATCACCCCCCACCACGTGCCCCACCTGCGAGGTCTGGAAGACCCCGACCTGCACGCGCAACTCGCCGCCCACATCGTGCCGTTCGCTCGCAAAGCTTGGGCTGACCTGCAGCACCCCGACGACGGCGCCGTCCGCTTCGACCACGACCACTACCTGAAGATCTGGGCCCTCACTCGTCCTCGCATCGACGCCGACTTCCTGCTCCTGGACGAAGCCCAGGACACCAACCCCGTCGTCGAACAGATTTTCCTCAACCAGCGTGACCACGCCCAGCTGGTCATGGTCGGCGACTCCGCCCAGGCCATCTACCACTGGCGGGGCGCCAAAGACATCATGACCGGCTTCGACGGTACTCACCTCGCCCTGTCGCAATCCTTCCGCTTCGGACCCGACCTCGCGCAGGAAGCCAACCGCTGGCTGCACATCGCTGGTGCACCCATCCGTCTCACCGGCACACCGGCCGTGCCCACCGAACTCGGCCCCGTAAGCTGCCCCGACGCGGTCCTGTGCCGTACCAACGCTGGCGCCATGGCCCAGGTCATGGCCCTGATGACCGACGGACACCGGGTGGCGTTGGCCGGGGGAGGGGAGGGCCTGCGTGCCCTCGCCCTGGCCGCCCGAGACCTGAAAGAAGGCCGCCGCACAGCCCACCCCGAACTCCTTCTCTTCACGACATGGGGAGAAGTGCAGGACTACGCCGCCCACGATCCCGCCGGCCGCGACCTGCAGCCCCTGGTCGATCTCGTCGACGAGCACGGCACCGACGCCATCCTCACCGCCGTGGCCGGACTGGCCCCCGAGCAGCATGCCGAGGTGACCGTCTCCACCACACACAAGGCAAAGGGACGCGAATGGGCCTGCGTGAGGATCGCCGATGACTTCACCCCACCGAGAGACAGCGAACAAAAGGACGACATGGGACGCGCCATTCCAGGGCCCATTGACGACAGCGAGGGCCGCCTTGCCTACGTAGCCGTCACCCGCACCCGCCGACGCCTGGACATGGGCGGTCTGTCGTGGATCGAGCATCATCCTGACGGAAATCCCGCAACCGGGCACACACGTCCGCCTGCCCGTCCGCTCCAGCGGTGAGAGGCAGCTTCGAGATCGCAAATGGCCATGGGACCCGGGGTCCGGATTTCACTGAGAGAAGTCTGCACGCCGACGCGATCAGCTTCCTGACCGCCATGGCGTGGACTCGGAACACTCCGCCCGCGGATACGCGGCCGGTGCCGTCGACTACATCTTCGAACCCTCTGGGCCCGCGCGCCAAGGTCGCCGTGTTCACCTCCATCTATCTGGAGCGGCACACCCAGCCCTGAGACCCCGATGGGGGTGCGGGCTGCAGAACGTGCATGAGGCGTCGCACTCTGGAAGTTCGCGCCCCAGTCGGCGGCGACGAACGAGCCGCCGGCTGGCTAGGTGACGTTGACGCCGTGGGCCCGGGCGAGTCCGTCGAGTCCGTCGGCCCAGCCCTGGCCGATGGCGCGAAGTTTCCAGACTGCTGGCCGTTGGTGGTGTGGCGGTAGAACTCGGCGATGGACATGGCCCGGACGTCGGGGTCAGCAGGCGGCTGGAAGGTCCAGGCGGCTCCGGTGACGCAGTCCGTGTACAGGCTTGCGTGGGTAAGGGCGCCGCAGGTCAGGCCCGTGTCGACGTCCATGTTGATGGCGATCGTGATGCGCTGGATGTGGGCGGGCAGCGCGTTGAGGTGCAGGGCTGCGCGTTCGACGGTGTGCGGGCCCTCGCTCTGCTTGCCCAGCAGGCGGGCCGCGCCCTGCGCGGCGGAGGGCTGGTTGTAGAAGACGAAGTCGTCATCGCAGGTGACCTGGCCGTCATCGTTCGTCAGGAAGAGCGTGAGGTCGGCGTCGGCGCCGGCGAAGCTGAAGGCGATGAGCAGCCCTTGCCACGCCTCCTCGGGCAACACCAGGTTCTGTCCCGGCGTGAGCGCGGTCGCGGGGCTGCGGTTCGGCAGCGCCGGGGCGTGGGCCGGAGCCGCAGGCACGGGCGGCGTCGGGGGAGCGGTCTGGGTTTTCCACTCGGCGAAGGGGCGAATCCGGTAGCGGTCGGGCAAGGGAGCCGCGTGCGCGGCGGGGACGTTGGCGCGCACGTCTCCATCCAGGCCGGCCAGGGTCGCATCGCCGGATCCGGCGTCGTCCTGGGCGTGGTCGAGCAGGCTTTGCAGGCCAGGCAGCCGGCTGGTGTCCAGGGGCTTGATGGAGCTGGACAGGTTCCCGGACGCCGTCGTGGTGACCGAGCAGGCGACGTCCTGGCCGATGTCGAGGAACCGCAGCGCGTCGGTCGTCTCCCGCCACGGGCCGGCTTCGATGGCCTGGCGTGTCCAACGGCCGTAGACCACGAACCCCAGGCGCTGAGTGTCCGGCAGGCGCGTGAGCACGGCCAGGTCGATCGCGGTGATCCCCGGCGCGACAGCGAACGCCTCTTTGAGCGTGGCCACGATGTTCGACCCCATCGAGGTGAGCCACCACAAAGTACGGTCCCGCTTGCTCAGGGCCTTGAGCGTGGGTCGCCCGCTCGGGGTGAGGCCTGGCATCTGAGCGGGCAGCGAGTCGATGTCCTGCTGCCGCATCACCACCGACAGGACAGTCCCGTCCGCTCCCACCGCGCAGCCCGCGGCCGCGTTGTCGGAGAACGCGTAGTTGACCGCCTCGCACACGGTCTCCTCGTCGTTGGCGACCAGGGCCTGCCACCACCGGCCGGCCTCAGCGGTCAGCTCGCCGTGGACAGCCTGCAGACGCGCCTCCTCAGCGGCCAGATAGGCAGGGGCGTCTTCCTCGGCCCTGCGCTTGGCCGCTGCCCTCTCGGCGCGGGCGAACAGCCCCAGCCCCGCCAGGTGATGGGTCTGGGCCTCTGCCAGGGCCCAGGCCAAGCTCAGCTGCTGAGGCCCGGGCACCACCGGCGGCCGGGCAGGAGGGAAGGACTGCAGATGGACACTGGTCGTCTGCCGCCGCAACTCCTCCAACTGGGCAATCGCCGCATCCCGCTCCGCCTCCTGCTGGGCCCGCTCCGCCTGCCGGCGAGCACGCTCCAACTGCGCCGCCGACGGGGCCACAGCCCGCGAGCGGGTTGTACGGCTCGTGCTGGTGCGGCGGCGCACTCCGCCCAGGGAACTGGAGGCGTACAACGGACCCAGCCCCGAAGAGATCCTCGTGCCGCCGCTGCCCATGCTGATGCGCGCAGCGCGGGGCCCCACGGAGGTGCGTACACCCCGAGTGGAGATCCGCACGCTCATCCCCGGCACACCCACACGAAAGCCGAAAGCCACGGTTCCTCTCCGTTCCTGCCTTCCTCACGCACAGCGCACCGCTTGCGCCGCGACCACTCCGGCCTACAGGGCCTGGCTGCTCTGCGGCCAGCACCACCGATGAGGCCTGGCGAGCCGGTGGGGCCGCTTCGGCAACTGTGCTACTTCACCTGACCGCAGCCGCGCCGCGGCCCTGCTACCGGTAGAAGACAGCGACACCGCCATGATGGGAGCAGGCTCCCTGGTGATGAGCGGCGTAGCTGTAGGTGCCGTCATTGCACAGGGCGGTAGCCCCTGCTGAATCAGCCGTGCCGCCGGAACTCGACGAGCCACCCGATGCCGAACCGCCGCTGCCGCCACCCGAGGACCCGGAACTCGACTTGTGTGTGGCCACCGACGCCGGCTTGGCCGTCTTGGTCACGGTGACCGTGGGGGCTGGCACCGCCGACTTCGTCACGGTGACCGCCGGTGCCGGCGCGGCCGACTTCATCGCGGTCGCGGTGACGGTGACCGTAGGGCGCGGCGCGGGACTGGCCGCGCTGGAACTGCCGCCACCGAACGCGGCACCGACCGCGAGCAGCGCGAAACCACCGGCCCACACACGCTTGCGCTTGTGCAGCGGGCGAATATCAGGCATGCGGACGGGCTCAGGCGGACGGACGGCCCACGGCCCGGGCTGATACTGACTCACGCGACGATCCCCCCATGACGGGCACCCGGACACACGCCACGGGGCAATCGCACACTTTACAAAACATCCCCATAAACTGCGCAAGTATCGTCAACATCATGGATGTTAGGTGGTAATGCGCCGACTGGCCAGGGGTGCTGCTGCCGGCTGGCACAGCACATGACCGGCGGGAAGTACTCGTCGGGACGATGCTGGTACGGCTGGAGGAGGGGAAACCGGAGATCGCCGTACAGGCCGGACGACGGGGGAGCAGATTCCACGGATGGATGAACTCGCCCGAGATGTTGGAGTATCCGGATCACCGGCTAGGCGCTACCGGGGCTGCCCGGCCGTAACCGCCGCACCGCCGGTGCCCTGAACCTGTTGCCAGACCGTCCTGCCTGCCTGGCCGTCAGCCTCGGGCGGGCACGGCTGCTGGGGGAGCGTGCGGAGCAGGCGCGACCGCCGGGTCGCGTCAGCAGGCGTGCCGGCTCGGGCGGTCGTGTTCCCGCGCAGAACCTGGGCAAGAGCGGTGCCACGCTCGATGGCGCGGGTGAGAGTTTCACGGGCGGCGCGTTGACGGTCTGGTTGTCAGGCAGGGCGTCGGCCGCTTCTTTCTGTCCGGCCCGTCACCTGCTTCCGCCGTAGTGACGGGCCGGACGGCTGCTCAGCGGGCGAGGGTGACGGTGATGGGCCGGTCGGGGCAGGCGGCGAGACGTGTCGCGAGCGCGTTGTGCTCAGCGGGGTCGACGCTCAGCTGGTAGCGGGTCTTGTCGGCGACCCAGTTGGTGACGTACTCGCACCAGTACGGGGTGTACGGCGGCAGCCACTCGGTGGGGTCCTTGTCGGCCTTGGACCGGTTCGAGGCCGCCGAGACGGCGATCAGCGCCCGAGAGTCGTCCAGGTCGTTCGCGTAGGCCTCGCGTTCCTTCGGAGTCCAGGCGGAGGCACCGGAGTCCCACGCCTCGGCGAGCGGGACCAGGTGGTCGACGTCCAACTTGCTCGCGCTGTCGAGGTAGCGGTCGTCGTACGGCGAGTACCAGCTCCCGCCAGTGAGCGCGCATTTCGGGCCGACCTCGGGCGCGGTGACGGCTTCCTCGAGGAGGACTTCGGCACGGGTGTTGCAGCCGTCCTTGTCCGCGTCGGTCCAGTGCTTGAACTTGTCCCGGGTGTAGCCGGTGCGGTCCTCGTCCGCCACGGTGAGCTGGGAGAGTGCGTCGCGGACCGGCAGGGTGACCGTCTCGCCGACTGCGTGCCGGGCGGGCAGACGCCCGGGAGCCGCAGCGTGGGCGGTGGTGGGGGTGAGCAGGACGAGCGGCGCGAACAGCGCGACGAGCAAAGTGTGTCGGGGACGGACGAGGCGCACGGAGGGTCTCCAGTCAAAGAACACGGACAGGCTGTGATCTTCGTAGCGGCCGGAGCGGCAGCGTCGCGGCTGGTCGGTTGCAGGTTCACCCGCCTGGCGAACTAGTCACACCGTCGGGGGTGAGACGGCCTGATCGTCCTGGCGTCATATCGGCTTTGCGGAAGCCTCGTCGCCAGCGTCCGGGAGGAGGCGGTCGTGCCGTAGTTCCGGTGCCGTGGGCAACGCGTCTGCGGGTTGGCAGTTGGGGTGCCCGGACACGGACGGGGCGCTTCGATACGGCACGCCGTGGCGGCGCATCGGATGTCATACCGCGGCGCCGCTGGTCTTTCCCCTCGGGGCTGCGGGCCGCACGCCTCTTGGGGCGGAAGTGACGGTGCCGGGCCGTTCACAGTGCAGTGCTGACGGACCCGCCGGGTCTGGCCGGGGGTGGTGCGCCGGGGCGCATGGAGGCTCTGGGGGCACAGACGGGGTGCGCTGTCAGTGGGGTGGGCTACGGTCGGATCTGTCTCGTGTGGACCGCTCCGCTCCCGCCTGACCCATTCGCCGGGTCAGGCGGGAGCGGGTGCTGCTCGCCCCCTGGTTGAGTCTCGGCACGGGGGCGGGCCCTTCCGGATGGAAGCCGACACCGAGGGTGCCTTGTCTCCCATTGACGTTGGTGCGGCGCCGGATTGCAAGGAGAACTGGGAACTTCTCACCACACGGCGTAAGGCGTGCTCGTCTTGGGGCCCGGCCCGATCAGGTGTGGGCGGTGGACGGGCGGGATCGAAGTTCATTGTTCCGTGAATGCTTGATCACGTGGCGTAGCAACCTGTGGGCGCGTAATGCTGGTTGACCTTCCCGCCGGACGGATTCGGCACCCGTCCGGGCCAGGGAACCCGCCAGCCTCCGGATGAGCTGGCGGGCGGCGAGCGAGTTGCTCTCCGGCCGACCACCTTGAGGAGAACGTCTATGGAGCTTCGACCGATAGGGCGCGTGATCATCGCCGTCGTACTGACGGTGTTCGCGTGGAGCGTGGTGATGGCCGTGGCGGGCCAGATCGCGGCGGTCGCGACGCTGGCGCCCGCGCTGGGGCTGACGGTGCAGCAGATCGCGAGCGCGCTGCGCCCGCAGGCTGGCGCGGTCCCGGGGCGGCGGGTGGAGGAAGCAGCAGTTCGTGAGGAGGACAGTGCGCCGTGACACCACCCGACCCGCCGCAGGCCCCCGGTGGTCCCCCCGATGATCTGTCCATCCGGCCCTCCCGTGCATCGCGCGACGGCCTGTCCCCTTCCCGACCGGGCCGCGCCGGAAGGCCGCTGGGACCGATCGTGGAGAGCTGTGACGCGGCGCACCGCGCGTGGCTGGAGCCGCTGCGGGAGGCCTATCTGGAGTCCGAGCTGACGATGAGCGTGCTCAGCCGGCACCTGCTCATGGCCAAGTCGAAGATCTCCGAGCTGATGAGCGGCCGCCTGTATCCCCGCTGGGAGCTGCTGGGGGCGCTCGCGGCCGAACTCGGAGTCCCGGCAGGGCCGTTGTACCGGTTGTGGCGGCAGGCCGCCCCCGAACTGCGCCGCAAGTCCCGCGTGTGGCACGACGAGCGTTCCTCCGAGGCCATCGCGGTACGGCCCGCCCCGCCCATGGACCACACCGCGTTCCGCGCTCTGACAGAGACCGGCTACGACTTCTACGCCAGCGTCTTCCTGCCCGATCCGCAGCGCGAGGCCGCGGTGCGGGACACCTACGACCAGCTCTGGCTGTCGTGGCCGAAGGCGCTGGCGAGCGCCGACACCCGCCGCCACGCCTGGACCATGCTGCGCGCCACGGTGATGTCCCGCACCCCCCTCATCGACGGCCGCCCCCAGTTCACACACACCGCGTTCGACACCGTCGCCCTGCGCCGTCTGAGCGGGCCCGAGAACGTCGAGGCCGCCGTCGAACAGCTCACCGAGACCGAGGCTCTGTTCCGGGCGATGAGCCGGCTGCCCGGCCACCAACTCGATGTCATCGTCCTGCGCTCCCTGGGCGGGATGACTGAAGAAGAGGTCAGTGACCTGCTCGGCGTCCCGCTGGCTACCGTGCGCTCCGACGAGCGCCACGCGATCCGCTTCCTCGACAGCATCCTGTGCAGCCCGCCGACCGACCCGGAAGGGACCATCTCGTGACCTGCATCGAAGACATCCTGTCGCGTGCCTTGCTGGCACGCGACCGCATCGTGCCCCCCGACGTCGTCCCGCCCGCCTCCGCCCCGCCGCCCGCACCAGAAGAGGCCGAGGACGGGTGCGGGGCAGCCGAGGCGGCCAAAGACCTGCGGGCTCTGTGCGAGACCGTTCTGTCACACACCTCGCCCGCCGACGTCGCCGACTTCGTCACCGACCAGGTCCCCGCTCCCCGCAGCGCCCTAGCTCTGGCCTGCGTCCTGCAGCTCACCGATACCGCCGACGGCGCCCGCTTCTGGTGGCAGTACGCCGCCGGCGCGGGCCAGAGCGCGGCCGCCTACTGCCTCCACCTCCATCACCTGTCCAACGGGGAAGACGACATCGCGGACTGGTGGCAGCAGCAGACCGACGCCATCGCCGCCCCCGTCCCCACCGACGACACCTCCGCCCAGACACCGGCATGCGAAGGGGAATGGGCCCCTGCCAACCACCCTCTCGGCGAGTTCCCCACCACCATGCTGCGCGTCCTGCGCCAGCTCGCCAGAAGCCACCACCGGGCAAGCGCGGTCACCGACCTGATGGCCTATCTGCCCACCGCCGTCGACATCGGCTACCTCCGACACGACTTCGAGATCCCCCTGCCGGGCCCCGGCTTCGCCCGCCACGTGAGCGCGCTGCTCCGCGACAACCTCCAAGCCGATCCCGATGTCCTGGAAGTACCCGACGGGCAGACGTGTTCGCGCTGAGGCACCCGCGGCCGCATGGGACAGTGTCCGGCCGGCTTGCCGGACACCAAGCGAGGACTGGCAGGCTGACACACCGCACCCGGTGGCGGGGCACTTCGCCGTCATGCCATACGACGCGAGCGCAGCTGTGGCAGTGTGGTGATCCTGGCCCGCCGCTTTCCCCCGTAGCGGCGGGCCAGACCTCTCCAGCCTGCTCACAGCCGCCCGGACGAGCAGGAAACGAGCCGAAACCCTCCCTGGCCGCCTCCGCCCAACAGCGAGATCGAAGATCAAGAAGGAGGCCAAAAAAGGTGCAATGCACGCTTCACGGCGCGTATGCCAGGATCGCCCGGTGAAGAAGATCGCTGCATTAGCTGCCGCTGTTCTGACCACCGCGACCCTGCAGGCGAGTACGGCGCCCGCCGCTCACGCCAGGCCGCTGCCAGCCGAACCGCATCCCTGGGACCACCGCGTGCACTGCACATCCACAGACCCCGACAGACGCAAGCTCGTCACCCGCTTCGGGAACGCCGATTTCGGCTGAACCACTTCACCTACCGGCACAACATCCGAAAATGCTCAATCCTCGACAAGGCGCTCCGCGACAAGGTCGACCACAAGTACAGAAACGGGCGCCTGGAGCACGAGGGCGTCGCCATCCGGACCGGCGGGAGGCCAGCACAAGTCGACTTCCTCGTCATCGTCCAGTACACACGCACGACCACGGACAGAAAATACGACGCGGGCCGCGGCCAGACCATCGGCGTCGTCAACGCCTTCTGCAAGAACCAGCCGAACAACAAGTGCCCCGCCTGGATGAACCAGTGACAGACGAAGACCGAGAGCAGCAGGCGGCCGTCAGCCGCCAGCTGCTGTACTACCTCAACGCACCCCTCGCCGAAGGCTGCCGCCTGCGCGGCGTTCTGCCCGCCCCCGGTGCCACACGGATCGCCGTTCACGCAGGCGATGCCGACTCAGGCATGGACCTCCTCTACGAGATCCCCAACGACGCGGTGGCCCCCTACTACATCCCGGGCATCCTGCGCACTGTCCTTGCCGACACCCAGATCCACGGCAAAAGCGACGTCAGCGAAGTCATGGGCATGACCCTCATCCGTCTCCGCCCGCAAGACGTCACCCCCGACCCCGAACCCGAACAGGGCCAGGCGTTGACCGTGCTGCGGGCCCTGTCCGACGTTGCTGACGAAGACCCCTTTCTCATCGGATTCCTCATCCACGGCGACGGACTGATGCGACTGTATGTGCAGTCCCGCGATCGCATCGGCATCGTCGGAGTCGACATCCGCCTGACCAGCACCTCCACCGCACTGGCCGCCTCCATCGCCAGCCTCCTCGACGAAAAGCAGTACCAACGGCCAGCTGCCGACGATCCACACTGCGACCTCCTCGTCGACCTGACCGACTGGTAAAGCGCCGAGCCGCGCACCACACACTCGCCCCCGCCCCGGGCCCTCACGAGGGAGTCCAGGGGGGTGATCCCTGCCTTCAGCGCGAAACGGGGGGCTTTGGGGGTGGCAGCAACATCTGTTGCTGCTCGACTTGCGCTGCCCACCAAGACCGGTATGAGTATGGGCTCCGACAGGGCGAAGCGTGTGACGTAATGAGTAGTGAGCGCGGCAAGGACGTCCGTGGCCGGGGTCTCGGACGGCTCCTGGTCGGCTGGCACGCCGTAGCCGTTGGCGGCCGCGCGTACGGCGTGCATCGCGCGGAGGGGATATCCGTCGCCGTACCGTTCCAGCAGCAGCTTCCGCCGCCTCCAGTACCTGGTCACGGGTCTCCGGATCGTTGGTCGCCATGGCGGGCACCCTGCCGCGCCCGGACCCGTGTCCGCGAATCGCGGACACGGAAAGGTCATGCATTCAGACATGCGGGCAAGGTGGGGGCCGACTCCGTCTGGTGGCGCCGCCGTCGCTGGCTGCGACGGCCGGTGGGCCCGCGCTGTCAGCGCCCGCCTCTAGGGTCGGCCGTATGACAACCGCGTTGGTCGAGGATTCCTGGGACCGCATCGACACCTGGCTGCGAGAGCACACGCCTCGCACCTTCGCCTCGCTCGGGCCGCCTGCGGCCGATGACGAGATACGGGCAGCGCAGGAGGAGTTGAACGTCACCTTCCCTCCCGACCTGGTCGCGTCCCTGCGCCGGCACGACGGGGCGCGGGGCGGCGAGGAAGCGTTCCGGTTCATGACACACGATCGGCTGCTCGGCTTGCAGGAGATCGTGGAGGCGACCGGGTTCATGCGGAGTGTCGCCACAGGCCTGGACGAGGAGGAGGCCGAGTCCTACTGGCACCACGACTACCTCAAGTTCGGTTCCTACGAGGTCACCGCCGACGGCCTCACGATCGACTGTCGCCCAGGCCGGGACTCCTACGGCGTGATCGGACGGTTCTTCGACGAGACCGGAACCAAATTCGGGCGCGCCGACTCGCTGGGTGCCTATCTGGCGGAACTGGCCGACCAGTTGGAGAGCGGCAAGGGCTCCAGCGCGGTGGCGTTCAACGGCCGGTTGATCTGGGAGTCGGCGTACGCTCCCCGGCCGGAGTGGGGCAGTGCCGACGACCCCCTGCCCGGGCCGCAGGCACAGCTCCCGCCGCTGGACCTGCCCTCCGACCCCACGGAGCCACTCAGGGCGGTCTACTTGCACGGACTTCAGGAGCTCGGTGCGCTGGTGGCGACCCAGCCCCGCGAGTGTGTGGCCCGGGCTGCGCGAAAGCAGATGCGCAGACTGGCCGTCGAGACCGGGCTGGCCAAGTACACCGAGGTCCGGGCGGTCCTGGACGCGCTCGAGCGGGGAGAGGCCGTAGCGCCGCCGGACCGCTTTGGACCGCTCGTTCTGCGGCTGCGCACGGTGCTCGTCCAGTCCCATGCCCACCGGGACGACCTGCGCAGGTGGGCCGCGGAGAAAATGGTGCACGCGGTATGGGGCTCGCCGCACCGGGCGGTGTACGAGATCGCCACCATCCGCCGCCGCCTGAGCGTCGACTGGCGCGCCGAGCTGCTCGCCGACCTCGGCAACCCACCGGTACCGCTCATGCCGGACAACCGTTTCTGGGCGGCCCTGCGCAACCCTGACGTCAACTCCGGCTGGTACGCGGCCCGTTACGCCCAGGACCAGGACTGATCTCAGCGACGGCTGAGCCGTTCGGGTGAGGTTTCACCTGGCGGATCCGCGCCGGATGAGGTGTTCAGTCACTCTGCCGTGGCGTGGTCCGCGAAACCCCCTGCTGCCGCAGCGCTGCCCGAGGCCCTTTTTCTGATTCCTGTCCAGCACCCTGACTCGCTACAGCTCGAATTCCAGGTCGAGGAGGTCGGTGAGTTCCACTTCGAGGCCGTGGGCGCGGCGGCCGCTGTCGCGGAAGTAGACCTCGCCCAGGGCCTCGGCGGCGATCTGGCGGAGCTGGTCCTCGGTGAGACCGGCTTCCTGGGCCTGGAAGAGACGGGCAGCGTGTCGTGGGGGCAGGGCGAGGGTGAGGTGGCGTACGCGGGCGTCGTCGGTGCTGCCGGGTGCGGCGGTGTAGCCGAAACGGGCCTGGACATCGATCATGATGCCGCCGGTGGTGGCCGCAGCCTGCTTGGCCTTGGCCCTCACCTGCGGCTGCCAGCGCACACGGACCTCACGCTCAAGCCGGTCGGCGAGCTCGGGCCGGGGCTTTTTGATCTGGTTCTTCACATACCGTTCGACGGTGCGCTGGCTGATGCCGAGCAGCTCGGCCACCCGCCGCGTACTGCCTTGGTGCTGGCGGACCAGGTAACGCATCTGTGCCCCGGCGGACTTGGGGACGGGACGGGTCAACGCCCCTTGCACCGCTTTGTCGAGTCCTTCCCCGACCGTGACCATGCCGTGATTCCCCTTACTCTCCGGTGTCCTTGGCGGTGACCTCGCCGGTCTTGATGTAGCGGGCGAGGTTGGCGACGTGGCCGTCACCGGCGAGGTGCTCGAGGACGCCTGAGCCCCACAGCACGCTCTGGGTGCCCTCATGCTTGACCATGCCCGGGGAGACGCCGAGCCGGAAGCTGCCGGGCACGGTCTTGCCGTTGGCGTCGTAGGGCAGGACATCCAGTGGACTGGGTCCGTCGGCGGCGTAGACGGCGCAGTCCGAGAGGACCGCGACCGGATACTGCCCGGTGGCCGCCGCCAGATGCAGCATTTTGCGGTGCATGTTGATCCGGGCCCGGGAGATCACGACGGCGCGGATGTCCGGGCGCCAGGTCGGGCGGGCGAGGGCGGGCCAGGCCTGTCCCGGCTTCCAGCCGCCGCCGCGCGCCTTCTCCCGCAGCTTGCCGATGCCGCCCTTGACGGTCATCTTGACCGCGTCCACGACGATGCCCAACTGCGGATCACGGCTCTTGTAGCCGTCCATCGCCTCCAAGAACTCCTGCGGGGAGAGCTTCTCGCCCACGCCGAGGTCTGCCATGGTCGCGACGTAGGCGTTGCGCAGTCGCTTGTACCAGCCGTCCAGGAACCGGCCGCTCTCGGGGCGGACCCAGGCCTCGAGCGGGGTGACGTCGTAGCCGAGCTCGACGGCGTAGGCGACCGTCGGGGTGGCGTACCAGGCCGGACCCGTCGGGCGCTGGCCACTCGGCGTGAACGGGCAGGGCAGCAAGTCCCCGTCGAGGTCCCGCCACTGCTTGCCCACCTTCACCCGGGACAGATCGACGCGGGAGAGGTCGACCAGCCACGAGCCGGGCAGCGCCGGGTCGAACGCGGGTCGGGCGACGTGGACCGGCGGCGTGGCCAGACCGACGACGGCACCATTGGCGCCTGCGGCGAACGACAGATTCACATCGAGGCCGACCAGGTAGCGCTTCATGCACTCGGCATCGGTCAGGTCCCGCGCCCAGTCGTAGGCCTCCTCGAACAGCTTCTCGTCGGGGCCGCGTACGTGGAACCGGGGGAGATGAGCGAGGACGGGGTGGCCGTCGGTCGCCTCGCACGGCGCCGGGTCCATCGGTTCGGTTCCCAGCGAGCCGGGCCGGTGCTCGGAGTGGCGCCGGCCGTCGGCGTCCGGCTCGCTGGCGCGGGTCGGCGGGTTGAGCGCGGTCATCAGATGCAGCCCCGTCACCGCGGTGGAACCCACCGGCGTCATCACCCGCGTCGCATACACGCCCAGCACGCGGGCCAGCTCCGCTGGCTCAAGCTGCGCGGCATGACCCCACGCGCGGCTGTCCAGGGCGCGCCAGGAGGGGATGCATAGCTGCACGCACTGACGGCGGCCTCCCTTGGCCGGGCGGTAGATCCGCGCCCACGGCCCCAGCCCCCGCTTGGTGAGCTGCCAGTCGGCCCGCTGAAGCTGCTTGATGACCTTGTGCCCCTCTGGGAGCCGCCCGGCGAGCCGTTCGGACTCCGACAGCTGATCGGGCAGGCCGTACCGCTCACACGCGGCCTCGGTGAGCACCAGCAGCGGGTCGGCGGCCTTGCCCGAACCGTTCAGTCTCTCCGTCCCGAGCTGCGCCTCGGCCAGCGTCCATTCGATCAGGGCGGGCAGGGACTTGGCGGGCACATCCAGGACCAGACCGCCGACGCCGTAGCCGGTCACATTCCGGTCGGCGTCCGCGTCGAGGACGAGCAGCGGGCCGTGCGCGTACACGCCGCCGGGCGCGGGTGTGGTCGCCGGGGAGGCCTTCTTCGCACCCGGGGGACGCGAGCCGTGCGACCGCTCGGCACGCGGACGCGACCCGGCGGCCGTTGCCCGAACGGCCGCCGGGGGAGTGAAGGCAGACTCCTCTTTCTCTGGCCCGGCCGTGGCCGCAGCGTCCGGTGCCCCGCCTCGCGACGGCGTCGCAGGGCTCACCATGGGCATCGCTGCTGCCGCTGCCTGGGCTGCGGACGCCTTAGCGGGCTGCGGCACCGCGGTCTCCTCCTGCGGGGCGCCGGTGCTCTCGGAGGCGGGGTAGAGCTTGGCGAGCTGCTCCAGCAGGCGCGCGTACGCCTCCCGCTCCGGCGGCCGTGGCTCGGTCTTGCCCGATTCCCAACCGCCGACGGTCGCCCGCCGCACCTTCAGCGCGGCGGCCACCTCGTCCAGGGTGAGCGCGTGCGCCTGGCGCAACCGCCTGCGCTCCGCTGGCGGCGGCAGCGGGGACCGGGACGAGACCAGCGCGTCCACGGCATCGAACAACTCTGACATGAGACACCTCCACCCTTAATCCTACTCGGAGTAGCGTACTCATCGCGTACTTCTAGCGTACATTCAGCGTACTGGCGGCGTTCGGGGTGATAGTGGCCGTGGCCCCCCGACCCGTCCGCTTCAGGAGTTAAGGAAAGAGGTGCATGACTGTGGGCCGTGCTCCGGCCGCCTCGAGCCTTCCCCGGTCTTTCCCGACCAGGCGGATGCGGCGGACCGGCTGGACGTCGATCGGCGAGCTGGCCAAACTGCTGATACGGCCCCGACAGCCCCCGCGCCCGCCCGTGTCGGCCCCGCCGGGTGCCACAGGGGCGGGAATGCCGGGGTACCTGCCCGTGTTGCAGACGGTGTGGTTGTGGAGGGGACAGTGTCCCCGGGCCTCACCTATTGCCCATGAGGAAGATCGTTCGGCTGAAGCCTCATGGAGCCTTTCGCCGCGTAGGCGACCGCCCTTCACGACCACGCACACGTCGCTGGCCGCCCCCGAACAGGGGGCGGCCCACTGTTACGTCCGCTCGCGACCGAACCGATCTTGTTAGCTGGTCTCAGCGGTCGAGCGAGCTGATGAAGCGGTCCAGCCGAGAGACGACTTGCTGTAGGGCCTCAACCGATCCTGTGGCATCGTCCGCAAGTTCCAGCCCATGGTCTGCTGAGGGTACTTCCAGGACGTCGTGTTGCAGGGATGCAGCAATTCGTGAATCCCAGAGCTTGTCGGCGCTTCCGCCGATGAGGAGGGTCGGCTCCATGGTTCGCCGGAGAGCCGCGGCAACATGGTTGATGGTCAGGACCGGGGTGAGCCAGGCTGCCGGAATGTTCCTGTCGGCTGTGATGCCGCAGGCGAGGGAGGCCAGGGACTTGCCGACGACGAGCCCACAAGCACCCGCCTCGGCTTCAATGGCTTCGGTGACCTGCCGCTCCACCCATGCGATCCGGTCGTCCACCGTGAACTGCGCGAGCCCTTCGGGTATCTGCCACCACAGCTCTTGGACCGTCCAGCCGTGCTGCAGCAGGACGCTCCGGGCGAAGTGCAGCAGCGGCCGGGCAGGCGAGTAACCAACACCGGGAACGACAACTGCGACACGATCTCGGCCTCCGTCGAAACGGGTGGGCATGGCGAAGGGGACGGGATCAGGCATGGCCGCAGACTACTAGTCAGTAGCTCACGTGGCGCACTGTGCTCGAACGTCGCACCGCAAAGGACACCGCCCTGATCATGGGTCAGGAGGCCGATATCACAAAACGGCACGAGGCGTTACCGAGAAGAGTTCAAGGTGTCCGTGATTAAAGGAAAGCTTTACGTGATCATTGCGCCACGCCGCGGGGTGCGAGTTCGGAATCTAAAATTCCGGTGAGTCTGCATCATTTCCTCGAACTGCGGTTCGCGTATCGTGAAACCGGCTTTGCCGATCACCGGTGACCGTCGATATTGGGGCTGTCCAACTGTCCTTGCATTCGACGGAACCAATGGGAGATAGATGTCCGAGGGGATTCGGAAGAGACTCGCACGACGCATTCTCCTCTCCACCACATCCTCTGATTCGCATACGTGGAATCTCGTGTTCCTTCAGCTCCTGCTCGAAGAGCTGGACTATGAGGTGGTGAATCTGGGGCCATGTGTGCCTGACCAGGTGCTGATCAATGCGGTCCGCACCTATGCGCCGGACGCCGTGGTCATCTCCTCTGTGAACGGACATGGCCATCTCGACGGGATTCGCCTGATCAGCGCGCTGCGCGCGGACGAGAATCCAACGGTCGCCGGCGTGCCGGTAATGATTGGAGGAAAGCTGGGGATTCAGGGAGCAGTAAACGCTGATCTGGCCGCAACGCTGGTCGATGCGGGCTTCAATGCCGTTTTCACCGAGGGTGCGGACATTGATGAGTTCGGGCGTGCTCTCGCGCGGCTCGCGTCTGCGGCCGCGCCCGAAGTGGAGGTCATGGCATGATGCGGCAGAGGATCGTCGACTTCCAGGAGTACGTAGAGAGGGCACGTAACGCCGGCCAGTTGGTTGTGCAGCCGCGCATGGGTATGTCCGACCCCGAGGAGATGGCCGCAGGGTTACGGGCCGTCGCCTCCACCCGCGCCCACACCGCTGGCACGATCACCATCGACTCCTACACCCGTGTCGAGGACATCGCCGGCGCCGCTGCGGCTCTGGCCGCGCAGAAGGCCCTGAACGGCTTCCCTCTCGTGAATCACGGCCCGGACGTCAGTGCGAAGGTGGTTGAGGCCACCGGCTACCGAATACCGGTGCAGGTCCGGCACGGCTCCGCGCGTCCGGCGCATATCTTCAAGGCGATGGTCGACGCCGGTCTTTCGGCCTCAGAGGGCGGTCCGGTCTCGTACTGCCTGCCGTACTCCCGTCTGCCGCTGGCCGAGTCCACCCCTGCGTGGGCGGACGCAGCGCGGGAGTTCACCGAGACCGCCGCTGACCGCGGCATCCGGGCCCATCTGGAGACATTCGGCGGTTGCATGCTCGGGCAGATGTGCCCGCCGTCCTTGCTGATCGCCATCAGCGTCCTGGAGGCGATGTTCTTCGCCGAGTGCGGCCTCACCTCGGTGTCGTTGTCGTACGCGCAGCAGACGCACGCGGTGCAGGACATCGAGGCTCTCGCCGCGCTGCACCACCTGGCCGAGGAACACCTGCCCGACACAGTGGCCTGGCACGTGGTGCTCTACACCTACATGGGGGTCTACCCCCGCACGCAGTCAGGGGCGCAGCTGCTGCTGGATGCCTCCGCGCAAATCGCGGTGCGCGGCGGTGCCGCCCGGCTGATCGTCAAGACCGCCGCCGAAGCACACCGCATCCCCACCGTCGCCGAGAACGTCGAGGCGCTGGAGCGAGCGGCCGCCATCGCCCGACGTGCTGTCGCGGACGGCTGCACCCTGCCGTGGGCCCGGCAGGTCGACTACGAGACCGTCTACGGGGAGGCGTCCGCGCTCATTCAGGCGGTGTTGGCCAACGGCCAGGACGTGGGCACCGCGCTGCGCCGGGCGTTCGCCGACGGCGTCCTGGATGTGCCCTTCTGCCTGCACCGCGACAACGCCGGTGCCGCGCAGGGCGCCATCGACGACGACGGCAGGCTGGTATGGGCCGCGACCGGGGCGATGCCGCTGCCCGGAGCGGCCTCGCCCACCTCGGCGGTGACGTCCGCGCGCCTGCTGGGCATGCTGCGCTACACCGCCGAGGCTCACGACCGGGCCGTCGAGCTCACCGCAGGGGGCACCCCCTACCGGATCGCGATCGTCGGCTCGGGCCCCCGTGGTCTCGCCGTCGCCGAGCGGCTCGCGGCCCGACTCGCCGCCCAGCGCCCTGGCCGCAGGGTCGACATCAGCATCATCGACAAGGTGGAGGTGGGCGCCGGCCGCATCTGGCGCACCGACCAGGACACCTCGTTCCTGATGAACACGGCCTGCGGCGAGGTGACCATGTTCTCGGGCTCGCCGGACGCCGGCCCGGCCAGGGCCGGCGCCGGTCCCTCGCTGGGCGAGTGGTGGGCCGCCATCGATCCCGGCTACCCGGGCCCGAGCTCCTACGCGCCGCGCGCGCTCTACGGACGCTATCTGCACTTCTACTTGGACGCCCTGGAGTCCTCCCTGCCCAGCGAGGCGCGGCTGCGCCGCATCCGGGGCGAGGTGACGTCCCTGGAACGGAAGAGCCATGGCTGGCTGCTGACGCTCGCTGACGGCCGGACCGAGTACGCGGACCGGGTGGTGTTGACCACCGGTCACCCGGTCACCGGGCTCTCCGGGCATCAGGCCGAGCTCGCTGCCTTCGGCGACGCACAACCCAGCGTGCGCTACATCCGCGGCGACAGCGCCGCCGACATGCCGCTGGATGCCATCGCGCCTGGCAGCCGCGTTGCCGTCCTGGGCATGGGGCTGTCCTTCTACGACGTCATGGCCGCGCTGACCACCGGTCGTGGTGGGCGCTTTGAGGACAACGGGCACGGCGGCCTGCGCTACCTGCCCTCCGGGCGGGAACCCCAACTGATCGCGGGCTCCCGGTCCGGTGTGCCGGTACCAGCCCGCGGGCTGAACCAGAAAGGCCCCGACTGGCGCTACCGGGCCCGTCTGTTCACCTCCGAGCGGATCACCGCGCTGCGCCGGAGCGGCGCACTGGACTTCCGTGCCACCGTCTGGCCGTGGCTCGACGCCGAAATACAGTTGGTCTACTACGCCACCGCAGTCCGATCCCGATACGGTACTGAGGTTGAGCAGGGCTACCGCGACCTGGTCGCCGCTGCCATCGAAGAGGAGGGCCCCGCACAGGCCGAGACGATCGCCCGCGGCCTGGCAGAGCGCTTCGGCCTGGAGGATCTCGACCGGCTGGACGCCGACCGGCTGGCCCGGCCCTTCGCCGGCCGCGCCTTCGCCAGCCCCAAGGAGTTCACGGCGGCCCTGACCGGGCTGCTGGAGGCGGACATTGCGCACGCCCGCCTGGGCAATCACGACGGCCCGCTCAAGGCCGCCCTGGACGTGCTGCGCGACGTACGGGGAACCATTCGCCGCGCGGTGGACTACGGCGGTCTGACGTCTGCATCCCACCAGCGCGAATTCCTGGGCTGGTTCGCGCCGCTCAGCTCCTTCCTCGCCGCTGGCCCGCCGCTGACGCGGGTGGAGCAGACGCTGGCCCTCATAGATGCCGGGATCCTGGAAGCCGTCGGCCCTGCTACACGATTCGCACCCGATCCTGAGGCAGGCGCGTTCGCGGTGTCGTCGCCGCAGGTCGCGAACAGCCGCCGGTGGTGCGAGACGCTCATCGATGCCCGCATCCCCGGCGCCGACCTGGCCCGTGATCCCTCCCCCCTCACTCGCCAGCTGACCCGGTCCGGGGTCTGGGTCCCCTGGTCCAACACCGCCGGCCAGGAGCCCTTTGACACCGGCGGGGTGGCGGTCACCGCCGCGCCCTATCACCCGATAGACGCGACCGGATCGGCCGTGGACGGCCTCTACGCGCTGGGCATCCCCACGGAGGGCCAGCGCTGGTTCATGCAGGTCGGCTCCGCACGCCCGGGGCCCTGGACCGAGTTCACGTCAGACGCCGACGCCGTGGCTGCGGACGCGCTCGCCCCGCTGGCCCAGAGCCTTCGGCTGCCCGCCCTGCAAGGAGGACGCCGGTGACACACCGTCCGGAGGCCTGGCGCGCGCCCCGCCGCACCGACGCCCACCGCGCCTACGCCCGCGAGCGGGACCTGCTGCTGGAGCTGCGCGACGACCTGGACACGGCGCGCCAGAAGTTCACCTGGCCCAGACCGGAGATGTTCAACTGGGCACTGGAGTGGTTCGACGTCATCGCCGACGGCAACCAGCGTCCCGCGCTGGAACTGGTGGAAGACGACGGATCGGTCAGCGCGGTGTCGTACCACGAACTGTCGGTCCGCTCCGACCAGCTTGCCAACTGGCTCGCCGGGCTGGGGATCCGGCGCAGTGACCGCGTGATGGTCGTGCTCGGCCAGCAGGTCGAGCTGTGGGAGACGATCCTGGCCTGCCTGAAGCTGGGCGCCGTCGTCATCCCCGCCTACACCTCGCTCACCCGCGCAGAGGCCACCGACCGCATCACCCGCGGCGGCGTTCGCCACCTCGTCGCCCGCAGCGACACTGCCCCGTTGTTCGACGAAGTAGAGCTGCGTACCCGGATCGCGGTCGGCCCTCCGGTGGCCGGCTGGCACGACCACCGCGCGGCACGGCAGGCTCCGAACCTCTTCTTTCCCAACGCCGTGACCCCGGCCGCCGATCCGGCCTTCGCATATTTCACGTCGGGGACCACATCGGTGCCCAAGCTCGTGCTGCACACTCATGCGTCGTACCCAATCGGCCACCTGTCGTCGCTCTATTTCAATGGGCTGTTGCCCGGTGACCGGCACCTGAACGTCTCCGCGCCCGGCTGGGCGAAGCACTCCTGGTCGAGCTTCTTCGTGCCGTTCGCCGCAGAGGCCACCTTGGTGGTGCCCTCGGACGGCGGCGTCGACCCCGCGCGGCTCCCGAGGCTGCTGGCGGAGCGCGAGGTGACCAGTGTGTGCGCCCCGCCGTCGTTCTGGGCCCGTATGGTCGAGCACCTGGGCAGCGCCAAACCGCGGCTGCGGGAGGCCACCAGTGCCGGCGAGCCGCTGCCGACCGAGGTCGCCGACGCCGTCGACGCTGCCTGGCGGGTGACGGTACGCGAGGGCTATGGGCAGACGGAGACCACCGCGCTGATCGGCACCACCCCGGGCATGCAGCGCAGGCCCGGCTGGCTCGGCAAGGCGCTGCCCGGCTGGGACATCGTCCTGGACGACGGTGCCATCTGCGTCGACCTGACCACCTCGCCCGTCGGGATGATGGCCGGCTACGACGTCGGCGGGCCGCGCGCCGCCGCAGTGGCCGCCGACGGCTCCTATCGCACCGGCGACATCGGCGAATCCGGCCCGGACGGCTACCTGCGGGTCCTGGGCCGCTCGGACGATGTCTTCAAGTCGGGCGGCCACCGAGTGTCCCCTTACGAGCTGGAGGCCGTGCTGCGCTCCCACCCCGCGGTCCGCGACGCGGCGGTGGTGCCCACGGCGCACCCCACTCTGGGCCTCGCGGCACACGCCGTGGTCGAGGTGGCGGACGGGCACGCCGTAGACACCGCGGAGTTGCTCGGTCACGTGGACGCCCGCGTCAGCGAGGCGCTGCGCGTGCACTCCATCACGTTCACCGACCGCCTGCCGCGCACCACATCCGGCAAGGTCCGGCGCGCCGCCCTGGTTCCCGAACCCGCACCCCACACCCTTCAACCTCCTGAGGAGGAGAACCGATGAATGCCCACGCCCTGACTGCCGTGCTGCCCAACGTGCTGCGCAGTGTGGCCGAGCGAGGACTGCACGTCGAGGACCTGGCCTTCGAACCGCTCACCTCGGACGGGCGGTCCGGCGTCGCGATACACCGCCTGTACTCCAGTGAGCAGACCGGCCCGCAGGGCCCGGCCGCCGGCATCGTGCGATACGCCCCGGGAGCGGCGTCCCAGCCCCATCGGCACGAGGGATTCGAGATCATCTACGTCTTCAGCGGCCAGCTGGAAACGGACGCCGGTGCGCACCCCGCCGGCAGCCTGCTGGTCATGGAGCCTGGATCGATCCACGCGCCGCACTCCGTGCAGGGCGCGGTGATGCTCGTGGTCTGGGAGCAGCCAGTTACCACGCTCTGATCGGCACAGCAAGCTCGGTTCACGGTTTGTGAACCATGTTGCCGCCTGCCGGTGACGGGTTGAGCCACCGGCAGGCGGCCTGGATCCTCGGGTAAGTAGTCAGAACCCTTACGCGCCGACCGGCCGGCGCGAGCGGATCGCGCGGCAGCGGCACAACGACACCTCGGGTGCGGACCACCGCACCACCCTGACGTGCTGTATCGACGCAGCGACACAGTCCATGCACCGGACGGAGGAGCACACTCGTGTCCGTACCACTCACCACGCAAGTGCCCGCAGGCAAAGGGCGCATGAAGAGCGGGGCACGCCGGTTCGGCGCCCGCCACCGCTGGGTCATCCTTGGCATCGGCATCGCCTCCCAGGCCGCCTTCTCGGCCGCCTTCCAGGGAATCCCGACCACCTCGACCGCGATGCGCACCGCCTACCACCTGACCAACGGCACCCTGGGCATCGCCCTGGCCGCCATCTCCCTGGGCATCGCGATCTCCGAGGTGCCATGGGGAATATGGACCGACAAGTTCGGCGAGCGCCGCATCCTGCTCACCGGCCTGCTCTCCACGGGCCTGTTGCTGGCCCTCATGGCAGGTGCGGTCGTTCCGACCGGCGGCGCCGTGCCGGCCGTCGGTCTGCTCGGCGCCGGGCTGTTACTGGTGGGCTTGCTCGGCGGATCGGTCAACGGCTCGTCCGGACGCGCGGTCATGGCATGGTTCAAGGACGGCCAGCGTGGGCTGGCCATGAGCCTGCGGCAGACGGCAATCCCCGCCGGTGGAGCCATCGGCTCCGCCCTGCTTCCCTGGCTTGCCGTCGGATTCGGCTTCCGCGCTGTCTACGGTGTCCTCGCCTTGTTCTGCTTTGCCGCGGCTGGGGCAACCTACCGGTGGATGCACTCCCCGGAGGAGGAGCCCTCGGCCGGCGGCACAGCGGCCGCAGCATCAGCGCCGCAGACCTCGCCCCTGAAGGACGGCAAGGTGTGGCGGCTGGCGCTCGCCTCGGGCTTGCTGACGATCCCGCAGTTCGCCATCCTCACCTTCGTCGGCGTCTTCCTCCACGACGCGCATCACGCCTCGCTC
This sequence comes from Streptomyces sp. NPDC021562, assembly GCF_040640875.1. Lineage (NCBI taxonomy): Bacteria > Bacillati > Actinomycetota > Actinomycetes > Kitasatosporales > Streptomycetaceae > Streptomyces > Streptomyces sp. NPDC021562. The sequence goes on from NZ_JBFACN010000028.1 coordinate 68,490, forward strand.
GCCGTCGGGGCCACCGCCATCGTCATCGTTCAGATCGGCGGGGCAGCCGCCCGTGTTGCCTCGGGCCGCTGGACGGACAAGCACGCCGGCACCCGTCGGCCGTATGTGCGCGCAGTGGGCCTGGGCGCCACCGTGGCCCTGGCAGTGGCGGCCGTCCTGAGCCACGCCCCCACTCCTGCCGTCGTCGCGGCGCTGATCGTCTCCGGCATCCTCGCCAACGCCTGGCACGGCGTCGCCTACACCGAGATCGCTCATATGGCCGGAGCGGCCCGGGCGGGCACCGCACTCGGCCTGGAGAACACCACCGTCTTCGCGGCGGGATTCATCGCCCCGCTCATGGTGCCTCTGCTGGCCGGGGTCTCCTGGCCGTTGGTCTGGGCGACCTGTGCTGCTGCCACACTGCTGGCCGTGCCGCTGGCCCCCGGGAGGGAGTGAGGCACCCATGCACGCCAGCACCGAACTGCGTTTCGACGCCGGCCGGCTCTGCCTGGACCTGCTCGCCACCGTGGGCGCCCGCCTGTCGCCGAGCCCGGTGGAGCGCCTGGACAGCGACGAGCGCCTGGCCGACTGGCTGCACCGCTCCGGACTCGTCCCCGACGACGAGCCGCTGACGGTCAACTCGGACTGGCGGGCCGGGTTCACGGCCCTGCGCGGCCGTCTGCACCGGATCGTGCACACCGCGTTGCGCGGCGAAGAGCCTACCGAGGCTGACATCGCCCAACTGAACCTCACCGCCGCGGCGGGCCGGCCGACGTCGCGGTTGGTCCGGGGCGAGCGGGGGCGGATGACCCGCCGACTGGCTCACCCACCGTGCCTCGACCAGTTGCTCGCCGCCGTGGCCGACGACGCCATCCGCCTGCTCAGCTCGCCAGAGCGCCGGCACCTGCGGGTCTGCGAAGGCCCCACGTGCGACATGGTGTATCTCGACACGTCCCGGGGCCAACGCCGTCGCTGGTGCTCTGCCTCGGCATGCGGCAACCGCCACTACGTCGCCGCGCACCGCGCCCGCAAGGCCGACAGGGCATGACGCACGCTCATGCGGTCCGCTCAGGTGTGGACAGCCGCAGCCTCTGCAGGTGGAGCGCCACATCCGTCGGGCACTTCCGAAGGTTCCACACCACCTCGGTGATCACCTTTGCGCCGGTGTACAGCGGAAGTTCCTTCAGGTGCCCGCTGGACAACCACGGCTTGACCGCCACCAGCGGCAGCAGGCCGACGCCCAGGCCGGCGAGAGCAGCCGACTTCACACCTTCCAGATTGCCGACCTGGAGCACCTCCGCGTCGGGCAGCTGGCGCAGGATCTCCCGCTCCGTCAGATTGCGGTACACGCAATCCGGGCCGGTGACCAGTACCCGCTGCGGCGAGGCAGCCGCTTCATACGTGCCCACCACCACCGTCTCCTCCTCCCACAAGCTCTGCCGGGCGAGGAGCTGGGAGTCGGACAGCCCGCGGTCGTCCTCGGTCCACACACCGTTGACCAGGACGACCTCCGGCCGGCCGCCGACGACCTGCTGCCGAAGCTGGGTGGCCGGACCCGTCTCCACCTCGACCTTCAGATCAGGAATGAAGCGGGACAGCATGCGCAGGAAGATTGGCAGCCGGTATGCACAGACCGAGTCGGTGGCGCCGAGACGGAGCGGGGCCTTGTGGCCGCCCTCCGCCTCGACGACGGCGACCCGAGCCCGTTCCATGCTGTCAAGGACGTTCTCCGCGTGCTCCAGCAGGGCCACGCCCGACATGGTCAGCGGATGGCCCGGGGAGCGGCGGTCGAACAGCCTGGCACCCAGTGAGCGTTCGAGGCTTTGGATATGGCCCGTCACGGTGGACCGCGCATAACCAAGCCGCTCGGCGGCACCACTCATGCTGCCTTCCCGCGCTGTCACGGCGAACGTCTCCAACCAGCGTATCTCCATGTCCTCCCCAACATCGCCATGGCTCGACGTTACTTAAGTGCACCCTCCCAAACGGCACATGCCTGCGACTGTATTGAAGACCGACCGACCAACCGCCACAACAATGAAAAGAGATGGAGGAAGATTTCTCGCCATGCGCATCGCCATCAATGGATTCGGCCGCATCGGACGCACCATCGCCCGAGCCGCGCTCCAGCGTCGCGGCGTCGAGATCGTGGCCGTCAACGACCTCGCCGACGCCGCCATGCTCGCCCACCTGCTGCAGTTCGACACCGTCCAGGGCCGGCTGGACGACGAGGTGACCATCGACGGGGACCGGTTGCAGGTGGCCCGTCACACCATGCGTGTGTTGCGGGAGCCAGACCCTGCGAAGCTGCCCTGGGCGGAGCTCGACGTCGACGTCGTGATCGAGTCCACCGGCGCCTTCACCAACGCTGAGGACGCCGCGGGCCACCTGAGCGCTGGCGCCGGACGCGTCATCATCTCCGCCCCCGCCAAGGGGGAGGACCTCACCGTCGTGATGGGGGTCAACACTGACGCTTACAACGGCACCCAGCAGATCATTTCGAACGCGTCGTGCACCACGAATTGTGTCGCCCTCATGGCCAAGGTGCTGCACGAGCGGTTCGGCATTGAGCGAGGGCTGATGACCACCGTGCACGCATACACCAGCGACCAGCGCCTGCAGGACCAGCCACACCGCGACTACCGACGGGCGCGCGCAGCCTCGTCCAACATCATTCCGACCAGCACGGGTGCCGCCCGCGCTATCGGCAGGGTGCTTCCGGAACTGGCCGGGCGGCTGGACGGCACCTCCATGCGGGTGCCAGTGATCGACGGCTCCATCGTCGACCTCACCGTGGAGCTGAACCGCACGGTCACCGCGACGGAGGTCAACGACGCATTCCGCAAGGCGGCCGAGTTCGACATGGACGGGCTCCTCATCTACTCCGAGGCCCCACTGGTCTCCTCGGACATCGTGGGCTCGCCCGCGTCCTGCATCTTTGACGCGCCCCTGACTATGGTCAGCGACGCCGTCGGCCGTGGCTCAGTCGTCAAAACGTTCGGCTGGTACGACAATGAGACAGGCTTCTCCCATCGGACGCTGGACCTCGTCACGCTAATCGGCCAGGTGGGCGGCTGACTGCGCCCGCCTGCGCCGTTCTTACCCGCCCGCGCCTGGCTGACCCCCGACGGCTCGCTCTATGTGATGCCTCGCAGTATCTGGTCCGGTGCGATCAGCTTCGGTCTGGTCATGGTGCCGCGCCCTGGCCGGGAAGCATGGGACCGGTCCCTCGGGGGTAGGGGGCGCCTCATCCACCCGAACATCGCACGAGGAGACCAGATGCCGCAGGAGACCCCGGGTGAGCTCTTCCCAGGCCCGGGGGCCACGGTCGAGGACCCGCAGGAGATGCTGCACGCGTACCTAGACTGGTACCGGGGCACCCTGCGGCGCAAGACCGCCGGACTCTCCGAGGCCACGCTGCGTAAGCCGGTCCAGCAGCTCGGCTGGTCACCACTGGGACTCGTACAGCATCTGGGATGGGTCGAACGGCGCTGGATGCGCTGGGGCTTCGCCGCGGAGGACGTCCAGCCCTACCCGCCGGACGGCGAGGCCGCCGAATGGAGCGTGCCGGTCCACGTCCCGGCGGACCAGGTATGGGCTGCCTACGAGTACGAGGTGGCTCTGTCGCGGTCTCTGTAGACCGACGCCGACCTGCACACACCCGCCCGAACCGGAGGCCGCTTCCCTCCGGGCGTCCAGCCACCCACCCTTGGCCGCATCCTCTTCCACCTGCTCCAGGAGTACGCCCGGCATGCCGGCCACATCGACATCGCACGAGAACTGATCGACGGGAGTACGGGGGTTGAGGCGGTGGATTTCGTCGATGAGGACGAGTTGGACACCCGCGGTGGTGCAGGTGTGGCAGACGGCCGCGACCAGCAGCGGCCGCTACGAGCCCTTGGCCTCACCTGACATAACCGGGCACTTTCGATCCAATGACCCTGGTCGGGTGGCGGTTTGGCCGACAGGGTGCGCGCCGTGGCAGGGACGATCCTCGACTCAGAAGATGTTGCGTTCTCGGTGGCGCTGGCGGAGTTCCAGGAACCGGGTCCGCACCTCCTCCGCGGACAGACCGCCCTCTGCCTGTACGAGCAGGTCGGCCAGCGCGTCGCGTGACTCCATGAAGCCCCGCCACTTCTGCTGCGGCTTGAGCCAGGTGTCCACTGCGGTCGTGATGGCGACGACCAGGGACAGGGTCGGCATCCAGGACAGCAGCCAACTTCCCTTCGCGTGCCCCAGGTTCTGGTCGGCAGCCACGATGGCGCTGGTCACGATCAGGACGATGCGCAGACCGTAGTACGTACCGCCGTACGCGTTCGTGCCCACCCTCCAACGGCGCAACTCCCGCCGCAGCTCGCGCCGCAGCGCGGGTGGAAATGCCTGGAGCCCGTCGGGGGCGGAGGGTGACGGCTGCGGGGCCGTGGCGGTCATGAGGTGTCCTTCTTGCGCCGGCGGTCGGAGGATTCGAGCAGTTCCACGAGGTGGACGACTCGGCCATGGCCCACGGCGAGGAGCACCGCGTCGGAGTCGTGACGGTCGCGGAGCATGCTTACGGTCGACACCGGTTGCGGGAAGCCTCGGACGGCGCCGAGCCGCGTCCCTGCCCGGGCGTCGAAGATCTCCACGGCGCGGTCGGCGGTGGGTGCGGCGACCAGGACCCGCCCGTCGGCCGTGGTCGTCGCGGCTGGCGCGTGGACCGGCTTGCAGTCGAACTCGGCCACGAGGGACCGGGACGTCAGGTCCCAAACACATACGGCGTCGTCGTCGGCGCTGACCAGTACCGGGCCCTCGCGGCCGAGGGCGGCGACGAGGCCGCGTACGGGACCCTGGTGCGCCCTGCCGCCTTCGCCGGGGGCGAGTTGTCCGACCACTCTGCCGGAGGGGTGCTCCCAGAGACTGATCCTCCCGCTCCTGTCGCCGCTCGTCAGCCAGAGCGTTCCGTCGGCTTGGGGCGCGAAGGCCACGGCGCCGATACGGCGGCGCTGGAAAAGCGAGGCGAGCCAGCTGTCCGGCCGTTCGCCGTAGCTGCCGTAGAGAGCGATGGTGTGCGGGTGGCCGACCGCCAGGAGCCCGTCGCCACCGACGGCGGTCGTGGTCAGGGCGCTCACCGGGCGACCGGTCTCCCGTCTGACGAGGGGGTCGCCTTCCGTGCTCCAGAACTGGAGGTCTCCGTATTCATCGGCCGAGACCAGGGTGGCGTCGTGGCCGTCGGCGGCAGGAATCCAGGAGACGGCCGTGACCCTTACGGTGTGTCCGGAGCTCAGCCGGCTCCGGTACAACCCATCAGCGGCGGCCATGTAGTCATTGGGCCTCATTTTCGCCTCGACCTTGGAGCACCGAGCGATCCGTCGCCCCGTCCTGCCGTCCCAGATCCAGACCGTTCCGTCCGTGGTGCCAGTGGCCAGCAGCAGCCGGCCGTCGGGCTGTGTGACCAGGTCTGAGCTGGTGACGGCGTCCTCATGCGACTCGCCGTGTTCGTGATGGTCCTCAGAGGTCGAGACGCCGGTGTTCCACAGCCGTACGGTCCCGTCCTGGCTTCCGCTGACGACGAGGATGTCACCGCTGCCGTTGCGTACGCCCGCGACCGCCCCGACGGTGGCGGAGTGACCGGTCCAGCCGCCGACGGTGCCGCCCCCACGGCTGAGCCGGACCTGGCCGTCCGGTCCGCCCGTCACGAAGGCCGCGGGATCACCTTTGACACCGGCCAGGCACTCGGGGAGGAACCCGATCTCTCCGAGCGTGGACGTGCCGTCCTTGGTTTCCCCTTCTTCGCCGACTGGTTCTCCGGTCCTGAGATCCAGGCAACGCACTGTTTCGGGGAGCACTCCGCCGCGGCCCACCACGACCGCACGTCCGTCGATCTTCCCCAGGGCGAAGCCGTGGCGGGCCCACAGCAGGCCCGTCCTGCGCCACAACCGTCGCGGCACGCCATTACCGGCCGTCCGTTCGATCTTCCAGGCGCTCACCCGGTCCATGGCGTGGGCGGCGACGAGCACGTCACCGATCCCCGGGAGGGAGGTGAGAGCCAGCGCATGCGTGCGGAGACCGTCGACGGGCCAGGTCCGCAGTGCTGCACCACGCTCGATGTCCCAGAGACGGGTACGGCGGTCCCCGGCGCTGGTCACGAGCAGCGGTTCGCCGACCAGGGTGGCCCCGAAGGCCATCGCTCTCACCTTCCTGGGGTGGGAGCAGATGGCACCCGCCCGCCGACCGCTCAGGGCGTCCCACAGGCTGACCTGGCGATCCGATGCGGCGGCGAGCAGGAGCCGGCCATGGGCACGGGCGAACTCCACCGCCACCACCGGGGCGGGACCCGCGGACAACGTGTGCAGGAGCTCGCCCGAGGCGCCGTCCCACACACGGACCGATCCCTCGACGTCACAGGCCGCCACGGTGAGCGTCCCGGACGGTGCGAGGTCGATCGCGACGGCGCCCACCGCGCTGGCCGGTCCGCCGACGAGCACGCCGTGGAAGTTCGTCCTCCGGCCGTTGCCCCACCGGGTCCGCCAACCCAGCAGCGCATCGGTCGCCAGCTCCGGCAGCGCGTCCGGTTCGTCGACGCCGGCCCGCAGTTGCAGCACGGCCGCCCGGTCCTCAGGGGTCAGCTCCCGAAGCTCGTCCCAGACTCGAAGATAGAGCCGTGACACCGAACGGCGTTGCTGCTCGGGCGTGTTCAGGGCGTGCATCATCTGGGTCGGGTCCGCGTACGCCAGGAAGCGCGCGTCCCTGAGGAGGTGGGGGAGCCGATCGGCGGCCAGCGCGTAGGCCGGCAGGTGTTTGAGCGCGTACCGGCCAGCGCGCGCCCAGTTCCGGTGGCCGTCGGCGCCCGGCACGGTGCTCAGGACGGCCTCGTAGAGGAGGACGGGCGCGCGGTCAGGCTCGGCAACGGTTTGCCGGAGGTAGTCGGCGTAGGCCTGATGATAGAGCCGGTAGACGCTCTGGGCCGCCTCGCCGGCCTCGATCAGGTGAGCGCCGGCGTGCGCCAGAACCCAGGTCACGTCCTCCTCGGTGTACGTCCTGGCACCGCCGGTGAGCGCCGTCGCCGCGTTGGCCCATACCGTACGTCTGGGCAGACCCGAGCCCAGTGCCCAGGCCAGCGGGGCGAGCAGGTCGGTGGCCTTCTGCCGCAGGATGCCGTACCGCTCCAGGTCCGCCGCGAAGACCTCGGCCACGTCCCGGCTGCGGAAGATCTCGCGCGCCTCCGGACCGTCCAGTGCCAGGGTGTCGCTCCGGCCAGCCAGCGCCCGGGTGAACAGACGGGCCATCAGGAACACCGACTCGCTCTCCCGCGCGACGCGCCGTGCCGCCTGCTCGATGATCCTTTTGTCGGCGAGGGCGTACGGGGAGTCTTCCAGGTCGATGAGGCGCTGGTGGGCGTAGGCCTCGATGTCATCGGTGGTGCCGGCAGCGTCATCGAGGTCCTGGAGCCGCCCGGGTTCGGGGGCGAGGAGCGCGATCAGGTCCCGTGCGGTGGAGCCTCCGGCCTCGATGGCGCGACGACGTGTGCCTACCAGAACCTTGGTGCCCGGAAGGTCGGCGAGCGGCCGCAGCAGGCGTTCGGCGATGACATCCACCGCGTCCGGCAGCGCCTCGTCCAGCGCGTCGACGAGCACGGTGAGCCGACGGCCCGTCCGGCTGACGGCGGACACGAACTGCTCCGGGCCTTTCCAGCCACGGCGAGGGGCGGGCAGTCCCAGGGCGTCGGCCAGCTCCGCGACGCAGTCCAGCACGTGCTTGCCGCGCGCGTGGACGCCCACGTCGATGGCTCCGATGTCGGGCACGGTTCCCGGCGCCGCGGCACGGACGATGCGCGGGTCGGCCCGGTCGACCTCCTCACGGTACGACGGGTCAGACAGCACGGCGAGTCGCCCCAGCAGCGCTGACTTGCCGCTTCCCGGCGCCCCGGTGACGACGAACATGCCGGAGCCTTCCGTGCGGAGCCAGCCCACGATGGAGCGGAGGGCGGCGACGCGCCCGTGGAAGAAGTAACCGTCGTCGCCCGTGGTGTCGATGCCGCGGAACTTGAGCATGAAGTGCTCGCGGACGTCTGCGCGCAGCAGTGCGGGCCGTCCACGGCGTCGTTCGAGCCCGGCGTCCGGAAGAGTCGCGTCGAAACGCGGGTTGGGGAAGAAGTCGTTGCGGGCGACGCCGAAGATGACCGGGTCGAGACGCTGGGACGAACCGAGTTGCCTCTTCAGGGCACGGATCACGCATTCGACGCTGATGTACTGGTCGTGCGGTCCCCACTCTCGGTAGATCACCCTCTCATCCGGATCGTCCAGGACGGCGCGGAAGGCCTCGCTGAGTGCGTGCTCGTGGGCTTCCTGGCCCGAAGCCGCGGCGCTGATGACGGTCAGCGTGGGATCGTGGATGAGACTCTGATCGGCGACCTCGCGTCTGAACGCGTCTATCGCCGCCTGAGCACCGCCTCCGGCACTACAGGCGTCCATGACGAGGACGATGTCACGGGCGCCGCACATGGCCAGTTGTGATCCGAGATAGCCCGGGTCGATCGAGTCCCCCGGATTGACTTGCTGGGGACCGACGGCGGTGTCCGAGCAGAGCAGACGCAGTCCGCTGCGTTGCAGTTCTACGCCGTGTCCCGCCCAGTACACCAAGAGCCGCTCGGTGCGGGGCGGCAGCCGTAACTCCCGGAAGAGGTCGTGCAGTAGGCGGTGGCTGAGGTGCTCGGGGCGGCTACGGTCGCCGGGATACCGGCGAAAGCCCCCGGTGACGAACAACCCGATCAGCGCGTCCACATGGGCGCGCAGGTGCGTCAGCCTTCTCAGAGTCGGGGAACCGTACTCATCCACGACGATGTCCAGGACGGTTCCCCAGTTGTCCCCCGTGTTCCGCATGCCTCTATCTTGGTCAGTCCGGGTCTGTGTCGCCACAGAGCCCACAGGTTCGACGGGTTTTCCGTCACGACAGCTGAGGCGGTGTCGTGTTCGAACAGCGTCAGACGCGGGATCTCATCGTGGTCGTGCCGGGCATCCTCGGCAGCGTGCTGTACACGTCGGGGGAACGGCCCGCATGGGATGCCTCGTTCGCCATGGGAGCGCATGTCCTGGGGGACTTCTGCCGGACGTTGGAAACTCTTCGGCTGCCCTCCGACATCGGGGACGGCCCGTCCCCACCTCCCCATTTCCTGGAGCCGCGCGGACTGATGGGGGGATGGCAGGTCTGGCCCGGCTTCTGGGCCGGGGCGGGATACGGGCCCCTGGTGCGTCACCTGCGCACGTGCGTCGGGGACGACCGGCAGATCATGATCTTCGCCTACGACTGGAGGCTGTCCAACCGGTACAACGCGCGTCGGCTTCTGCGCGATGTAGAACCGCGTCTGGACGAGTGGCGCCGGAACGGCGGTGGCGCCGACGCGCGGCTGCAACTAGTCTGCCACTCCATGGGTGGGCTGATCGGCCGGTACTTTCTGTACGTCCTCGACGGCCAGAAGCTGACCCGGCGGGCGTACACGCTCGGCACTCCGTTCAGCGGCTCCATGAAAGCGCTGAAAGTCCTGACCGGCCGGCTGTTGCCGCGGCCGCCGGAGAGGCTCGGCGGCCGAGTGGGAGCCATCAACGCGCGCCTGCGCGACATCGCGGGGACCTTCCCGTCCGTCGTGGAACTCCTGCCGACCTACGCCTGCGTCACCGAGCCGGGCCGCACGGACGACACCGCGGTCAAGTTGACGGATCGTGACCTCCCCGACCTCGATCAGCATGCCGTGCGGCACTCCAGAGATTTTCACGGCGAGATCCTCGACAAGGAGAGGCCGTCATCGCGTGGTCTGCTGCACGTTTTCGCGGGGCACGGACAGCCGACGGAACAAGCGGTGGAGATCCACGGCTCAGAACTTCGCTTCGTCCGCCGACAACGGGGCGCCGACTACGGGGGAGACGGAACGGTCCCGTGGTTCAGCAGCGTCCCCGCGCACTGGCGCGACGACGCCGACGCCCTGTTCTACCCGGTGAAACACGTCGGTCTGCCCCGCCACACGCACCTGTTGAGGCAGCTCACTCACAAGATCACCTCCAATCGCCCCGGGGAGGCGCTGAAGCCACCATCGCCCCTCTCCCTTGACCTGCCCCCGGTGGCACTGGCCGAGCAGGAAGTGCCGTTACGCGTCCGGGCGGACAACCCACAGATGGTCCTCCACGCCCACCTGAAGGACATCGACGGCACTCCCCACGGCAGGACCCTCCCCCTCCTCCCGGACGGGGAGGGAACCTACACAGCCGCCTGCCGCCTGCCGCCCGGCACCTGGCACGTCGAAGTCACAACGACGACGGAATCACCCGCGAGCAGCGTGGAGGACCTCATCGTGGTCGCACAGTGCTGATCGGCCTCGCGGATGGCCCGCGCCTACCGGCGTCCAGGGTCTGCGGTCTGCGAAGAGGCTTCCGCCAGCCCTTCCAGCAGGCTGCGCTGCTGACCGGTCAGCCCCGCCCTTTTGAACGCATGTATCGAATGGGGATCCCACACCGTATAGCGCACCTGCGCACACTACTGACCTGCTGAACAGACGTCATCCCGGGGCCGCCCGTTGCATCAGCCGGCTCGCCGAAGCACCTTGCCAAGGACCGCCGTCAAACCGTCCTGCTGTGCAGGCTTGTGCGCGTGTCCGCACCGGCCGGGGTGACAGCCGGTACGCGGCGTTCGCAGCTCTGGGCCGCCGAGAGGCCGTCATGTTGCGTCCATGAGGTTGTGCTCCCTCGCCCAGGCTGTGAGAGCGCCCCGGTTGTGGTCAGTGAAGCCGGCGGTGCGTAGTTGCCCGTCCGCGGTGATCAGCCCTGTCTCCGGGATGCCGTAGGCGTGAAGGAGTTCGTCAGCCAGTACGGCAGCGGCCTGGAGCAGGCCTCTGCCGTGGTCTGCCATGTCATCGAGCAGCACGGTGGCTTCAGAGTAAGCGTACTCGCACGGCTGCGTGCTGGTTTCCAGGCGTCGTCCGACACCGCTATGCAGGCGGTCAACGGTCATTGGCAACGGATCGCGGTACTCCGCGACCCTATGCATGGATGCATCGGGATGAGAACCGATGCCGTTCACTAGCACAGCCCTGACCACAGCCGTCCCGCCGGCCGCAGCCCGGTCACGGGCATGGCCGGCGAGGAACGCCAGCGCACACAGCAGTTTGTAGACGACTTCCCCCAGTTCGACGAATTGCAGATCGACTTCATCGCCTCGGATCTTCGACTGGCGCGTGTGAAGGGGGAGAACAACGGCTGCGCTGCCGTCACGATGCAGTTCCGCCCGCGCACCCTGGTCCCCTCTGCCCTCCTGGGCGATCAGCCTGCGCGCTCCGACCGTGGCGTAGCCGAACAATCGATGACCCTGCCCGAGGTACAACTCCGCGCCCAGGAGTTCCACCCGGTATCGCTCGAAGGTGCTGGCGTTGACGACCATATCGCCCGGAACCTCCGGCACCAGAGCAATGATGAGGTGCGGAGTGGTGCGCTCTACGACTGCCATGACGATGTCGCTTTCCACCTCGGCCAGTCGCTCATCGCGCGCGACTGCTGCTGTGTACCGGGCCCGGTATGCGGTGGCCACCCCTGTTTCGGTGAGCCACTCGGTCTGGCTCCCACTGCGCCGGGGGTAGCGAAGAACGTCCCTGGAAGCTTTCGTCGGAGTGGCTGTCACGGCATGGGGAGCCTGCGGGCTGCGAGGAACGGCCAGGAGGATGAAGCCAGTGCCAGCAGCGTCGGGGTTCGGGATGCAGATCGGTTCGTAAGGGACCGGCGGGGCCGTATTGTTCGCGATTACCTGACGGATGCGCCTCAAGTGATGGTCATCAAGGTCGACATCGCAGACCAGACTCGGCACACCCTTGGCCTCCGCCATGCCGAGAACGAGGACGCCCCCTCGGTGGTTGGCCAGAGCGGCAACGTCCTTGGCCAGCTCCTCTTTACCTTTGTCGTCGGACTCGTAGTGGCCCCGCTTGTAGTCGAGATCCTCCGCTTCGGCTGCCTCATGGTTGCCCACCAGGCCCTTGATGTCCTGGTAACTCAAGTCGTCCAGCCGCGCCCCGAACAGATCTTCCAAGCGCCGTGATCGCATCACCATGTATGAAGAACTATCCCCGGGGTCCCACCTGCCGCAACGGCTTTGGCTATGCGCTGATCAAGGAGTGGGCACCCGAGAGCGTCAGACATACAGAGGGTTCGTGCGCACCGGGCGCTGCCATGGCTGACGAGGAGGCGATGCGCGACGGGCTGGTCCGCAGGATGGAGGGGACCACGAACTGCTGGCCGCCCCGTCGATGTCGGCGCGTCCGCTGACGGATTCGGCGCCGCTCCTGACTGGCGCGTGGGGGGCAATCTCGCCCGAATGCGGCAGGACGTCAACCGCCAAGTCCGCGAGGCAGCCCGACTGACCGCACGGCTGCCAGCCCCCACCGACACATAGAACGCTCCACGCCCAACTCGCCGTGCACGGTGATCCTTTCCTCTGCGTGCCGGCTCTGCGGCTGCATAAGCCGCCGCCTCTGGTCGGCACGCCGGCCACTACTCCAGGGCGGCGGCGAGGGGTGCCCACAGAGGATGGGAGTTGGCGGGGACGACGAGGTGCGCGTTGCGGCGGGCGCGGGTCATGACGACGTAGAGCAGTCGTGAGCCGCCGGGAAGGGTTCAACTTCGCGGCCGTAGTACTCGTCGACGGCCAGCAGGATGGTCGTGTCGGCTTCCCGTCCCTTGGTCTGGTGGAGACTCATCACCTGCCCGGCCGCGGGCGCGGCCGGGCGTCACCCACCAGAGTCGGGGATGCCTACACTGCAGTCTGCCCATTGCATGGGATCCCCCGGACACCGACGTGCTTCCCTGGCACGAGATGTGGCGTTCCCGGGCAGCGCTGGGGCCCGTGGACGGCCGTTGTCAGTGATGGCTGTCAGGATCTGCCGTTATGGGTAAACGGCGAAGTGCCACCGAGGTGGATGCAGTTCGGGCGCGGCTGACGGCCGAGTTCGTGTCCAACCTGTCCAGCCCGGGTACGGCGCTGGAAGACTTGCCTCTGTCGTCCACGGACCGGTGCCAGTGGCGCTGCTCGGCGGAAAGATGCGGGCACCAGTGGCCCGCCCGGCTGCAGTTTCGCACCCGTACAGTCAAACCCTCAGGTTGCCCTGAGTGCTGGAAGCGCCGCAACCGGGCTCCCGGCCCGGGAGAATCGCTGGCCGATCTGAATCGGGTGCGGCTCTTCCGGAGTGAGCTGGTGACGCCGTGCGCCGTTGCCGTTCGTGGTCGGACGGCGGATCGTCGTGGTGGTCTTGGAGGCGGCGATGGTGTCGTGGCTGGAGGAGCTCGATCGGCGGGAGGCTGCCGTGCGAGGGGAAATCGCCGAACTGCGGGATCAGATCGAGGAGTTGACCAGTCGTCTGGCTGAGCGGGAGGACGTGTTGTCCCGGCTGCAGATCACGCGGGAGACAATGACCGAGATCCTGTCCGGCGACGAGACGGTCTCGGTTGCCGGGGCGGCAGCGGACGCGGGCGGGGCAGAGATGGAGGAGCACCGCTTCGCGGGATCGCCGGTGGGGGTGCGGCTGGTGCCGCAATGGACGCCTGGGCTGGCCGTGGGGGTGCTGCCGGATTCGTACCGGGACATCGTCGAGGTCCTCCAGGACGCGGTGCATCCGATGTGGGCGCATCACCTGTGCGCGGCGCTGGGCCTGTCGACGGACAAGAGCAAGGTGGAGGGCTTCCGGTCGAAGCTGAAGCGGCTGGTCGAGCGGGGTTGGCTGATGGAGGAGGAACCGGGACTGTTCACGCCGTGCGAGGCCCTGGCGGCGGCCGGATGCGCCGGAGCAGACGGGGACATCCGCCGCGCGCCGCCGCGCCGGTGTGGGGTCGGGCTCTCGTCCCTACTGAACTTGAAAGCGTGATGTCGGCTGGATGGATCAGGTGGTTACCGCTTGCGGTTGGGGCTCCACTCGTAAGCTCCTGGAGCCGTCTCGATGACTTCGCGGGGCCAGGTCAGCCGGACCTGTTCCAGGCGCCCGCGGTGTTCGGCGATCCAGTCTCCCTCGGGCCGGATTCCCAGAAGCGTCGTAAGGCGGTCCGGGTCGCTGATCTGGATCGACAGCCAGCTGTCTTCGTGCATGTGGATGCCTAGGTTTAGGCCGCGGTCTCCGCCAATGCTGGCTGTCTGGCCTGGTCCCAGGTTGGACAGCTCCTGCTCCCAGGAGTCCAGGTCATGCTGAAACAGGTAAAGGTCGAGCCGGGCGTCGACAAAACTCGTGGAGGCGAGTACGTCCGCGTGCAGGATGTCGTGGCCGGTCAGCACGCCCGGCTGGAACCGTCCCACGACCCGCACGATGCAGCGGTCCCCGTCGGGATCGGCGAGGTGGATGAGGTCCATCGGAGCGGGCTCCGCCATGAAGTTGCTCGCTTTCGTGCGCTGGCGTGGGCTGCATCGTCTCCTATCGCCGGACGAGCAAGACAGGCAGGACCTGGCAGGGAGGAGTTACGTGCCCAGGGCCAAGCCGGTGCCGGCGAGACAGCCCTCGATCACATCTGGCCGGTACTGGAGCGTCTTGAGCCGATGCTTGATCGCGCGGGTGATTTGGCTGAGGCTGGCGGCGGCGGCGAGGTTGCCGATGTCGCGCTTGACCAGGGACCACACACCTTCGGTCGGGTTGAGGTCGGGCGCGCAGGTGGGCAGCTGAACGACGGTGAGCCATTCGGCGTTCGCGTCGATAAACTCGCGTAGCGGCTTCGTCAGGTGTACTCGGACGTTGTCCCAGACCAGCACGATCGGCCCGTCCAGCTGAATGCGGGCCCGGACGATCAGATCACGGAAGTCGCGCCAGCCGAAGCCCTTCGGCTGGTCCTTGCGCCCGGTGTACTCACGGACCGCATAGAACAGTCGGGCCCGCTCACCGGCCCTGTAGCAAGTCATGCCCGCCATCGACACTCGTCCGGAACCGCGGCCGCGTACCCGCACGACTGGAGTGCAGCCCCGCCGGCCCCAGGTCCTGGCACGCGGCGGAGTCATCGACTGCCCGGCCTCGTCCTCAAAGACGATCCAGGCCCCGCGCTCCGCCGCGATGCTCTTACCCGCGGCCAGGTCTCCTTCTTCCAGACTTCGACCGAGGTGTCGTCCCGCTCGATGGCCCTCCGGGCAGGCTGCTGCCACGACCAGCCATGCCGCCTGAGCAGTAGCCATGTGCCCTCGACCGTGTACGAGACATGGAACAGGCGACCGATCAGCGTCTTGATCCGAGCCAGGGTCCACCGCTGGTCCGTCCAGCCATGGACGAGCGGCCCTCGCTCCAACTCTCTCTCCAGCCTGGCGATCTGCGTATCGCTGAGCCTCGGTCGGCCCGGGGATCCTTTCGACAGGACCCCGGCCCCGCCACGCTCGCGCCACTGGCGACGCCACCGTTCCACGGACCGCTCGCTGACCCGCAGCGCGGCAGCGATCTCCCGGTTCTTCTGCCCGCCCTCGAAGCGTTCCACGGCTTGCAGCCGGATCCGCTCTCGGGCGGCCCTCCCGGCCTCGGTCAGCCCGCCGCCCTGCGCGTATCTCACAGTCCAGGGCTACCGGAACGGGCCCACCACCGTCAGGCGAACGGCTCCGACATCACCCATTCAAGTTCAGTAGCACGTGGTCCACGCGGGTGTCCGCGGCCGACAGTCGGTTCACACAACACGGACAGGTACCTGACGCTCTGTCAGCAGTCGGGCCAGTGCGTCGGTCTCGTCCTCGGGCAGGGCGATGGCGGCCAGGCGGCGGGCGCGGGTTACGGCGACGTACCAGACGCGCAGCACCTCGTCGGTGGCCGCGTCCGCGGTGGCCCAGCGCTGCACGCTTCCGGCATCGGGCAGTAACAGCAGGACGCCGTCTGCTTCGTCGCCCTTGATCTGGTGGACGATATTGGTGCGCATGCCGGTGGCTGGCTGGGGGCGTGACAGGGTGGGTTTTCCGGCGGGGCGGCCCTTGCCTCCTTGCGGGGCGGCCCCGGGCAGAGCGGGCCAGGCCTTCATGGCCTGCCACACTTGCGGACCCCATTCTTTGTGGGGCGGGGGCAGGCTGTGCAGGAACGCGAAGGCCGTGCGGTTGACCTGGCCGGCCGACAGGCGGTGGGCGGCCATGATGCGGTCGGGGCCGCCGGTCTCGCCCGGATACCAGTAGCCGAACAGGACGCGCACGGCGATCGCGCAGGCCCGGGCGAGGTCGTCGCCGGAGGCGCTCGGGGTGTGGGCGACGGTGCGGGCCCAGGCCAGGATGGTGATGGTGTTGGTGTTGGGCCGCTCTCGGGTGATGCCCGGCAAGGTGGCGTACTTGTAGGCGGTCACCAGACAGTTCTCTGCCGGGACGGCGTACTCCTCGGCGAGCGCGCGGAAAGCGTCGACGATGCCGGTGCCGGTCGGAGCGTGCAGGTGGCGGCTGCCGGAGGCGGCGAACTGGGTGGGCAGCAGCAGGGCGGGGATGTCGTCGTCGCGTACGACGGACGTGTCCGGCGGGCGCTGCCCCGTGCGCAGGGTGGACGCCAGGTGGCAGATGACGGGGGAACTGCGCCAGTTGCCGGTCAGGCGGTGAGGGGTGGGGGACAGTTGCGCCGCGAAGGCCCCAAGAGCCTGGGGTTCGGCTCCGCGCCAGGCGTAGATGGCTTGGTCCGGGTCGCCGACGAGGACCAGCGGCAGGCCGGCGTCGTGCAGCAGTCGAAGGATGGCGAGGTCGGCGGCGGAGCAGTCCTGCGCCTCATCGACGATGACTTCAGCGAACCGGGAGCGCAGCGGTCCCAGCAGCCCGGTGGCGGCCTCGGCGTTGTGCAGGTTCCACAGGGCCAGCACCCGCGCCTCGTGCCCGGTGAAATACCCCTGCTGGCACCACGACTTGCGGGTGGCGAGGATCTTGTCTTCCCACGCTTGCTGGCTGTACGTGCTGGCCTCGATGAGCTGCCGGGTGTCGTAGTCGAGTTTGTCCCAGGCGACCGCCTCGCGCGCGGGGCTCTGTGAGGGATACAAGGTCATGGGGAAGCGGTGCAGGGAGACCTCCCGGTCCACGCCCTCCACCGTGGCCTTGATGCCCGCCCACGACTCCAGCAGGCGGGGCACGGGCTCGGCCGCCCGCCGCGGCTTGACCAGGAACTCCCACAGGAACGAGTCAAGGGTGCCGATGAAGTGCGGTGCCTGGACCAGGTCTGCGCGGCCTGCCTGGCGGCAGCGGCGGATCATCTGATCACGCGCCACACGCGTGAACGAGATCAGGGCCCGGCCCTGCCGCAGCAGCCGCCGGGGCGACTGCAGATGCCGACTGGTGATCACATGCGTCTTGCCGGCGCCCGGGCAGGCAGGTACGAAGGCAGGCGCGGACACAGCCATGGCAGCCTGCTGCTGCGCTTTAGCATCGTCCAGTACCGACGTTGTCTCTCCCGGCCCTGTCGGCCCGGTCATGGCGCGCTCACCGCAGAAGTGCGGTCCGTGGCGGTGATGAAGCGGATGGCGTCCGCCAGGTAGGCAGGCACGGTGAATGCCACCGTCGGGTCGGCCAGCACGTCGGCCAGTTCCTGGGCGAACAGCCCTTTGGAAATCTTGGTGCCCTTCGTGACGTCTCCATCGGCACCGGTGCGGGTCCGGCTGGTCTTCGTGACGAACAGCTCCCCGAATGCCACGGCGGGATCCGAAGCCGTGACGACCTGCTCCCAGCGCGCCTCCGAGCGCGGCGCGCAGCGCAGGAACGCCGCCCGCAAGGCGGTGATGTTGTCGGCCGACCACAGGGCCGGCTCCAGCGTCCGCGGCGCTGCGGCCAGATGCAGCACGCCGGGGGAGTGCCAGCGGCGGGGCAGTTCCCGCAGCGACTGCAGCCTGGCCGGTTCTGGCTGCTCGGGCGCCACATCCGTGTCGGTGATCAGCGCCACCCGCCTTCCCAGACACATGCCGTCCACCGGCGCCAGCAGCACCCGCAGATAGACCTCGAATCCGACACCGTCCACGATCACCCGGGTGGTGCCGAAGAACCGTTCCAGCGCATCGAATGCTTCCTGGTTTTGTTGAGCGTCGGCGTCCTCACCGGCGGCCAGGACACGCTGGGCCAGAGCGGGCAGTAGCAGGAGCTCGGAAATGCCCTCCACCAGGATCGCCCGCGATGCGAACAGCAGGGCGCTCTTCGTGGCATCCAGGTAGCGGTCCAGATGGCGCACCCGGTCTGGGCTCAGATGCAGCTCAGGGATGGGCAGGGGCCTGGCCTGCCAGCCGTCGGATAGCTCGGCCGGGCAGCGGGCCATGACCACCAGGTCCTCCACGCTGGCTGCGGCCGACAGGATGGGGGAGTGGGTGGTGACCACCACCTGCAGGTGCCCGGCGGGCTGGGCCGGGTCACAGGCGGGCCGACGGCGCGAGGCCCGCGCCCGCTGCTGCAGGTAGCGCAGCAGCAGGGTCTGCAGCTGCGGATGCAGGTGCGCTTCGGGCTCCTCGACCAGCAGCACGGTCAGGTCTGCCTCTGCCGCCGCGTCCAGCTCGGCCATCACCGTGGCGATGAACAGGGTGTTGGCGTAGCCCAGTCCTGAGGCCGAAAGAGGAAACGGCTGGGCGGAGGCGTCGCCCAACAGCATGCGCAGCGACCGGGTGATCGACGCGAAGGTGGGCTCGGCCAGGGCCAGTTCACTCATCTGGGGATGCGCGCCGACGGTCAGGTCCCGCAGCGGCTCGTTGATCTTTTCGCTGACCTTGACCACGTCCGGGTCCGCGGCCACCTTCTTCAGCTCGGTGCCGATCCGATCCACGAAGGCATCAACATGCGTGTCGTCGCCCAGCAGCCCGCGAAGAATCATCCGGACCCGGTCACCGCCGGCCGAGGCCAGCTCCCGCTCCGCATCGCGCAGCGCCGGCAGGTAGACATGCCGGACGCCGCTGCGTGCCGGAGGTTCCCCCGTGACCGGAAGGCCCGCGCCCTGCGACCAGGCGGTACTGCCGCGCCGTCCGCCCGTTTGCGGTGGCGTCCAGGACACCTGCCACCGTGCGGTGCGGCTGTCGGGATCCCCCTCACGCAGCAACGCCTCAAGATACGCGCCGCTTTGCTGTGCGGAGATGTCGGCGACATCCAGCTGCAGGCTCGGGCCGCCCCGTTCGGCCGCGGCGGGCTTGAGAACGTCGGATTCTTCGAAGTAGCGCACCCGGCGCCCGTCCAAGGGGTCCGTCAGCAGGCGAATTGCATCGATCGCGCTGGACTTGCCCGCGTTGTTCTCCCCGACGAGCACCGTCACTTCCGGCCGCAGAGGGATCCGCACTCGCTCGCACGAGCGGAATCGTTCCACCAGCACCTCGGACACGTACACAGTCCGCCTCCCCGTCCCCGGCACGTCAAGCCCTGCCAACAGCAGCGGTGATCAAGCAGTGATGGTAGGCCGTGCCTGCCCGTCCTGGGCCTCACGTTGAAGAACTCCTCGTCGCCGGGGCTGGTGGGCAGTTCGAACTCCGGCTCGTAGCGCAGTGGGATTGCAGGTAGCTGTGGTCGAACTGCCGTCCGGAGTGCAGCACTCCCTTTCATGCTGTGCCGACGCAGTAGTCCTGCCATGCCGCTTCATGCGCCTGAAGTACGGTTTTTATCTGAAAAGCCATCCGCTGCTGTGGCCTCACCCGTTACGTTCTGGCGTCATGAGGTTCCTGCACACTTCGGACTGGCATCTGGGCCGTCGGTTCCACGGGGAAGACCTGATCGACCATCAGCGCAAGGTTCTGGCCCATATCTGCGCAACCGCCCGCACCGAACAGGTCGACGCTCTGCTGATCGCGGGCGACATCTACGACCGCGCCATCCCGAGCCTGGACGCGGCACGTCTGTTCAACTGGGCCCTGCATGAACTCGCCGACCTGGGCATCCCCACGATCATGATCAGTGGGAACCACGACTCCGCCCACCGCCTCGGCATCGGCTCCGGCCTGTACGCCAAAGCCGGCGTGCATCTGCGTACTGATCTCGCCGACGCATCCCGCCCTGTCCTGATGGCCGATGCCCACGGCCCGGTCGCCGTCTACGGCGTGCCCTACCTGCATCCCACCCTGGTCAGCGAGCAGATGCAGGTGGAGATGCCTTCCCACCAGGCCGTTCTCACCGCGGCCCTGGACAGCATCCGCGCCGACCTCGCCACCCGCCCAGACGGCACCAGGGCCGTCGTCCTGGCCCACGCGTTCATCACCGGCGCGGACAGCTGCGACAGCGAACGCGATATCAGCGTCGGCGGCGTCGCCCACGCCGGCGCCGCCGTGTTCGACGGCATCCACTACACCGCGCTCGGCCACCTCCACCGCCCCCAGGCCGTCAGCGACCGCATCCACTACAGCGGATCCCCGCTGGCCTACTCCTTCTCCGAAGCCGGCCACACCAAATCCCTGGCCCTGGTCGACCTGGCAGCCGACGGCACGCCCACCGTCACGCACGAGGACATCCCCACCAACTTGCACCTGCCGCTGGCCCGGCTCACCGGGCGCCTAGAGGACCTGCTGTCCGACCCCGCCCACGCACCGCTGACCGACGCGTGGCTGCACGCCACCCTCACCGACCCCGCCCGGCCGTACGAGGCGATGAGCCGCCTGCGCCAGCGCTTCGCCCACACCCTCGACATGAAGCACGAACCCGCCGCCATCCCCGCCCAGGCAACCGACACCCCCACCTACCGAGACCGGGTCCGCGGCCGCGGCGACCTCGAAATCACCCACGACTTCATCACCGCCGTCCGCGGAAGCGCCCCCACCGACGACGAGCAAGCCCTACTGCGGGAAGCCGTCGACCACATGCATGTGCACGCCCAGCAGAAGGAAACCGTCTGAACATGCGCCTGCACTCCCTGCACCTGCAGGCCTTCGGCCCCTTCGCCAGCCGGCACAGCATCGACTTCGACGCCCTGACCACCGACGGCCTGTTTCTCCTGCATGGCGACACCGGAGCAGGCAAAAGCACTCTGTTCGCCGCCATCTGCTTCGCCCTCTACGGCTATCCGCCCCGCGAGCGCAACGCACGGCTGCGCAGCGACCACGCACCCGCCGACCTGCTCACCGAAGTGACCCTGGAAACAACCATCGCCGGCAAACGCCTGCAGATCCGCCGCGTGCCCGCGCAGCGGAAGCCCCACTCGCGCCGCCCGGGCGACTTCGTAAACCACAAACCCGAAACCGACCTCAAGCAGTGGACTGAAGACGAGCACGGGCAGGGCCGCTGGGAGGGCATCACCAGCTCCCACAAAGAGGCGGGCAAAGAGATCGAATCCCTCCTGGGCCTCAACCGTCAGCAGTTCTGCCAAGTCGTCCTGCTCCCGCAGAACGACTTCACCAAGTTCCTGCAAGCGGACGCCTCCGAACGCCGCCTCCTGCTGGGCACCCTGTTCGGAACCCGCCGCTTCGGCCTCATCGAGCAGTTCCTGGCCGAACGCAAGACCACGACCGCCAAAAGCCGCGACGAGGCCCGCGCCGACGTCATGCGCCTGACCGAACGCATCCAGCAGGCCGCCGGCGACGAACTCGACCCCTCCACCGGCGCGCCACGCCCCGACGACCCAGCCACCCTCACCGATCAAGCGCGTCTGTGGGCCGCCGCCCTGCACCGGCAGGCCGTCACGCTCCAGCAGGATGCCACCGCCGGCACCGAAAACGCCCGCCAGCTGCTGGCCGACTGCCGCACCACCGAGCAGCACACCCGCGACCTGCACCGCCTTCAGCAGGCACACCACACCGCACAGCAGGAACTGACCCAGCTTGACGAACGCACCGACCACTACACACAGCTCGCCGCCCGACACGAGTGCGCCCGCACGGCGAGGCAACTGCAGACCGTCCTCGACGACGCCCACACCGCGGCCCGCGAACACAGCCTCGCCCTGACCGCCGACGCAAACGCCCGCGCTCTCCTCTCGGCCGAACAGGCCTCCCAGGACGGCAACGATCTCTCCCAGGCCGCGCAACAGGTACGCGGCCGCATCGGCGCCGCACAGGCCCTGCTCCCGGACGAAGCCGCGCTGCAGCAGCTCACCGACGAACTCGCCGTGCTCTCAAAAGAACGCAACGAGCTGGCCGACACCGTCACCGAGGCTCAGGACTGGCTCAACGGCCTGCCTCAGCTGCGCGAGACACTGACCGCACGGCTTCAAGCAGCCCGCATCGCCCAGGAAGCCAGCCGAGAACTCACCGTCACCCTCAGCGCGGTGAACACCCAGTGCGAGGCCGCCGCCCGCCGAGACAGCCTGCTCACGCAGGTCGCCGTCGCCGAGGAAGCCCTCACCAAAGCCACCGGCATTCTCAACCAGGCCGCCGCGGCCTACATCGACATCCGCCGGCGCCGCACCGACGGCATCGTCGCCGAACTCGCCGGCCGCCTCAAGGACGGCGAAAGCTGCCCCGTCTGCGGCTCCGCCACCCACCCGGCACCCGCCACTCCCCAGCCGGGCCAACCCACAGCCGCCGACGAACAGGCCGCCGAAGCCGCCCACACCGCCGCGCAGCAAGAGGAGAAGAAGGCCAGCCAGAGGCTGGGCGGCCTCGAGCAGGAGGCCGCTGAAGCACGTGGACAGGCTGGCGGCGACACCCCTCTGGCCGACCTCACGGCCCGACGTACTGAGCTGACCGACCGCCTCCGCCAGACCCTGGCCGAAGCCGCGGACGCAGGCGCAGCCGAAGAAGAACTCACCCGTCTGCAACAGCAGCAGACCGACCGCGAAAACACCCGCAACACCGCGCAGCAGCGCCTGGGCGCCATCGACGCCACCTACGACAGCCTGCATACCCAGCGCGAGACTCTCAACCGGCGCCTGGCTGTCGCCCTGGGCCAACACGCCACGCTCGCCGACCGCATCAGCCACCTCACCCAACTCGCCGAGCAGCTCGAGACCGCAGCCGAGTGCACCACAGCCTTGGTCCGCACCACCGACGATCTGCGCACCGCCACACAACGCGCCGAGCAGGCAGCCCAGGCAGCCGGATTCGCTTCACCAGCCGAGGCCACGGACGCCCTGCTGCCCGACGACGACCTCGCCCGGATCAGCGAAGAGATCACCCGCTGGCGCGAACAGCGCCTCGTCCTGGCCGCCCACCTTGACCAACCCGACCTCAAGAACGCCGCCGCCCAGCCTCCCGCATGCCTGGAGCACGCAGTGACGGAACTGGAGAAGGCCACCACCGCCCACTCCAGCGCCACGGCTGCCGAAACCAAAGCCACCGACCGCGTCAACGCCCTCGCCGTACTCGGCACCCAACTCGACGCCTTCACAGCGAGCCTCGAACCGCTGGAGGCCGCCTACCGCACCGTCGACCACCTCCACGGCCTGATCAGCGGCGGCTCGCTCAGCAACCAACTCCGCATGCAACTGGAGTCCTACGTCCTGGCCGCCCGCCTCGAGGAGGTCGTCGACGCAGCCAACACCCGCCTGACCCGCATGTCGCACCACCGCTTCACCCTCGTCCACTCCGACGAACGGGCCGCCCGCGGCGCCAAATCCGGCCTGGGCCTGAAAGTCCTGGATGCCTGGAACGGACACCAGCGCCACACCGACACCCTCTCCGGCGGAGAATCCTTCTACGTCTCCCTGTCCCTGGCCCTGGGCCTCGCGGACGTCGTCACCGCCGAAGCCGGCGGACAAGCACTCGATACGCTCTTCATCGACGAAGGCTTTGGCACCCTCGACGACGACACCCTCCATCAGGTCCTCGACGTCCTCGACTCTCTGCGTGACCACGACCGCACCGTGGGCGTCATCAGCCACGTCGCCGAGATGCGCCGCCGCATCACCCAACGCCTCCACGTCCGTAAAAGCCCCGTCGGCTCCACCCTCGTCCACATCACCGAGGCAGCCGAATGACATCGAACCCACCTGTGCACACCACTGCCAGCGCCCCGAACAAGCTGGCTGCACCGACCGGCCCACAGCGCACCGCCCCGTCCTGGCCTGCCCCCTACAACTCGGCACGAGAAGACCTGAGAACCGCTCCCAGCAGGAAGGGCGGTTTCCCGGTATGAGTTGTCCCAGCGGCGTACCCGGGGCTTCATCGTCCCGTTCCTGCCAGTGAGCGAGGTCGCCCACCCCGTGTATTTCGTCACCGCCTCGATCCCATTTCGTCTGGTGCCCGCCGTGGCTTGGGGGAAGTACTCAAGGCGATCGACGGCCATGATGTCGGCATGGACGACGTACCGCAGGAAACGCCCCCTGCCCGACCCGATACTGCAGCTCTCGGCGCGTCCGGCGAGACGCCGTCAGAAGTGCTGAGCCTCGCTGCTCCGCGTCGGCGCACCGTGGACGACCACATGTTCCGTGCGGGGCGCACGTCGTTTCGATTGCAGCTGTTCACGGCACCGGGGCAGCGGGCAGTGGCGGTGGCTATTCAAGCCGAGGGAGAGACCCCGAGCCTGACCAACGTGGCCGAGTCGTGTGCAGCAGCGGTGTGGCAGCAGCACTGCCCCGACCAGGGACTGCCGCCGGTGTGGATCGAGCGGCAGTTTCCGGGCGCGTTCGGTAGGGAGCCGGACTTTCGGTTGGTCACCTTCGGTGAGAACGAGCCGTACCAGGTGCGCCATCCGAGCTGGTGCACGATCAGCGCGGAGCAGATCGTGCACCTGGTCGGCGGTCCGGTCGCCGAAGACCGCGGCAAAGGTTACGTGCCGCCCGAGCCGGAACCGGAGCCGGACCTGCGGTTCGAGGCGATGGCGCTGTGGCGCCTGGCGAGGCCCCACCCGTTCCGCGAGGACTGTATGTCCGGCGGCACACCCTGGTGGCGACGCTGGACGAACCTGGTTTTCCCGCAGCATGGGGGGCGGTCCTGCTGCTGGTACCACTCTGGCGACTGGCATCGGGTCAACCACATGGCTCTCGCCGCCCTGTCGCGCGCGCAGCACGAGGGCGTGAAGGCGGAATGCATGGTCGACTACGCCCTTGAGTACGCCGCTGCGGCTGGCGCGAGTGAGTGGGAGCAGCAGGTGTTCCGGACGTTGTACTGCCTCGGCGACGCCATCCAGCCTTCCGGCGACGGCTACATCAGCAATGGCTTCATCAACGGCCAGCACCGCGTTCAGGCGATGCTGGATGCCGGAGTGCGCCGGACTGTGATCCTGCGCCATGTGTGGCCGGACAGCCCGGCCTACTGAGGACCTCTGCCGCCTCAAGCGGCGAGGAGGTCTCGGAGCTCCCGTACGGCACGCTCATGGTAGTGCTGGGCGGGGATTGCCTCGTACAGGTCCAGGGCGCGGCGGCGGACCAGGCCGGTGCGGAAGTCGGCGGGCAGCACCGTCAGGGCGGCGACCGTACGACGGCACGCCTCTTCGCTGTCGCCGTCGTGATGGGTGCAGGCGGCGCCGTCGATGGTCAGCAGGGTGCGCGTCATGGTGCTGGTCGGCGCGGACAGCTCCAGGGCGCGCTGCTGGCTCTCCTGGGCGCGGCCGGTGTCCCCGAGGGTGGTGTAGGCGTGGCTGAGGTGAACGTGGTGCTTCTGCTCGCCGTACGTCAGCCAGGTGTCCGACCGCTCGGACTCGGGGAGCCGGTTCATGAGGGCGTCGGCTGCGGTGAGCGCGGCGCGGGCCTGCTCACTCTGGTTGTTGAGGGCGTAGGCGCGGGCTGCGACGGCGGCTGCCAGAACCGCGGCGGCGGTCGGCCGGGTGCCGGCCGCCTGCCGGGCCTGGTCGGCGAGGTCTGCTGCCGCCTTCGGGGCGCCGTAGTTGAGCGGGACCATGGCCTCGCGGGCGAGGACCCACGCGTGCAGCTGGGGGTCGCCGGATTCGGCGGCGGCCCGGGCGGCGGTGGCGAACCAGGCGCGGGACTCCCGGCGGCTGCCCAGGTCGTGTAAGACGATCGCGGTCATCCCGGCCATCTGTCCGGCTGTCCGGCACAGCCGTGCCCGGACCGGCGCGGGCTGCGGGACGGTGAGGAGCGGACGCAGGGTCGTGAAGTCGGTGGCCAGGTCGGCCAGCACACGGGTGGGTGCCTGTCCGTGGTAGCCGTACCCGTAGCTCTCGGCTGCGGCCTCGAGGTCGGCCAGGTCCTGGGGGACGTTGGGGGAAAGGGTCTGGTCGACGTCGGTCCGGGCGGCGGTGAGCGCGTCGAGGGCCGGAGCGGTGAGGCCGGCGGCCAAGGCGCCGCGTAGAAGGTTGCGGCGCTTCATCGGATCTTCTCCATGGTCGGACTCCGTGCTGAGAACGGCGGTGTCCTCCCAGGGTTGCGCAGCAAGCCCCAGTAGGGCACCGGGAATGCGCAGTCCGCCGGCGATTCGCTCGACGGTCGCGAGGGCGGTGACGGATGTGGTGCCCCGGGCGATCTGGCTGACCCGCTCGGCTTTCAGCGCGCACGCTTCGGCGATCCGGTTGAAGGAGATCCCCACGTCGTGAGCCATGGCGAACACCGTGGTGAAGTCCCGCTCACGCAGGGCCCGGACGAACACCGGGTCGGCCAGCAGATGGCGCGGCACTTGGGCGGGTGACGGCGGTAAGTCGTCCACAAGTCCCCCAAGAAATCTCGTGGAATGACAGGGCGTCAGCCCAACGACCATACCCACCGTGGGGGCCCCATCACTGGGTTATCGCCCCCGTGGTTCGCGGCTGTACTGACGGTGTTCGCGGCCGCGGCTATCCAGGGCCCGGCCGCTCGATCAGGAGGAGGGTCCTCATGCAGAGTCCCGCCACGCCCCCGCCCGCCGCACCGTCGACGGGCGGCCTGGTCCGCTCCCGTCGGCTGATCGTCGCCGCCCGGGGCCGCAACGCCATCCCCTCCGACGGCGGCGGCACCGGCAAGAGCGACGGCAACGACTGACGATCGGGAGCCCTACGCGATGACGCACCTGTCCATCGCGGAGTGCCTGGGCGAGGACTTCCTTGCCCAGGCACTGCACCGCGAACACCGCCACGTACCCGGCGCCCTCGATGTCGCCGGACTGATGACCTGGGACGACCTCAACCACATCCTCGCCGCCCACCGCCTGGAGCCGCCGCGCATGCGGCTGTCCCGCGACGGCGAGACGCTGCTGGTCGGCGGCTACACCACACCGGTCGCCACCCGCCGCCACACGGTGTGGCACCGCCTGCACCCGGCCGAACTGCACGCCCGCCTGAAGGAGGGCGCCTCGCTCGCCCTGGACAGCGTCGATGAACTCCACCCGCCGATCGCCCGGCTCTGCGAAGCGATCGAGCGCGAGCTGCACACCCGCGTTCAAGCGAACCTCTACGCCTCCTGGAGCGCCACCGAGGGCTTCGGCGTGCACTGGGACGACCACGACACGGTCATCGTGCAGTTGGACGGCGCGAAGCGGTGGCGGATCTACGGCACCACCCGCCCGTACCCGCTCTACCGCGACATCGAGGACCCGGGCGAGGCGCCCACCGAGCCGGTCGCCGACCTGGTCCTGTGGCCGGGCGACGTTCTGTACGTGCCGCGCGGCGTTTGGCACGCGGTCTCCGCCGACCAGGGCACCCGCTCCCTGCACGTCACCTGCGGCCTGCAGACCCACACCGCGACCGACCTGATGACGTGGGTGTCCGAGCAGCTGCTCACGCACGAGGACTGGAGGCGCGACCTGCCGCTGCTCGCCGCGCCGGACGTCCAGGCCGACGCCGTGGACGGGATGCGCAAGCGGCTCGCCGAACTGCTGGACGACCCCACGCTGATCGCCCGCTACCGGGCCGCGATGGACGGACAGGCCGTGGGCCGGATGGTGCCGAGCCTGCCGTACATCGACACCGTCCCCGTCGACGGCGGTCTGCGGGTCCGGCTGACAACCGCCCGCGCGGTGCTGGAGGTCGGCGAGGACACGGTGACGCTGTCCGCCGCCGGGAGCACGTTCGAGTTCGCGCCCGAAGCGGAGGCGGTGCTGCGCCCGCTGGTCGACGGGCGGACCGTGGACCTGGCCTCGCTCGCCGACACGGCCGGCCTTGCGCTGGAGGACGTCGTCGGGCTGGTCCAGGAGCTCGTTGCCGGGCAGGTCGCGACGGTGGGGAGCCTGCTGTGACAGCGGAGCTCGCTCTGGGCACCTACCGGTGCCGGGCGATCCCGGAGGCGGCCGTCGGTGCGGCCGCCTCCGGCGTGCAGTGGATCGACACCGCCCCCAACTACGCCACCGGTCAGGCACAAACTCTCCTGGCCCCGGTCCTGGCTGCCCACCCGCACGTGCGCATCGCCACGAAGACCGGGTTCTTCACAGCGACTACCGGCGCTGACGCCGTGAACGACGGTGTCCTCAACCAGGACCATGCCGCCGCCGGGCACAGCCTCGCCCCCAACTACGTGCGCTGGCAGATCCGCCGCAACCGCGCCCAGCTCGGGCGCGAGCGGCTGGACCTGGTCCTGCTGCACAACCCCGAGCGCGCTCACCCCGGCGACCGCCCCGCCCTGCACCGCGCGATCCGCGAGGCCTTCGCCGTCCTGGAGGAAGCCGTGGCGGCCGGGCACGTGACCGGGTACGGCATCGCCACGTGGGCGGGCCTAGAAGAGGAGGCGTTCACGGTGGAGGAACTGCTCGCCCTGGCCGGTGAAGTCGCCGGGGGACAGCAGAGCCACCACCTGGTCGCGCTGCAGATGCCGGTCAGCCTGGTGATGATGACGCCGATCGTGCAGGCCCTGGACGGCCGGGGCCCGCTCCCGGCCGCCGCCGGCGCGGGCCTGCGGGTGATGGCGTCGGCTCCGCTGCACGGTGGGGAGCTTCCCGGCATGGTCGACCAAGAGCTGGCCGACCTCATCCGGCCGGGCCTGACCCCCGCACAGGCGTGCGTCCTCGCGGCCGCGTCATGCCCAGGAGTGACGGACGTCCTTTTGGCCGCCGCCGGTGCGCCACACTGGAGGGAGGCGGCCGACGCCGTCGCTCAACCCTCCCTGACCGCCGCCCAGTTGCGGGAGATCACTGGTGTACTCGCCTCCTCCTGACCCGGACACCGAGCGCCGTATGCGCGCCCACCACGTCCGAGCCGCGCAGGCCCTGGACGTACGAGTCGAGCCGGGCGGGGAGTTCTGGGGTTGGGCCGGGCGCACCCTGGGTGCCCCGGCCCGCACCGCCTCCGGGCAATCAGTGTGGCTGCGGCTGGTGTCGGCTCCGGAAGACAAGGCGTCGGGGAAGCTGTGGGACGGCGCCTTGGACGCGCAGCACGCCTTCGGCGACCTTGACGGGCACCGGCCTGCACTCCTGGGGGTACACGATGCTTTCGACGACGGCACTGCCTACCGGGCGGAGCTGTCGGCCCGCGTCGATGAGCCGGTCCTGTCCGACGACCCGATCCTGCGCCAGGACCTGGACCTGCCCGACTCCTGGTGGGAAATGCTCGCCGGGACGCTGGAGAAGCTCTCGGCTACCGGCACCGACCGCGTCGCCGTGCGCGAGCAGTACATGAACCGCGCCATCCCCGAGTTCGTGGGCATCCCGGCCCCGGCCGGGACCTGCTGGACCACAGCCCACGCCGACCTGCACTGGGCGAACCTCACTGCATCACCCCTGCGGCTGCTCGACTGGGAAGGATGGGGCCAAGCCCCCCAGGGCTTCGACTGCGCCACTCTCTACGCCTACACACTGCTCCAGCCGAACGTCGCCGCCCGCGTCCGCGCCGCCTTCCCCGTTCTGGGCAGCCCGGCCGGTCTCGCCGCCGAAGCGACCGTGTGCGCCCAACTGCTCCAGACCGTTAGCCGCGGCGACAATCTCGTCCTCGAGGACCGGCTCCGGGACTGGTCCGAGGACCTTCGCCGCCGACAGCCCTAAGCTGCCAATATGGCCGACACCGCACGACCGCTCCATATGCGGCAGGTTCGAGAGTATCTGCGGAACAGGTACCGCTCGATCCTCGATACGAGTGACGTCGCGACTCGGCATGAGGCGCAACGGGAGATCATCTTCTACCACCGTGCCCTGGCTGCTGAGACGGCTCGCATCCTCTCCGGCTGTGATGCCGAGGAGGCGGCTGCAGCCGTCGTGGACGGCGCAGGCGACCAGGGCATCGACGCAGTGATCATCTCGCCGAGCGGCAGCGATATCTGGTTCGTTCAAGCCAAATGGAGCGATACGGCCCGGGCCCAGATCCGCGAGAGCGATGCACTCAAGATGCTGTATGGCCTGAGACAGCTTGCCGACCGCCAATACGACGGTTTCAACTCCCGCATACGAGCCCTGAGTTCACGCATCGACAGTGCCCTCAGTTCGCCGCAGTGCCGGGTGAACCTGGCGCTGGCGCTGGCGACAGGTGACGGGCGACTGACTCAGCAGGCGGAAGAGCGAGTTGTCCAGGCCAAGGGAGCGTTCGGCTTCAAGGACCGCGCCCCGCTGACAGTGCGCACCTTGGGGCTGGCCGACTTCTACTCCGCCGCACGGGCCGCTGCTGCGCCGCTTACGCTGCGTGCTTGGGAGAATGGGTGGGCGCGCATGGCTGATCCGATTTGGACCGTTGCGCCGGACGATTCGGGTTCGGTCGTGCTTCGGGGATACGAGTACCAGGTTCATGTGGCTGCGCAGGCCATCCTGGAGATAGTCGCTGGCGAGCCGGTGCACGTGATCTGCGAGCACGATGCGGACATCATCGTTGTCCGCAGTGACGAGGGACAGGCTGATGGCCGTCCCTTCTGGGATTTTCAGCAGATTAAGACGCGGGCCGCTACCACGCCCTGGGCGCTCACAGACGTTCTCGCCAGGGGCCCGTTGAAGGGCCTATGGCGTACGTATGGAGCGGTGAAGGAGCAGGGGCTCTCCTACGGGCTCACAGCTGGTTTGGAAGGCTACCTCGATCCCGCCGACGCTTCCCTTATTGCTCTCGCACACGGGGAAGGGGCCGATGACGCGCGGTGCTTGCAGCGAGTGGCAGACCGCCTGAAGGCTGAGGTAGACGAGGTCTCTGCCTTCCTTGGCCTGATCAGTATCCGGGAACTGCCCAGGCACGACGACATCGAGTTGCGTAACATCGCATTTCTCCACGAGCTGGGTCCGTCTTTGACTGGGGCGGAGATTACCGGTCTGTACACCGAACTCATGCGCCGTACCCGGGAGGCAATGCAGGGTCTGGGTCCTGGGCGGGCTGAGCAGGTAGCGGTGCTGGGCCTGCCCACCAGCATGCAGGGGAAGTACATCGGGCCCAGCACTGTTGCTGACCTTCAACAGCGCTTGCTGGGCCCTGACCACGTGTTGCTGACCGATGTCTCGCAGCGTCTCAGCGGAGTTGGGACAGCGGAGAGCAGAGCCCTCTGTGGCGCGGCGCCGTACGAGGCGCGTGGTGTGCGCGGGGACTACGCCTGTGAGAAGTTCCCCTTCCATCGCCAGGAAGACGGCATGGCTGACGTCTTCGATGCGATCCACAAGCCGACCGATATACCCGTCGTCTTGAAGCAGTTGCGTGGCAAGTACCCGCCCCTTCCCAAGCGAGCCCGGATGGCTCGTGAGATTGAGGTTGGCCGCATCCTGAGCGAGCACCGGAACGCAATGCCGGTCTGGGACGCCGGTGCCGACGGCAAGTGGTTCGTCATGCCCAAGGCGCAGGCTGTCGCAACGGAATGCCTTGATGACCTCAGAGACCCGGCCGTACTGCGGGGTCTGGTGGAGAGCCTGTGCTCGGTATTGGCCGCTGCACATGGCATCCAGGCTCCAGGCTCCCCTCACGGGTGGGTGCACAGAGATATCAAGCCGTCCAACGTGCTTCGGCTTGACGGTCGATGGGTTCTGGCCGACTGGGGCATTGCGCGCCGTCCTCCTGGCCAGACCACTCACCCGCAGCGCACCAGGGTCGGAGTGAGCATGGGCTCGGAGGGCTTCGCCGCCCCCGAGCTGAGCATCGACGCCCACAGCGCCGGTCCGCCGGCTGACGTCTACAGCCTGGGGCAACTGATCGGCTGGGCGGTTACCGGCAGGAACCCGCAGCAGAATATTCCTCTCATACCAGACTCCGGGCCGTGGCGCGCGGTCGTCCGGGAGGCGACGCGCACGGACCCCAGGAGACGGCCGGCAACGGTGCAAGCGTTCCTCGACCTCATCGCCCAGGAGATCGACACACCTCCTGTGCCGCCCGTAGTACAGGCCGAAACACTCCGTGATTCTCTGAAGGCTGGAGCAGCGAATGCGGCAGAGGAATTGGTGGCCCTGGCCGCTGCTCATCCCGACGACGCTGCCCTGTACTGCGACGTACTCCTGAACATCGACCCCGAGGCGCTCATACCGGCGTTGATGGCGGACCCTCCTCGAGCACTCGAGGTCGTCCGGGCAATGCCCGAGCTCCTGGGCACGCACCGGTCAACGGAGCGCGGCGAAGTCGACGCCGTCATCCTGTGGCTGTTCACCGTCGCACACCACGCCGCCGATGCAGCCCAGCTGGACCTGCTGGAGGAAAGCTGCAACGGCGCGTTCGCCTGGGACGCGTTGTGGGACCAGTGGACGCCGCAGGACAAGATCAGGCCCTGGCTGCGCACCCTGACAGGAGATGCCGCCGGATCGGTCGCCGGAGCTCTGCGCGATCATCCCGACTGCGCACGCCACTTCTCCTCCCTGGCGAACGAACTCCGAGTCGATCACCGGATCCGCTCGGCTGTCTCACCACCTTCGCCAGGTTCGACCGGAACCGCCGGCTCAACGTAAAAGGCGGCTACGCCTGGTATTCGTCTTCGGTGCGTGCGGTGTGGCTGGGGCCGGGGTGGGCGACGCCGGGGACCATGGGGCGGGTGTAGTAGTCGAGTTTGATGGTGCTGAAGGCGTCGTCCGGCAAGGGAGCGGTGTCGTTGTCGGCGATGATGAGCTGGAGGCGTGAGCCGTATGCGTCGGTCAGGGCTTTGAAACGGCGGTAGATGCGCCGGCCTCGTTCCTGGTCGTCGGGGTTGCTGCCGAGCGCTTTGCGGGGGGTGTCGATGATGAGGATCGACGGCACGAGGACATCGGGGTGGGTCAGACCGCATTCCAGGAGCGCGAGGTGGTAAGCGATGTTGACGCCGGCCTGGATACTGCCGCCTGAAGCCTGGAGTTTTTCGAAGGGTGTGTTGTCGACCACCGGCAGGTAGGTTGCCGGGTCGATGACGGCCGACTGCTCCCAGGGCACGTTCAGCTCTACGAGGGTCGTGGTGAAAAGACGGCTCAGGTCACTGACGAGGGTTCGTCTGGCATCGCTTTCTGCCTTGCGTGTTTTGAGCTCGGCGTTGGCGGCTTTGCGCCGCGCGGTGATGTCCTTGGCGGCTTGAGCGATGGACCGTACGCGCGCCCACGACTCGCGCAGGTGAAGGACGGCGTCGATCGCCGCGTTGAGGGCGGCTACGCGAGCGCTGGAGTCCGCGATGGCGTCGAACCGCGGGGCGACGACGTCGCGTGTCTGTGCATCGAGCTGTCGGCGTAGGTTGGTGGCGAGGAACTCGGCCTCAGAGGATCGGTCACGGGCCCTGCGCAGGACCTCGCTGTCTGCTTGCATCAGCTCGCGCGCGTCCTGCAGTTGCTGCTCCAGCGCGCTGCGCGCCTCCCGGACGGCTGCCGGGTCCGCGTCGTCATCGACGGGATCGGTTTGGAGGCAGACGACGCAGTGATCTTCCGGGACAGTCCGGGCTTCGAGACGTTGCGCGCAGCGCGGGCAGACCACGAAGCTGAAGGGGGAGAGCTGGTCGATCGCGGTTGCGGAGCGTTCTAGGCGCCGCAGGTCGAGTTCGACCTGGGCGACGACGGACTCACGAGCCTCGACCAGTTCCCGGGCGGCGAGCATCTCCTGTGTGGCAGCCGTCGCCGCCTGGACGGCCGCTCGCAGGTCTCCGCGTAGGACGGCGTCCGCGGCACTGGTCTCGGAGACCTCGGTCCGCAGTGTGCGCAGGGTGGTCTCGGCGTTGTGCAGCATGTCGCGCAGCCCGGCCAGCTCGGTGCGCAATTCGTCATCGGTCCGGGGATCCGTGGCCCGCAGGAAGGCGCCGACGTTCTCCTCCTCGGCTTCCTTCTTCCGCAGGTCCGTGGTGAGCTGGTTCACCTGCCTCTCCAGTTCCATGACGGCCGAGGTTGTGAGACCGAGCATGAGCTCGAAGAGCGTCTTGCGCTGCTTCTTGAAGTTGTTGTCGCGGTGTCCGACTACCTGGAAATCCAGTTCGCTGGCTTCCAGGTAGACGTAGCGGAAGAGGTTGGTGAAGGTGAGGTTGAGGGTCGTGGCCTTGCCGTTGCGAGTGGTGGGGATCTTCTCGCGCGGAAAGCCCAGAGCGTTCAGGAGAACGTCCGAGAGGCTCACCTGCCCCTCCTCGGCCCGGGTGCCGAGAGTGTGCTGGAGCGCCATCGTCTCGGGATCGAGGACGTCGACACGGTCGGAGCGATCGCCGCTGATCGTCCGCTTGAGGATCATGTGCTGCTCGCCGACCACGACGGAGGCCAGTACCGAATGGACGTGATCGCGTACTGCGGGCGTCAGGACGGCGGTGCCCCCGACCGCGTGTTTGAGCAGCATGAGAAGGCTGGACTTGCCCGCACCGCTGGGGCCGCTGATGACGGTGGCCGGCTGATCGAAGCGGTACGTCGTCTCCGCGGTGGCGGTGGTGACGGTCAGAGCGAGAAATCGGAGGTGGGTGGCCATCAGATTTCCGTTCGCAAGGGCCTGTCCACCGCGTCGGGCAGGCGATCATAGATGAGGGTCTTCAAAGCCGATCCCGACTTGTCGAAGTGCTTCTTCAGCAGGGCGATGCGCTGAGCCACTACCGCCCACTCGTCGGTCTGCGCCAGCATCGACGCGGCCATCGCTCCGTCCGCGGTGACACGGAATTCCGCGCGTGCTGACCCGCTGTAGGTGATGAGCCCGCGGCCGGCCAGGGAGCCGAGGACGCTGTAGTACCTCTGGTCCCAGGGCCCGTACTTGTACCGCGTCATCCGGCTTTCCACCGCCAGACGCTCTGAGGGCGTGGGCTCCGCCCCCGCCGGCCAGCTTCCTCCCTGCTCGATGAGCAGACGCTCCAGCATCGTCGGGTAGCGCAGGAGGAAGTCCAGCTTGGCCAGCTTCGTCAGGCCGTCCAGAGACCTCTTCGCCGTGGTGAACCGCTCGATCAGCAGAAGAACTCGGGCCTCGTGGTAGCGCGCTTCCCTCCGCTCATCACCCCGGGCCTGACGCCGGATCTCTGCAGCCGCGGCCAGGCGCTCGGCACCGTTCGTCACGATGCTTCCCCAGTTGAGACGTCGAAGGGAGCGGAGAAGTAGAAGTGGCACTCGTCGCAGAGCTGATACGCCAGACCCCGAAGGTGAAGCTTGTTGATCTTAAAAGGCAAGGTCGTGTCGATGACCTCAGGGGTGAGGCGCTGCCTGATGAGCTGATTCATCCGCTGCCCGTAGGCAGCCCCGTCAATGACCTCGCTCTGCGCGTGCGCCCGGCAGTCGAAGACGGTGTCCACGACCTCCAAGCGCAGGTTCTCCAGGTCCATGGCGTCCCCTGCCAGCCCGGAACGGCGCTGTGACCAAGTCACGTACCAGGCCGAGCGGAGCTCCTCGGCGTAGGTGGCCTCGTCAGAAGGCACCTGGCCCTGCGCCAGCTTCTTACGCAGTGCTGCCCCTCCAGGGGCGATTGTGGGTGCCTGGCCGCGGGTGTACGTCGGCACAGTCGCTTGGCGATAGACGAACTCGTCCAAAATCGTTTGGCGGTAGAGCGTACGGCTCGCGACACGTCGCAGAATCTGGGTGTCGTAACGCACTCGACTTGAGTCGGCGACGTAGGCGGCCAGCTGCCCCTGCTCGCCCTCGCTTCGGTTGGCCTGCTCGACCCGTTCGACGATCCGTCTGTAGCTGGCGTTCACGTCGACGTGATCGAGCTGCAGGCTTTCGATGGCTGGCTCAAGCAGTCGCCGAATGTTGATGTCTGTGATGTGCCGATGGGACGGCACGTCTTTGTAGTCGATCTCCAGCACTGCCATGAAGGCGGCCACCTGCTCGATGAACTCCTGCGGGGCAGCGATGTCACCGACCTTGCGCAGTTCCGGCAGCACTTCAGGGATGCTGTCGTAGGGCTGCTTCCAGCGAACCTTCAGCAGGTGCTGCGACAGGCTCTTGGCCATGGTGCCCCTACCGACCGCGAGCTCCGGGTCTGGACCGCACATACGGGCAAGCGCGGAAGCGTTGTCTTTCGCGGGACTGAGGGGCGCATTCGTAGTCAGGCGAAGCCGCACGTTGCTCGCGCGCCCGCAGGCAGACCACCGGTCAAACAGATGGGCTATCCCGCCGTCCTTGCAGAGATCCGCGAGTGTCCACTGCGTGCGGCTGCTGTGCTTGACCGACACCAGCTCCACCTCGCCGTTCGTGAACGCGATGACGAAGTCCTCATGCCACTCGCATACGACGTAGTCGATGACATCCTGGGTGAGCATGGCCAGACAAGCCTGAGCTGCCACCTCGGCCTGATACCGATACAAGCCGAGGGTCTCGGATCCACTGTCCTCGCCAGGGCGAAGCTGAAAAATCGGGTGAACGAAGGGCTCGGGATCACCCACCGAGTCCGCCAACACATCGACCACGCCCACCCCCACTACCGACCTCTGAGTCAGTCATGCTCCGACCGGACGATCCGAAGATCCACAGATCTACCACAGCTTTATGCTGTGCGTAACCGAACAATCACAAAGGATTGGTGGGCCCAATCCGAGGGAGGGCCTGGCCGTGGCTTGGGATCTGTTACGCCCATTCGACGCCCAACTTCCGGAGCGCGACGAGCTGTTCTTCGGTGAGCTTGTCCCGCCTGGCCTTGGTGTTGCTGTACCAGATGCCAAGCTTGGTTTCGGTCCCGTCGGGCAAGTTCTCCACCGCCTTCCGCGGTACAGGCCGGTGGGCGCCTTCCCGTTCGGCCCACTGTGCGAGGGCCGTGAGGCCCCGCTGGAACGCCTGCTGAGCCTTGTTCGGGCCTTTCGTCGCATGCCTAGTCACCGGAGCCGCGGGCGGCGCCTCGAGCGGCTTGATGCCCAGCGTGGTCAGCCGTTCCTGCTGCTCGGTTGACAGCAGCTTCCAGATGCCTGGCTTGCGCTGTTGTTGGAGCCATCGTCCGATGTCATCGCCGTCCATGAGTACGCCGGGTGCGATGTCGGGCAGGACGCCATCGGGTTCATCGGCGGCGAGGTCGGCGAGGACGCGGTAGTGGCGTTGCCAGTCCAGTGGCCATGGGCAGTTCCAGTCCGGGTCGATCGCGGCCAGCTGTCCTGCGCGCGCGGCGGCCCGTTCCGGGTCCTTGCCCAGGCCGCCCTTGCGGCGCAGGTTCGCGACCAGCTGGCCGACGGCCACGGTTCCGCCGCCAGCGGGGTCGTCCCAGACGGCGTCCTGGCGAGGCGCGAGGTGCCCGGTGGCCCGCCGGAAGGACCGCAGCGCGGCGAGCTTGTTCTCCCAGGCTTCCTCGCCGGGCTCCCAGACCATCCCGGCCTCGTCGAGGAGTTCCTTGCGGTGGGGGTCGAGTTCTCCGGCGCGCAGCGCCTTGCGCTGTTGGTGCACCCACCTCCCCAGGGGAAAGTCCTTCGTCGTCCCGACCTCGGTCTCGGTGTCGTAGGGGATGGCGTGCAGGCCGGTGATCTCGTTCTCCTTCCGCCACCGGATGAGGGCCTGGTAGCCCTCCAGCCAGACCAGGGACTGAGGGCGGATGACGCGGCAGCGGGTCAGGGCGGCGATGTCGGCGGCGTCGCGGGGCTGGGCGAAGTTGACCACGATCGAGGTGACCCGGTCGGCCTCCTGCTGCGCCTCGCTCGTCTCCTCACCGTCACCGCCGTCGGTTCCCGCTGCGGGGGCGGGGCGGACGTGGAGGCGTCGGTGCTCGGTGCCGCGGGTCAGGGCTCGGGAAGCGAGCTGGTCGACCATGCGCTCCGAGTGACTGCGCAGCGCCTGGAGGATGTCGACCAAGGGCTGGTAGCTGGCGGAGGCGACCATGTCCTTGGGGTCCTCCCCGGGCTGCAGGAAGATCGGGATGATGATCCGCGCCGTCTTCACCGTGCCGTCCGGATTCGGGCGCAGTGCCCGCCCGATGTTCTGGACGATGTCGACCTGGGAACTGCGTGAGCCGACGATGCACACCGCTTCCACACCGCGCAGTCCGGTGATGTCGACGCCGACCCCGAGGGCTCGTACCGAGGCGAGGAACGCCCGGTGTACGCGCCGGTTCTCGGCGTTGATGCCGTTGGCGAACCGGTGGATCACCTCGCGCCGGTGGGCGATGGGGTGGTCGCCGCACAGCCAGCCGGCCCAGACCCGGTCCGGGGGTACGTGGCGGCCGTCCTCGAGCTCGTACAGCTCGGCCTCGATGGAGGAGGCGGGTAGTTCCTCAGCGTCGGCCAGGGCGGCGTCTGAGGCTTCGGTGGCGTACAGCTCCACAGCGGTTGCCGGCATCTGCTCGGCGAACGCGCGGGCTTCCTCGACCCGCTGGTGGAAGGTCATGACGGTGTGCAGGTTCATCTGCGCCGCGTGCTCCAGCAGCGCGGCCTGGAGCAGCGCGAGGCGCCGGCCGCGCAGCTCATCCTCCGACAGCCCCAGGACCGGGTCGGGGTCCCGGATCTCCAGTACATCGATCTCGAACCCGGCGAGGATCGAGCGTTCCACAGCTTCCGCCAGCCCGAGGTCGAAGATCCTGGTGCCGTAGGTGGCGCTGTCGTCCTGCATCGATGCGATCACCAGCTCCCGGCCGTCCCGGCCGCGCTGCGGGCTGGGCGCGGCGAGGATGCGCGGGGTGGCGGTCAAGTAGAGCCGGAAGTCGATGGGAATGCGGACGTTGTCGTGGATCGCCGCCCATGGCCGGCCCATGTCCCCGGCCGTCATGTGCGCCTCATCCACAATCGCCAGGTCGAACGGGGCCATCTGCTGACCGTAGAGCCGCTCCCCGCCCGCCAGAGCGGCCTCCAGCGGCCCGCGCACCGTTCGCTGGCCCGAAGGGTCTTCCGGGTCCTCGCGGTCCACGAGGGAGGCGTACGTGGCGAACACGACCACCGGCCCCTTCCCGGCCCACAGGGCCAGCTGGATCGGGTTGGTGGTGGTGCGCACCCCCAGCTCATTCAGTACCGCGTCGTTCTCGAGCGAGCACACCGCCACCATGGGGGAGCGGTGCCCCACAGCCCGCCACGCCTGGGCGGTTTGCACGAGCAGGTCCAGGGTCGGCACGGTGACGAGGATCCGGCCGCTGGGGAAGCACTCCAGCGCGCACGCGGCGGCGGTGATGGTCTTGCCCGATCCGGTCGCGGACACGATCGTGCCACGCGCCCCCTCCGGCGGCACAGATGATCTTGCAGGGAATCCGACCCATTTTCGGAACCGTGATTTCTGTTCCACCTGGTGTTCTCGGAGCTGGATCAAAAGAGTTCTCCCGGCTCGGGAAGGATTTGTGTGACGGAAGCGATGCGGTATCCGCCGCGTTGGTCGAGGCCACCGTCTCTTCCGTGGATGGCCCAGGCTCTCGCGGCCGCTTCACCCGGTGATGCCGCCATCAGATGGACGACGAGGGCAGGCATGTCCGGGCCGGAGCTGCCGACGGTGGGCCGGGCATCGATCCGGTAGACGCGGTGCCGCCGGATTTCCACAGCCGCGCCACCTGACCGCTCGGCCTCGTCCACGTCTGTCATCAACCGCTGCAGACGCTGCTCTTCGTAGCGGATGGCACGCGAGTCACGGGACGGCACATACGAGGCCATCCGCTCCTTCTCCATGAGCTGGGCGATCCGTTCCCACTGCAGCTGCCGCAGCTCCGCGATGAACAGCTCACTCAAGTGATGCACTTCCACCGGGAGCATCCGCGCCCGCCCGGCACGCTCCTGCGCAAGGCGTACCTGCGTCGCCACCCGACGGTCATCGAGTCCAGTTGCTCTCGAAACAACACCGAGTCGGGCAAGCTCATGCGGAAGGTACTCGTAGATCAACACACGCCCAGCTTCCTACCGGGTGTCCCTGAATTACGCCAATGCTACATGCTGCATCAATCGAGGTGCAGACGTGCAAGACTCCCCGAAAGCCTCCTGCACGAGATTCCGTCGGCCCTGATGATCGTGGCGCATCGGGGTACACGGCCCCGCATGGCACCGAAGACCGAACGCATCCAGTTCCTGCGGGCCGTGCGACAGCTGCACCGCGTCCGCTCCTTCTACGCAGCAGGCGTCCTGCTGTGGGCGGCATCCTCTGCCTGGACCGGCTGGCAGGCGCCCGGCAGCCGGCAGATGTGGGTATCCGTCCTCCTCCTGGCCGTCTTCACCGGTCTCCTTGCCACCGCGGGCCTGTCCGTGCGGCGTCTCGCCGTCCCCCCGACAGGCCGGCCCGCGCATCACGCCGCCTCGCACAAGGCAGCAAGCCCCCGCCGCGCCCATGCCTGAGAAGCCGTCAGCCCATGCCCGCACGGGCTGACCACTTTCGGAGGTGCCGCCCACGTCTGTGGGGGCGGGGGCCGGGCATACGGGCTTCACTTCCTATGAGAGGGGTTTGTAATGCTCGGCATAGTCGCGGCAGTGCTGTTCTTCATCGCGTTCCTCATCAACGCGGCTGAGATCAGCACCAATCACACGTTCTCGTCAGTCAACGTGATGCTCCTGGGGCTGACCGCGCCGGCCCTGCACGTTGCGGGAATCGGTAGTACTTGGTCCCGTAGACGCTGACCCGGCGCCAAGCCCCCAGAACCTGCAGAGGACAGCCGCACCCCGTGCTGCTGCTCGGGCCGTAGGCCCGTTGGGTCGGCCCCGCGCAGCGGGGTCGGCCTTTGTGGCGCGAAGCGCCACACGGTGACCGGAGCGCAGCGAAGGCACCGCGTGGGGGCGTAGCCCCCATCGCTCCGGGAGCGCAGCGGACGGAGCGTCACCCGCCCTGCGCAGCAGGGCGGGTGAGCTGACCGCGCAGCGGTCAGCCAGCGCTCCCGCGGAGCGGGAGCGCAACACCCGCGCGCAGCGCGCGCGGGTGTTCGCT